>JAVVVE010000005.1:0-104990 GCA_036652815.1 Lachnospiraceae bacterium
TGCTGATACAGAGTATTTGTGAGCATTTGCCTTAATCACATTTACTTTCGTCCTAGCTAGCTCTTGGCGTTGGAACCAAGCTTCTAAGTGCATTGGGGCTTAGTGACAACGTAAATTTCAAAAAACTTTAGAAGAGAAACAACAGGAGGTGCAAGAGGATTTTTTCTTGATGGGGAAATTAGAGATATATCACTTTGTACCCCCTGCTCTTCTAAAAGATATAAATGTTGACACATTACAAGTGGATGAGTTCCTCTGGTACCTGGCACTGGCGAGGCAAATACAAAGATTTGATACCAATACCCATGCGGAGGCGATATCTAATGTGATTAATTAAAAAAGATTCAACGCTAGAACGTCAAATCTTTTCTAAATATCCAAGATGAATATAGTTTAGTTGCGCATTTTACAGTTTTCCAAACACCAAAGTTTTTCTGCTCTTTATATTTGCCCATAGTCAGTTGGTTCCCCAGCCAAAGGCAATATGGAATAACATAAATAGCCAAGGGTACAAAAACGATGATTGAGACAACAATACCTGCAATTAATGCAAAACATACTATGAAGAACATCCATGAAAACATTGACATATAATCACCCCTTTTGAATTCAGTATAGCACAGGAAAGATGGTAAAACAATGGGATTTGAATCACTATATAAGTTATCTGTTGTAATGAATATGATTGACAATTTATCATCCCCTATGCAGGGGGTTACGAATAAAGTAACGGATTCTGTCAGTAAGGTGGATGCTCTGTCCAATACGTTTGGAGGATTGACACAGGCAGGGGCAGCAATCGGAGGATTAGGTATGCAGATAACCGAGGGCGTCCTTGCACCTGTTACAGCTACCTTCGAGACAAAAAGGGCAATAGGTGAACTATCATCCTTGGGTGTAAAAGATTTGGCTGCCGTTGAAAATGCAGCAAGAGCCTTTTCTGATACATGGGCGGGAACTACCAAATCTGATTTTATCAGTGCGGCATATGATATCAAGAGCGGTATTGCCTCTCTATCCGATACAGGGGTTGCCGAATACACCAAGTTATCAGGTATTACCGCTACGGCTACCAAATCCAGTGTTGGAGAGATGACCAGCTTGTTTGCAGCAGGGTATGGTATATATAAGGACTATTATAATGATATGTCCGATGTAGATTTTGGTGAAATGTTTTCTGCTGGGATATCCAAGTCCGTACAGGCTTTTAAAACAACCGGGTCAGGTATGGCACAATCGATACAATCATTGGGATCTTCAGCAACGACATCAAATGTACCGCTTGGTTTGAGAATGGTGTAATTTTATAGTGAATTAAACAGTGTTATTATGAACTACCGAACGGACCGTTTGAAAATGATATTATTTTATATGAAAATATCAAATGATAATAAGAAGAAATCATAGGTTATTAAGCGACCATATTTCCTTACATGGAACCCAATTATAATTTGAAAGAAGGCAGAATTTCATGGCATATTATAAGATACTATTGGTAGATGATGAAGAAGAGATACGTTTAGGTATCAAACAGAAGATTGCTTGGGAACAATTAGGTTTTCAAGTGGTAGGAGATGCGGAAAATGGGGAAGATGCGATGGAGAAAATCGCACTCTTAGAACCGGATTTGGTTATGACGGATATTAAGATGCCCTATATGGATGGATTGGAGCTGGCAAAGCATATCAGACAGTCTTATGCGGATACTGAGATTGTTATGTTCTCGGGATTTGATGAATTTGAATATGCGAAACAGGCGATTAGTCTAAATGTGATGGAATACATCTTAAAGCCTGTAAATGTAGAAGAACTAACAGAGATTCTGCGTAAACTCAAGTTAAAGTTAGACCGTAAAGTGGCAGATAAGAGGGATATAGAGGCACTTCGACTCAACTATCTACATATGCTGCCGGTGCTTAAAGAACATTTCCTAACGGATCTGATTCATGGTAAATTAGATAAAGATACCATTGCAGAAGGATTTTTACAGTATGCATCGGAATTGCAGGGAGTATCAAAATGGGTAGTGGCTTCTGTTTACATTGAGATACCAAGAGATGCGACAGGACCGGATATCTTATCCCTGCATCAAGAGAAAGAACTGGTACCTATTTCGGTACTGCAGGTATTGGAAGAAAATCTTAATCGAAAATATCATTATACGACGCTTAGAACCTCGCTTGGTATCTGTACCATCTGCGGCTTATCAGAAGAAGATACGTTATCGGAATTGGTTGATACGATGAACCTTGTTTGCAAAGAATGTAAAAAAATATTAGAAGTATCTGTTACGATAGGGATTGGAGAACCTTATCCAGAATTAGAGAAGATATCGGATTCTTACCTGGAATCCAGAGATGCGATAGGGTATCGAGCCAGTATTGGAAGCGACATAGCCATTTGCATTCGAGATATGGAGAATGTGCAAAGAGAATATTTACAATTTGATGAACGAGCAGAAGGAACATTGATTTCGACATTAAAGTTTGGAGATCAAAGCTCCATAGAACAGATGGTGGAAAAACTCGTGGCCGGCATGGAAGATTCAAGAGCTCATATGAGAGAACAACAAGTCTATATGATATCCATCGTAAATTCGATTATGCAATTTGTACAGAAATATGAATTGGAATCGGATACTATTCTTGGAAAAAACAAGGATTATCTGGAAGTGATAACAGGACTTACCAATTTAGACAGTACACAGAAGTGGCTGACACAAGTTTGCATCACGATTAATCGCTGCATGAATCAAGAACGTACCAATACTGCCAAGACGATAATAGAAGATGCAAAGACATATATTCTGGAGCATTTTGCCAATCAAGAGCTTAGCGTGGAGATGGTATGCGAACATCTACATATTAGTCAGGCATATTTCTCGACCATATTTAAAAAAGAGACAGGAGTAAGTTATGTAAATTACTTAACAGATATTCGCTTGAACAAAGCGGTAGAACTATTAAATGAAACAGAAGATAAGACGTATATTATTGCGGATAAAGTAGGATATACAGAGCCAAACTATTTTAGTTATGTATTTAAGAAGAAGTTTGGGATATCCCCAAGTAAATATAGAGGAAAATAAATGCTGAGAAGATTGTGGACAACATGCAGAAACGGATATCATAATATTAGCCTTCGCTATATCGTATGGATTTCTTTTACGGTCACTGCAGCAGTGGCTACTATTATTATGGGATTGTCTTTTTATAATCGATTTTCAGGACAATTAAAAAGTGAAATTCAGAGGGAAGATCAGTCTTTAATCGAACAGGTAAATAGTAGCCTTGGCACGTATATTCGTAATATGATGAAAGTATCTGATACGCTATGCTATAGTGTAATCAAAGATGCTGATATTCATAATACAGATTTATATAGCAGTTTCCAGTTGCTTTATGATACCAATAAGGACTATATAAAGAATATTACATTATTTACAGAAGATGGAGCCCCCGTTGTGATGGCTCCGGCAGCTACGTTACGCACGAATGTCCAACCGGATAAAGCGACTTGGTTTAGACAGGCCTTGAATAAACCGGAAAATCAGCATTTTTCCAATCCACACGTACAGAATCTATATGTGGATAGCGATTATCAATATGACTGGGTTATTTCGTTAAGCAGGGCAGTTCAGATTACAGATGGCACACGAACCAAACAGGGAGTGCTCTTGATTGATTTGAATTATAATGGCTTAAAACAAATTTTTTCACATGTTTCTCTGGGTCAGACCGGATATCTATACCTTATGGACCAGATGGGTAATATTATTTATCATCCCAAGCAACAGCTCTTGAACTCTAATCAGATACAGGAAAATAATCAAGTGGCGATAACTTATAAGGATGGGATCCATAAGGAAGATTATAAAGGAGAGTCGCGTATTGTGACTGTTGAGTCGGTAGGCTATACAGGTTGGGCTATCGTAGGTGTAACGAGCGGAGAAACAGTATCGTTGAACTCGATTAAGAGTAATCTTTTTTTCTTGTTTCTGTTTTTATTCTTTATATTAGTATTAGTCGTGATTAATTCGTATATTTCCGAGAAAGTCTCCAGACCGATTCAGAACCTGGAACAGGCAGTAAAGGAAGTGGAATCCGGTAATCTGGATGCGGATATTGTTGCAGAGGGATTCTTTGAAGTGCGTCACTTGGGACAATCCGTACAAAATATGGCCAGACAAATGAAGAAGCTGATGGATGATATTGTAGTAGAACATGAGTCTAAACGAAAGAGTGAATTGGATACGTTACAGTCGCAGATTAATCCACATTTCTTATATAATACCTTAGATACAATTGTGTGGATGATTGAAAATGAGCAACAGCAAGATGCTTCCAGAGCAGTTACAGCATTGGCTCGTTTTTTCAGAATCAGTTTAAGCAAAGGGAAAAATATTATTGCAGTGGAAGATGAGATAGAGCATGTTAGAAATTACCTGGCGATTCAGAAGATGAGATATAAGAATCGATTTGTTTATAAGATTGTAGTGGAAGAAAAAGTGAAGAAGATGGCCACAATCAAATTAATTTTACAGCCGTTGGTAGAGAATGCGATTTATCATGGCATGGAATTTATGGATGGGGATGGAGAGATTTATATTCATGCCTATTGCAAGGATGATATGTTGTATCTGAGCGTAAAAGACAATGGACTTGGCATGACAGAAGAGATGGTTAAGAAGCTGCTGCATGGAGAAGTAACACCATCGAAACGTGGTTCCGGAATAGGCGTTCGCAATGTAGATGAGAGGATCAGATTATATTTTGGAACAGAATATGGTCTTATTATTGCATCAGAACCGGATGAAGGGACTGAGATGACAGCACATCTTCCGATGATGCTTTATGAAGAGAATAGGGAGCAATAAGATGGAGAAGCTAAAGCGAGTCATGGCAGTCATGGCAGTATTGATTCTGATGATACTATTGGTATTATCTTCTACAGATATTGTTTTAAAAGAACAGGTCAATACGGTCTATCATATCTCAGTCATTACGAATGATCTTACAGATACCGGATTTATGAATTATAAAAGTGGTATGGATCAGGCCTTAAAAGAATGGACTGCAGACGTTAATATGATATCTTTATATGAGCATAAAGATGTAGAGCAGCAGATGGAGCTTATTCTTCGTGAGATTGAGAATGGTGCACAGGTAGTGATTGTATTTCCGGTAGATAGTATCAGACTGACTGAATTGTTGGAAGAGAATCCGGTTAATGTACCGGTTATCTATGTAAGTAGCTGGGCATCCTCTGAAAAAGTGGCTGCTTGTATCCATGCCAATGATTATGAACGTGGACAGAAACTTGCACGAACTATGATAGCAGGGTTATCACATCGGGATAGTGTTATTTATGCTTTTCGGGAAGGAATACAGGGAACAGAAGCAGATGCACTATATGAAGGGGTACGAGATGCTTGTAAAGAACAGAACGTTCGGGTAGAATTATGTTCTTACATGGAGACTTCTAATCTTGATATGCAGGTTCGACGTGTTATGGCAGGGAGTGACACAAATATATTGTTAGCATTGGATACACCGACACTTACTTACATGCTACAGCAATATAGAGAACTGGAGAATCTACCAAATCCAATCTATGGAAATGGATATAATAACTATATTTTACATTATTTATCTAATGGAGCATTAGATGGTATTACAATCCATAATGATTATGATATGGGCTACGTTAGCGTGAAGACCGCTGTGACTTTATTAGAAGAACATACGGCACCAAGGGATATTCTGGTAGACAGCTATACGATTTTACCAACAGAAGTATATTCTGATACTTATGAGAAGATACTTTTTCCGATTTAAAAACTGTAAGGGAGACAGGCGATGAAGAAGTATAGGTTTGGAATAATAGCGGTATGTGTTATAGGTATTATGATAATCTTTGGTTTATACGTGCAGGATAGAAAGCGAACAGAAGAACCACAGGTTGTCAAGATAGGTGTGTCTGTTTATAAAGCAAATGATACTTTTATTGCTTCGATTATCTCCAATCTCGATGCAATCGTAAAAGAACAAGAGAAGCAGAATCATCTTACGATTAAGCTTGATATCTCTGATGGAAAAGAAAACCAGGCGGAACAGAATGAACAGGTGGAACGTTACATTGCACTTGATTATGATGTCATCTGCGTTAATCTGGTAGACAGAACCAATGCTGCAGCGCTCATAGACCGGGCAGCCATGGCACAGATACCCCTTATTTTCTTTAATAGAGAGCCGGTAGAAGAAGATATGTCACGAAGTGATCAAGTCTATTATATTGGGTCGGATGCTAAGAAATCAGCTATTATTCAAGGAAAAATCGTGTTGGATGCATATCATACAAACCCTAAGTCTATTGATCAGAATGGAGACGGTATCATAGAATATGCGATGCTGGAAGGAGAAGCAGGACATCAGGATACGATTATACGAACAGAATATTCAGTACAAACCTTAGAACAAGGTGGTATGAATCTGAATAAGGTGGTTGGCTTTGTTGCTAATTTTGATAGAAATCAAGCAGCAGCGGCACTAGAACAATGGCTTTTGACGCAGCAAGACGTTAAGCTTGAACTTATTATATCCAACAATGATGATATGGCACTTGGTGCGGCAGATGCACTGGAAAAAGTAGGAAAAGAAAGGTGTGCTATTGTAGGCATTGATGGAACACCAATGGGTATCGAAGCAGTGCAGGCAGGAAGATTACTTGGAACTGCAGTATCGGATGCCAAGGTATATGCTGAGAATATCTTTGAAGTAGCTTATGCATGCGGACAAGGAAAACCTATCCCGGATACCGTGGTGATGGACACCGATAGATATGTATGGATTCCATGGAAAAGTTGTACAAAAGAATATCAATAAATGTCGAAAGAGAGAACAATTTAACAATAAAATGAAAGATTTCTTATTAAAAAAGATACAGATTGACCCAAATCAAAGAATTTTCATAGGACATCCAAGAAAAATATATGGAACTTGTGTTACGTTACCGATACAATAGGAGATGTTAGAAGTAACCATTCATTTATTTTTAAGGAGGAAAACAATGAAGAAGAAATTAGCAAGTGTAATTCTAAGTGTAGCTATGGTAGCTACAACGTTGGTAGGCTGTGGATCAGCACCGGCAGAAGCACCAGCACCAGCAGCTACAACAGAAGCAGCAAAGGAAGAAGCACCAGCTGCAACAGAAGTAAAAGAAGAAGCAACAGGCGAAGGTTTGACATTTGGTGTATTAATCTACAAATATGATGATACCTATATCTCAACAGTTCGTGCAGCAATCGAAAAATATGCAGGAGAATCTGCAACAGCGATTACACTTGATATGCAAGATGGTCAAGGAGATCAGGCAAAACAAAATGATCAATTAGACGTGTTGATTGAAAAAGGTGTTGATGTATTAGTTATCAATGCAGTAGATACAGGTTCTGCTCAAGGTCTTGCTGATAAAGCAACCGCAGCAGGCATCCCTACTATTTTCTTCAATCGTGAGCCAAAGAAAGAAGTTATTGAATCTTGTAAAGGTATCTTTATCGGAACAACAGCTTCAGAAGCAGGCGTTATGCAGGGAGATATCCTCGCTGACTTATGGGAAGAACATCCTGAATATGACTTAAACGGAGACGGCGTGGTTCAATACTTAGTATTTAAAGGCGAGCCAGGAAACCCGGAAGCAGAAGCTCGTACAGAATTTGCAGTAAAACAAACAGAAGCAAGAGGTCTTAAGACTGAAAACGTACAGGGAGAACCAATCGTTGCTAACTGGATGACAGATCAAGCACAGACAGCTATGGAAGCAGTTCTTGCAGCACATGACGGCGAGATTGAAGTAGTATTCTGTAACAATGATGATATGGCTCTCGGCGTAATCGCAGCATTAAATGGTGCAGATTACAACATGAACAAAGACAGTGAAAAATGGATTCCGGTTATTGGCGTTGATGCAACTGATGCAGGCGTAGAAGCAATTAAGGCTGGCAAGATGGCAGCAACTGTTAAACAAGATGGTGATGCAATGGGTAAGGCAATCGTAGCAATTGCAGCTAATGCAGCATCAGGCAAAGACTTTATTGAAGGAACAGAATACAAGATCGCTGATGATGGCGTATCTGTACGTATCCCTTATTCAACAGTAAAATAAATTAATACAGACAGTAAAACAGCAACAAGACTAACGGTGGTGCTTTTGAATAGGCTTTCTATTTGAAGGCACCATTTATCTTAGTAAAGGAAAAGCGGTGAATCGACAATGGCTGAGACATATGTATTGGAAATGGAGAATATAGAGAAATCCTTTCCTGGAGTAAAAGCTCTGGATGGAGCAAAGCTTATGCTTCGAAAAGGTACCGTACACTCCTTGATGGGAGAGAACGGAGCCGGAAAAAGTACGCTGATGAAATGCCTTTTTGGCGTTTACAGAGAAGATGCCGGTATTATTAAAATAGATGGCACAGAAGTTCGCTTTGACAGTCCTAAGCAAGCACTGGATAACGGTGTCGCAATGGTGCATCAAGAATTAAATCAGGTACTTAGAAGAAATGTAATGGAAAATATGTGGTTGGGAAGATTCCCTATGACAAAGGGGTTAATTGATCACAAGAAAATGTATAAAGAAACAAAAGCAGTTTTTGATGACTTAAATATTGATGTAGATCCAAAGATTTTGATTGGTAAATTATCGGTATCACAAAGACAGATGGTTGAGATAGCCAAAGCGGTATCCTATAATGCTAAAATATTAGTATTGGATGAGCCGACTTCTTCTTTGACAAAAGAAGAGGTAGAACATTTATTTGAGATTATAAATAGACTCAGAGACAGAGGAGTCGGTATGGTATATATATCGCATAAGATGGAAGAAATATTGCAGATATCTGATGATGTAACGATTATGCGTGATGGACAGTGGATAGCAACCAAGAGTGCGGCAGAATTAACAACGGACGAGATTATTAAATTAATGGTCGGCAGAAGCTTAAATGATCGTTTTCCACCAAAGGAGAATCAAATCGGAGAAGTCTTAATGGAAGTAAAAGGATTAACCGGTAAGTATATGCCAAGTTGTATTGATGCATCTTTTGAATTACATAAAGGCGAGATTTTGGGAGTGGCAGGACTTGTTGGTTCTAGAAGAACTGAACTTTTAGAGACTATTTTTGGAGTTGCTCATAAAGAAAGTGGACAGGTTATCCTGCACGGACAAGAGGTAACTAACAGAGATTCTAAAGAAGCAATTAAAAATGGATTTGCATTATTAACAGAAGAAAGACGTGCAACCGGTATTATACCGCTACAAAGTATTACTTTTAATTCTGTAATTGCAAATATTGAGACTTATAAAAAACATGGATTGCTTTCTAATAAAAAAATGGGTGAAGATACACAGTGGGTCATTGATAGCATGAATGTTAAAACACCTTCTGCTAAGACACATATCAAATCTTTATCAGGAGGTAATCAGCAGAAAGTTATTATCGGACGATGGTTGTTAACCAATCCGGAGGTGCTCCTGTTAGATGAACCGACCAGAGGTATTGATGTAGGTGCTAAATATGAGATTTATCAATTAATTATTGATTTGGCAAAAAAAGGAAAAGGTATTATGATGGTATCTTCCGAAATGCCGGAATTGATAGGTATCTGTGATAGGATCTTGGTTATGAGTAATGGACATGTAGCGGGAATCCTTGATATGAAGCAAGATTTTCAAGGAAAAGAACAAGAAGAAATCATGCGCTTAGCCGCAAAATTTATTTAGAATAGGGGTGACGTAATGAGTAATATTAAGACGGAACAAATAGGAAAGAATCAGATAAACAAAGAAAAGATAGGAGAATTTCTCCTTAATTATGCGCTTTATATCATTTTAGGATTTATGATTATTGTAGTCATAGCAATCAATCCAAAGTTCTTATCAATATCTAACTTTGTTAAGATATTGACACAAGCGTCAACAAGAGGAATCTTGGCATTAGGTGTGGCGGGTATGATTGTACTGGCAGGAACTGACTTATCAGCAGGCCGTATCCTTGGTTGCTGTGCTGCGGTATCCGCATCGATGATGCAGGCTGTTACTTATGCTTCCAGAATGTATCCTGGGATTACCAAAGATTTACCTTTGATCGTACCGCTTTTTGTTAGTATTATCATAGGTGTATTATTTTGTCTATTAAATGGTTTTGGTGTTGCAAAACTAAAATTACATGCATTTATTGTATCCTTAGGCACACAATTGATTGCTTTTGGCTGTACCTGTATTTACATAGATAGCCAAGAGGGTGGGGCACAAGCGATATCTACATTTAATGAAAAATTTCTGAATGTAGTAAATGGTTCTTTTAATATCTTTGGTTTTAAATTACCATATCTCATTATCTATTTTGCATTAGCAGCTGTAGTTGTATGGGTTATTTGGAATAAGACGACACTTGGCAAGAATATGTTTGCGATGGGTGGTAATATGGAAGCTGCTGCAGTGTCAGGAGTTAATATTACAAAAAATATCATGGGTATTTATTTAGTCGCAGGTGTTTTATACGGAATTGCTGCTTTCCTAGAAGCAGGCCGTATTCAGTCAGTCAATACAGGTACCGGTTTGAACTATGATTTAGATGCTATTTCAGGCTGTGTTATCGGTGGTGTATCTTTTGCAGGTGGTGTTGGAACGATTCCGGGTGTTATTATCGGTGTTGTTATCCTACAGGTAATTAACTATAGCTTAAACTTCCTTGGTGTTAATCCATACTTGCAATATATTATCAAAGGACTTATTATTATCTTGGCAGTATCGATTGATGTAAGAAAATATTTAGCAAAGAAATAATAGGAGATATCACATTGACAGAGCAAGAAATAAAGGATTCCAATTTGGTAGAAGAGGATGCAGAAAAGGAAAATTCTCACAAGGATGTTCCACCTAGATTACGCGATAACCTCTATAGCAAGATTGATATTCCTGTTTCTACAATGAATTGGGTAATTGGTATTATAGTAGTAGCAATAGTTGTGTTTTTGGTTTATGGAATTTGGAAAGCTAATTTTTGATTTGTATGTGCGATATGATTGAGATTTCAGAAAACTCAATCATATCGCATATTTATTTCTTTATGAAAACGAGGTAATCATAGGATGGAAATTCAGAAAAAATGTTATATTATCGGTTCTGGTGAATTTGAAGCAACTTATTTTCATCCGGGCAGAGAGGATTATCTGATCGCGGCAGACGGTGGATATCATAGATTTGTTTCGCTTGGTTTGATTCCAAATTTATTAATAGGTGATTTTGATTCCATAGGGAAATTTGAATTATCAGACGAAGAAGCCAGAGAAAAGGGGATTCGAATAGAACGTTTGCCGAAGGAAAAGAATGATACCGATCTGTTAGCTGCGATTCGGGTTGGATTGGACGAAGGTTGTAGAGATTTTCATATTTTCGGTGGAACAGGTGGTAGAATTGATCATACAATTGCAAATATTCAATGTCTTACCTATCTTAGCATACAGGGGTGCAAGGGACATCTTTATGGCAGTAACTATGAATTATTCACGATTACTAATAATAGAGTGACGTTTGAACCGTTAGAACAGGGTATGATAGCTGTATTTGCCATGGGAGATCGTGCGGAGGGCGTATATTTGACAGGGCTTAAATACCCACTTATCAATGCCACTATTACCAAAGATTATCCCATTGGAGTCAGTAACGAATTTTTGGGAATTGAAAGTTATATAGAAGTTCAAAATGGGACTCTTCTGGTGGTACATTATTTAACAATCCTTTAACACATAAGCATGATCCACTTCAATGACAGCAAAATAGGAGGAACTGATATGCTTTAAGGACTCCGCAATGGATTGTTTTAATTCCAAATCATCTAATTTGAAATCATAGGGAACCACCACATCAAAGATAATATTGGTGTGCGTGGGTCCTTTTACAATACGAAAATCATGAATACGAAGAGAAGGGTCTATGTTCATCACGAGTGTTTCAACTTGTTCTTTTAAAGATAATGTTTCTTCATCATTGTCTTGAATAGGATCCATATGAATAACCGCATTACAATTCAAATCTTGTCGTAACTGATGCTCAATATTATCAATTGCATCATGCAGAAGCAGAATATCTCCGGAAGCAGGGACTTCAGCATGCAGAGATATCATGATACGCCCCGGACCATAATTATGTACAACAAGATCGTGGATACCTAAAACAGCAGGATCATTTAGAACAATATGTTCGATGCTGTGTACAAATTCCGGCTCAGGCATTTGCCCTAGCAACGGACTTATTGTTTCTTTTGCGGCACAGATACCGGCATATAAGATAAAGAGACCTACTAATACACCACAGTAACCATCGATGCAGATGCCGGTAAAATGTGTAAACAATGTGCCGAGAAGGACAACGGTGGTTGCTAATGTATCACTTAAACTATCAGTTGCAGTAGCTTTCATTGCAGCAGAACTGATTTTTTGCCCTATTTTTTTGTTATATAATGCCATATAGCATTTGACACAGATAGAGAGCAGCAGAATCAGAATAATAATGGGGCTGAATATGACCGGATTAGGATGTATAATCTTACTAATAGATGATTTTAATAATTCTAAAGCCATAATAATAATGGCAATGGATACAAATAGTCCGGAGATATATTCAACACGCCCATGCCCAAATGGATGATCCAAATCAGGTTTTTGCCCGGAGATCTTGAAACCAATCAAGGTAATGACCGAAGAACCGGCATCAGATAAGTTGTTAAACGCATCTGCCATAATAGAAATAGAGCCACTCAATAAGCCGGCAAAAAGTTTACATAAAAATAATAACAAATTGAATCCAATCCCAGTAATCCCACATAATATGCCATAAGATTGCCTTACATCGGGTGAAGTTACATTATCTTTATTAGGAATAAATTTATTTATTAAGTAAGTAATCATGATTACTCCATTCTATTTGTTATCACAAATATCGCTTAGATTTCTTTTTTGAGTTTATCTTCTATTCTAATCCATTTTATCCCAAAAGGCAAATAAAAAAGCCGACCCGCGTTGAAAGGGTCGGCTTACTTAAAAGTTACTTAGAAGTCAACTTCAGTACCATAATAAATGCAGGTAAACAATTTTTCCATTGTTGCAGCATCTATACTTCTTGGATTAGAACCGGTACAAGCGTCTCCGATTGCATTTACAGAGATAGCAGCAATTTTTTCTTTAAATTCTGATT
Source organism: Lachnospiraceae bacterium (assembly GCA_036652815.1). Lineage (GTDB taxonomy): Bacteria > Bacillota > Clostridia > Lachnospirales > Lachnospiraceae > SZUA-378. The sequence goes on from JAVVVE010000005.1 coordinate 13,255, forward strand.
CGACAATACCAAATTCTTTTAAGGTATTAGGTATCTTCATATAGTTATTCATCTCTACAATCTTTTTGCGTAGACCATCGATGCATTCCTCAGTGGTACCTGTAATGCCAATTGAATTAGCTATTTCAGCATAACGAATGGCCGCTTCCTGATTTTTAGAGTTGTATTTGATGACATAAGGAAGATACATGGCGTTTGCAAGACCATGAGTAATATGTCCGGTAGAGAATGCAGCACCTGTCTTATGAGCCATAGAATGAACGATACCCAATAATGCATTAGAGAAAGCCATCCCTGCAAGACATTGTCCGTAATGCATCTCTTCACGACATGCCATATCACCATCATAAGATTTGATAAGATCATTATTTACGATCTTAACTGCCTGAATCGCTAATGGATCTGTGAATACAGAATGCAAGGTCGATACATATGCTTCAATCGCATGAGTTAATGCGTCCATGCCGGTGTAAGCAGTCAGATGTTGTGGCATCGTTTCTGCGAGAGCAGGATCTACGATAGCAACATCAGGAGTAATATTAAAGTCTGCCATTGGATATTTAATTCCTTTTGCATAATCAGTAATAACAGCGAAAGCAGTTACTTCTGTTGCTGTTCCTGAAGTAGAAGAGATAGCACAGAATTTTGCTTTGGTTCTTAAAGAAGGGAAGTTAAAAGGAATACATAAGTCTTCAAAGGTAACTTCCGGATATTCATAAAAAGCCCACATAGCTTTGGCAGCATCGATAGGAGAGCCTCCACCCATAGCAATAATCCAGTCAGGCTGGAATGCAGTCATTGCATTGGCACCTTTCATAACAGTCTCAACGGATGGATCGGGTTCTACATTTTCAAATAATTGAGTTTCAATGCCGGCTTCTTTTAAATAAGCCAATACTTTATCAACGAATCCGAATTTCTTCATGGAACCGCCACCCAGAACAAGGATTGCTTTCTTGCCCTTTAAATTCTTTAATTCTGCAAGAGCCTCCGGTCCATAATACACATCTCTTGGTAATGTAAATCTACTCATACAATGTTACCTCCTTAAATTGGTTTAGATTAATTGAACTGTTTATATTATAACAGATTGTTATTAATTTATCAATCGTTTTTGCGAAAAATTATTTGTATTTATTTGCGTATTGTACTATACAGAGAACATGGCAAGAAAGGTTTACTTAAATAGAAAAAGAATATATAATAAGAGAAAGTAGGTTGAATCATTCATATATCACAGAGCATAGGGATAAGACTATGTGATATCGCATAGTAGGGGTGCAGATGAAAATAATCAAAAAAATGAAAATAACAACATTAAGTATGATGGGAGTTATCTTCTGCTTCGTGCTATTTATGAGAGCAGATGTGGCACAACCAATACAGGCATCAGAGAAACTTATCTTAACAAGAGAAGAACAGCAATATATCGCAGAGGCACCGACAATCGGTGTTTCAGTATCTCCAAACAAGGGGCCATTACAATATTTAGACACAAAAACAGCGAAACTCAAGGGTATTTCAGTTGATTATTTTGAAGAACTTAGCAGGATGACAGGCTTGCAGTTTCATTATGTGAATGGAAAAGATGTGGAAAGCATTCTTTTGATGATGCAGGAAGGTGAAATCTCTATTGTGTCCGGTATGCCACAGAATCTAAGCTTAGCACAAGTGTATCAGACCGAGTTAAGTAATACTTACTTAGAATCACCGATTGCGGTTGTGATGCCGCATTCCACACAGGATAAGCAGATTAATGATAGAGTTTTGGCGATTAGCGTAGGAATGGAGGTAGATTCTGCTTTTAAGAATGTAAAAGAAATCATACGTTATAATACTGTGGAAGACTGCATTCAGGCAGTTGGTCAAGGAAAAGCAGATTTTACTTATGGCAATGCCTATGTTATGGAATACTATGCGAAGCGGTCAGGTGCACGTAATCTTACGATAGTTCCGCTGAATCAGCGACAACAAGATATGTGTATTGGTGTTGCCGTAGGAGCAGATGAGCGACTGTTATCCATTCTGAATAAGGCGATTCAGCAATTTTCTGATGAGACCATGCAGAATATTATCATGAATAATACGGCAAGACCGATTCAACAGATTACACTATCTTCTATAGTATCATCCAATCCGGTTGGTAGTATTGTTTCTTTTGTTTCGATTATTCTGTTGATCCTGATGATTGCCTTTATCTTAATAACCAAATATCAGAAGCAGAATAGACAGATAGCACTTGCTAATCGTAAGTATACACTTTTATCTGATATTTCAAATGAATATCTTTATGAATATGACTATGTTCAGGACTGTATGATTTTGTCCACATCATTGGCGGCTCTGTTTGATTCTCCACATACCATAGAACACTGGAAAGAGTTTACACAAAAAACAGGTTATATGGATATGATAGAGAACAAAAAAGTAGAGAGTCTGTATAGCACAGAAAAAAATACTACAAAGCAAGAGGCGCAGCCGAATACCTTGACCCTTAGATTACAGATGAAAGATGGCAGGAGTAAATGGTTTCGAATGGTTAGAGCTATTATATATGAAGAAAATGTACCAAAATTTGTAATAGGTAAGATGTCAGATATACAAAAAGAGCAGGAGGAACGAGAAGAATTAATTGAAAAATCCAGTAAGGATGGTTTGACTAAGCTATATAATGCTGAGACTTCAAGAGAGCTGATTAATCAGTACATCACGCAGGAAAGACAGATATATGGAACTTTAATGATTTTAGATATAGATGATTTCAAAGGCGTGAACGATAAATATGGTCATTATATGGGAGATAAAGTATTACAGGAAGTGGGTAATATTTTACTGATGATTTTTAGAAAAGATGATATTGTAGGTCGGCTTGGTGGAGATGAATTCTTGGTATTTATGAAAGATTTAATTGACAGACAAGAGGTTAAGAAAAAGTGTGAGCAGTTACAGAGCAGAATACAGAAGATAGATGTTGGGAATGAAGTCCCTATTACAGCCAGCATGGGAGTATCTATTGTCTACGGTACGACCTCGTTTGATTTTCTTTATCAGCAGACAGATAAGGCATTGTATGAGATGAAAGAAAATGGAAAATCAGGATACAAGATAGTGGAATAGAGAATCTGAAATAGTGCAAAGGAATACAAAAGATGAGAAAAATAAGAATAGTGACGTATTTAGTGGCCTTATTTTTATGGACTACGGGATTCGATACGTTACCAAGCATAGGCTATGCAGTGAATACGGCAGAGGTACGAACCACAGTGGCAACGGATTCACCTATACTAGGTTCGCTTCAGCCTTGTGAAGAAGTAGTGGCTTTAGGTCAGGACAGCAATGGAACTTGTCTGATCTCTTATCATGGACAGATAGGATATACGCAGGGGATAAATGTAGTGGATTACAATACGATTATGGCCATCCTGGCAGGACGTGCCGGGGTACAAAAACCGTTGTTGTTGATCAACCAATTGGCACATACTGTGTATATAGGAGATTCTAGGACGACCCAGATGTATGAAGCAGTAGAGAATGCAGAAAAAGGGACTTGGATTGCAGAGGCAGGAAAAACATATGCGTGGCTGCCACAGATTGGGATTCCACTGATGGATGCTGTCTGCAAAGCAGGAGATAAAGTAGTGATACAGATGGGCATGAATGATCTCGTCAAATCCGATGCCACTACTGTTGCAAAACAATACCTCGCATATTATCAAGCGATGGCACCACAGTGGGCAAGCAGGCAAATCCGGGTGTCTATCCTTTCTATGAATCCCGTACAATGTGTTTATGGTAATATCAGTAATGAACAAATAGATATCCTAAATGGGATAATACGAGGACAGCTGCCATCCACGATGGAGTTTATCGATACCAATACCTACCTCAAACAAATCGGGTATCAAACAACAGATGGCATCCATTACAGCACAGATACTTATCGACATATTTATGAGTATATCAGTATAGCTAAATAGATGTTCCCTTACTATTTGTTCTTATTTGCAGTAGACAGCATTAATTTGATGCGGTTTAATTGATTCACTTCACTGGCACCAGGGTCATAATCGATGGCAACAATATTTGATTTTGGATGCCGACGTCTAATCTCTTTGATCACTCCTTTGCCAACAACATGGTTTGGCAGGCAGCCAAAAGGTTGTGCACATACGATATTGTTCACCCCATGCTGTATGAGTTCTATCATTTCACCGGTTAAAAACCAACCTTCACCGGTTTGATTCCCTATGGATACAATAGGAGCTGCATAGTCCACTAAATCATAAATATTAGCAGGTGCATCAAAATGCACACTTTTTTGGAAAGCTTTGCTGGCTGCCCGACGTAAGAGCATGACACCTTGAATGCCAAGCTTACTGTTACGGGCAGCTTTTTTGCTGGTTCCCAGATTTTCAGCTTTATAAATCTGATTATAAAAGCAGTAGAGCATAAAATCCATTAAATCAGGGACAACAGCCTCTGCCCCTTCATGCTCCAGCAAGTCTACCAAATTATTATTGGCAAGTGGGGAGAACTTTACCAGAATCTCGCCTACGATTCCAACCCGTGGTTTTACAATATCCAACACAGGAATCTGATCAAATTCTTGAATCATTTGTCGGCACATCTGTGAAAAAGTAAAGAAAGACATATGCTTTCCGGAAATAAAATTAATACATCTGGTTTTCCAGGCTTGATGTAATGCATTGACAGAACCGGGTACCGCTTCATATGGACGAAGCCGATATACACATCTCATAAAAATATCTCCAAAGACAGCAGCATAAGTTGCACGCATTAAAAGACCGGGGGTTAATTGAAAACCGGGATTCACTTCTAATTTTGACAACGATACAGAGATAACAGGAATCTGCGGATAACCGGCTTTCTCGAGTGCTCTTCGGATGAATCCAATATAATTGGTGGCACGGCATCCACCACCGGTTTGAGAGATTATGATTGCTAATCTATCGGTATTGTAACGACCGGATAGAACCGCATCCATAATCTGACCAACAACGATTAAAGAGGGATAACAGGCATCATTATTTACATACCGTAAACCGATATCCACTGTTTGATGATTATCATTGGATAGGATCTCAAGATGATAACCTGCAGCATTGAAAGCAGGCTGTATTAAATCAAAATGAATCGGAGACATCTGTGGACATAGAATGGTATACTCTTTACGCATTTCCTCTGTAAAAAGGACTCGTTTCATGGCAGAAGAATGCAGAGAACGCATCTTGTCTTTTTGTTCTCTGACACGAATCGCCGACAGTAGGGAACGAACGCGGATTCTGGCTGCCCCTAAGTTATTGACTTCATCAATTTTAAGGCAGGTATAGATCTTACCGGAATCTGTCAGGATATCATTTACCTGGTCAGTAGTTACAGCATCTAATCCACAACCAAAAGAATTTAGTTGAATCAAATCAAGATTATCCACAGTCTTTACATAACTTGCGGCTGCATATAATCTGGAGTGGTACATCCACTGGTCAGATACGATTAATGGACGTTCCGGTTTTGCAAGATGAGAGATAGAATCTTCCGTTAAAACGGCAATATCATAAGAGTTAATCAATTCAGGGATACCATGATTAATCTCCGGATCAATATGGTATGGACGACCGGCGAGTACAATACCGCGTTTTCCCGTTTCTTCTAAATAATGTAGGACTTCTTCCCCTTTTTTCTGAATATCGGTATGTGCCAAAGCTAATTCATCCCATGCAGCTTGAACTGCCATTATGATTTCTTCGGCAGGAATATCAGAGAATTCTTTGATTAATACAGCTGAGATGTCGTCTACATTGAGAAAAGATAAAAATGGATTTTTAAAAACAATATCTCCATGTCCTATTTCATCTATATTATTCTTGATATTCTCAGAATAGGAAGTAACGATGGGACAATTATAGTGATTGGTAGCGTCTTTAAATTCGTTTCGTTCATAGAATAACGCAGGATAAAAGATGAAAGTAACCCCTTGTTTAATCAGCCAGGTAACATGCCCATGTGCTAATTTAGCAGGATAACATTCGGATTCACTGGGAATCGATTCAATACCCAGTTCGTATATCTTGTGTGTAGAACTAGGTGATAATACCACTTGATAATGCAGCTTTGTAAAAAAAGTATACCAAAAAGGATAGTTCTCATACATATTGAGCACACGAGGAATCCCTACACGTCCTCTCACTGCTTGATCCAGTGGAAGAGGCTCATAAGAGAAAAAACGTTGTAATTTATAATCAAATAAATTGGGGATATGATTGGCGTTCTTGACTTTACCAAGACCACGTTCACAACGATTGCCGGAGATATATTGGCGTCCACCGGTAAATTTATTAATCGTTAAACGGCAGCTGTTGGTGCATCCTTTACATTTTGCCATGCTGGTGGAAAATTCTAAGGCATTGATCTGGTCAATCGAGAGCATGGTGGTAGGCAAACAGGAGGTCTGGTAGCGTTCTCTTGCGATTAAGGCAGCACCAAATGCTCCCATAATACCGGCAATATCAGGACGAATGGCTTCACAGCCGGCTATGATCTCAAAACTCCTAAGAACTGCATCATTATAGAAGGTACCTCCCTGTACGACGATTCGTTTGCCGAGTTCGGAGGCATCTGCGACTTTGATTACTTTAAATAAAGCGTTTTTAATGACAGAATAAGCTAATCCGGCAGAAATATCAGATACGGCAGCACCTTCTTTTTGTGCCTGCTTTACTTTGGAATTCATGAATACAGTGCAGCGTGTACCGAGATCAATCGGATGTTTGGCAAATAAAGCAGCTTGTGCAAAATCCTGTACACTATAATTTAATGACTTGGCAAAGGTCTCGATGAAAGAGCCACAGCCGGAAGAACAAGCTTCATTTAATTGTACACTATCAACGGTTTGATTCTTAATCTTAATACATTTCATATCCTGACCACCGATGTCTAAGATACAATCGACAGACGGATCAAAAAAGGCGGCGGCATAATAATGAGCTACTGTTTCAACTTCACCGTCATCTAAGAGAAAAGCTGCTTTCATTAAAGCTTCGCCATATCCGGTTGAGCAGGAACGAACAATAGTTGCATCATCAGGCAGTTGTTTGAAAATCTCCTGAATAGAAGCAATCGCTGTTTTTAATGGACTCCCATTATTATTGCTGTAGAAGGAATAAAGAAGAGAACCGTCTTCGTCCACGAGAGCTACTTTAGTGGTAGTACTGCCTGCATCAATACCAAGATAACAATTACCATGATAGCTGCTAAGTTCTGCGGTGGTTACGTGGTGTGTGGCATGTCTGGCAGAGAATGCATCATAATCTTTACTGTCGGCAAATAAAGGATCCATACGGGCAACTTCAAATTCCATCTTAATATCTGAAGATAATTTATGTACCATAGTTTGAAGATCAAAGGTGGTATCTGGTTTGGAGCTGAGTGCAGAGCCAATGGCAGCAAACAGGTGTGAATTACCGGTTTCTATGATATGCTCATGATCCAGCTTTAAGGTTCTGACAAAGGCCTTTTGAAGCTCTGACAGAAAATGGAGAGGACCGCCAAGAAAAGCGACATGACCACGAATAGGTTTGCCGCATGCCAATCCACTAATGGTCTGATTCACAACAGCTTGAAAGATAGAGGCAGATAAATCTTCCTTGGTAGCCCCTTCGTTGATCAGAGGCTGAATATCTGATTTGGCAAAGACACCACAGCGGGCAGCTATGGTGTATAAGGAAGAATAATCTTTGGCATATTCATTCAGACCGGCAGCATCTGTTTGCAAAAGAGAAGCCATTTGATCAATAAAAGAACCGGTTCCGCCGGCACAGATACCATTCATACGTTGCTCTACATTACCACCTTCAAAGTAGATAATCTTAGCATCTTCGCCACCCAGCTCGATTGCGACATCCGTTGAGGGTGCTAATTCGCGCAAAGCAGTTGCGACGGCAATGACTTCCTGTACAAAAGGAACTTCCAGATGTGTAGCGAGTGTCAAACCACCGGAACCTGTGATCATGGGATGTAATGTAATATTGCCAAGCTTAGTAAAAGCATCTTGGAGCAGACCGGATAAGGTTTCTCTTATATTAGCAAAATGCCTCTTATAATCAGCAAATAGTAATTGGTGTGTATCATCTAATATAGCAATCTTAACGGTTGTAGAACCGATATCTATTCCGAGTGTATACTCATTTTTACTCATAGTAATAACCATGCTCCTTCTAAAATAACAATCTTTCTACTTATTAAATGTATTTTATACAATTATTAGACATTATACGACACGCTATCTAAAAGTGCAACGAGCAAGTTATGGAAAATATAAAAATATTAAAAAATTATAAATATAATATGTTCTTTATGAAGTTTCGTTTAAGTTCCTCTCTCTTTGTTTACATTTAAAATAAGGAATGGTAGAATGAGTAGATTACTGGGACAAATTCTTGTAAATAATATCTTTGGAGGTTATGTTATGAAGTTTATGGACAAATTAGAACGAAAAGTTGGGAAATATGCCATTCACAATCTGTCTTTATGTTTAATTATCTGTTATGGATTTGGGTATGCCATTCATTTTGTGAATCCGAGTTTTTTAAATTACCTGACTTTGGATGCCAATATGATTTTGCATGGCCAGATATGGCGAATCGTGACCTGGCTGATTGTTCCACCTGCAGGGTTTGATTTCTTTACGTTGATTATGTTGTATTTTTACTATTCAATCGGAACGAATCTAGAACGAACCTGGGGAGATTTTCATTATAATGTATTTATTTTCTCGGGCATGATATTTACTTTGATTGGCAGCCTTTTATTATATGGTTTGTTTCAAACAGGCATATTTGGGATTGCAACATCGGCAGATTATGCCATGATTGCTTATCAATTTAGTACGTATTATGTTAATATGTCAATATTCTTGGCCTTTGCAGCTACTTTCCCGGAGGTACAAGTCTTATTGATGTTTATTATTCCGATTAAAGTAAAATGGCTTGGCGTTGTTTATGCGGTTATGCTGGGATTTAATTTCTTATCGGGAAGTATTATTACGAAGTTTGTGATAGGAGCATCCCTCATTAATGTTGTGGTTTTCTTTTTAACGACCAGAAATCTATCCCATCTATCACCGAAACAGATGAAGAGAAGAGCAGTCTACAAACATCAGGTTCATCAGGCAGCAGGTGTTACCAAACATAAATGTGCAATCTGTGGAAGAACAGAACAGGATAGTCCACAACTGGAGTTTCGTTTTTGCTCAAAATGTGAAGGAAATTATGAATACTGCAGTGAACATCTATTCACACATGAACATATTAGACGTCACTAAGAATGTCACCGGAAATATCACTGAGAATAAGAAGGAGAACAGGATACGTGAATAAAGAGACTGAATTCACACATGGATTACAGCAGCTGGTACAACTGGCGAAAGCACAAGGAAATCAGGTTAGTGAAGAACAATTACAAGAAACATTTGAGAATCTACATTTAGAAGCAGCTCAATTACAGTTGGTATATGCTTATTTAAAAGAACACAAGATAGGTGTAGGAGAAACTGTGAATACCGATGATTATTTGACCGGAGAAGATATTGAGTATCTGGAGCTCTATCTGGAGGAACTGAAACTTCTGCAGCAGGTAAATGAGAAAGAACAGGAAGAGATTATCTTACATGTGATGCAGGGAGAGGAAACAGCCGCAGCCAAATTAATAGAATGTTATTTAATAAAAGTGGTGGAGATTGCCAAACTATATGCAGGACAGGGTGTTGAGATAGAAGACCTGATAGGAGAAGGTAATGTGGCACTGACGCTGGGGGTTAAGATGCTGACCTGTGCTGAGTCAGTAAATGAGGCAGAGGGTATGTTAGCTAAGCTGATGATGGATACCATGGAACGCTGTATCCGAGAGAACCTAGCATGTAGCGAAGCAGATAAACAGATCTTGGACAAGATTAATGAGATATCAACTAAGGCACAAGAGTTAGCCGAATCTATCGGCCGTAAAATAACTGTTAAAGAGATGATCAGGGAAACCGACTACACCGAAGACGAGATTAGAGAGGCAATCAGGGTAACAGCAAATCATCTTGATTACATTGAGGATAAAGCAGATGCAGATGAATAACAGTACGGATTATAAATATATGATTCAGGATATGAATCGTATCTATTTCGGAGCTAACTATACTTATGCCGAGATGTTGGAAGAGGATGAGATACCGATGAAGTTTAAGACAGCGATTCATCGTATTTTTGCCAAAGATATTCCGCTAACGGCAACGTTGGCAGAACAGTTAAGTCTGGTGGAAGAGACGCAGATGTCCTATCTTGCTTACCATCAGCTCAAGATCAAGATTAAAGTGACTTCTCTGCATCCGACAGAGAAAGGATACGAGAGTAAGTATCTTACCTTTGATGAATTTATGGAAGAAGAGCAGAGCAAAGTACGGGCAGAAGAAAGTTTTGTGGAAGAGATTATGATTAAAAAGCTTCATTTGATGGCATTCAGCTTGTAGATAAACCAATCAAACGATAACAATGCTGAATAAGAAAGGTGTGGTAGGATTATGCGAATAGAAGAATTAGAAGCATATGAGATAATTGAAAATAGAGAGATATCGGATTTGAATTCGATAGGATATGTTGTAAGACATAAAAAGACAGGTGCTAAGATTGTCTTGCTGTCTAATGATGACAATAACAAGGTATTTTGTATTGGATTTCGCACACCGCCGGAGAACAGTACCGGAGTCCCTCATATTTTAGAACATTCAGTACTATGTGGTTCCAGAGAATTTCCGGCAAAAGACCCTTTTGTAGAACTGGTCAAGGGTTCCTTAAATACATTTCTGAATGCCATGACCTATCCGGATAAGACAGTCTACCCGGTGGCAAGCTGTAATGATAAAGATTTTCAGAACCTGATGCATGTTTATTTAGATGCTGTTTTTTATCCAAATATCTATCAGGAGAAAAAGATATTTATGCAGGAGGGCTGGCATTATGAATTGGAGCAGGCTGAGGATGATTTACAGATCAATGGAGTTGTCTATAATGAAATGAAAGGAGCCTTTTCCTCTCCGGATGATGTGTTAGACCGCGAAGTATTTAATTCTTTATTTCCACATACCGCATATGGAGTGGAATCAGGTGGAGATCCGGACTATATTCCGACGCTGACTTATGAAGATTTTATAGAATTTCATCAAAGATACTATCACCCGTCTAACAGTTATATTTATCTTTATGGAGATATGGATATGGCAGAGAAGTTAGATTTTATTGATAAGCACTATCTGAGCCAATTTGATGCGTTACAGATTGATTCGGCCATTGCATTGGAAGCGCCTTTTAGCGAACCGATTGAAGTATCCAAACAATATCCGATTACAGAGGCAGAGAGTGAGACAGACAGTACCTATTTGGCTTATAATGCCGTGATTGGAACCAGTCTTGACCAAGAACTTTATATTGCATTTCAAATCTTAGATTATGCGATTTGTTCTGCACCGGGTGCTCCGTTGAAACAAGCATTGATTGATAAAGGAATCGGAAAAGATGTGTACAGTAACTATGAGAATGGTATTTATCAGCCTTATTTTTCTATTGTTGCCAAGAATGCGAATCCTGCTGATAAAGCAGAGTTTGTGCATACAATAGAAGAGGTTTTCAGAACGCTTGTAGCAGAAGGTATCGATAAGAAGGCATTGATGGCGGGGGAAAATTATTACGAATTCCGTTATAGAGAGGCTGACTTTGGTACTTTTCCGAAAGGACTTATGTATGGATTGCAAGTTTTTGATAGTTGGCTCTATGATGAGAGTACTCCATTTCTGCATATTGAAGCCAATGCAACCTTTACAAAGATGAAGGACAAGATTGGAACAGATTATTTTGAAAAGCTCATAGAGCAGTATCTATTACGCAACACACATAAAGCGGTTATTATGGTAGAACCGATAAAGGGATTGACAACCAAGCTGGAACAACAACTGCAAGATAAACTCAATACCTATAAAAACAGTCTTACAACAGAGGAGATTAACGCCATTATCGCAGATACAAAAGCACTGCAGGCTTATCAGGAAGAACCAACGGCACCTGAGATTCTGGCAAAGATTCCACTATTGACTCGCGAAGACATGACGAAGGAAGCGGAAGGATTTGTAAACAGAGAAGTCAAAGTCGGTGAAACCACCTTATTGAGACATGATCTTTTTACCAATGGGATAGGTTATCTTAGCTTACTGTTTGATATGAGCCATGTTGATGCAAAGCTACTCCCTTATGTGGGTATCCTTAAGAGTATCTTAGGTTATGTGAATACCAAAACACATAGCTATGGAGAACTGTTTCATGAAATCAATATACACACAGGAGGTATGAGCTCCAAAGTATCCACCTATGTAGACGCACATCACCTACAGGATTTCAAGATTACCTATGAATGGCAGGTCAGTGTCCTGTTTGAGAACCTAAAAATAGCATTTGATTTATTACAGGAGATTATTTTCACCTCAGATTTAACGGACGAGAAACGTATTTTGGAGATTATATCAGAACAACGCTCCAGGATGCAGGCAGAGATGACCTCATCAGGACATTCTCTTGCAGCACTGCGTGCTATGTCCTATTTTTCCAAGAATGCCGAGGTGGCAGAATTAACGAGTGGGATACCATACTATCGCCTGTTGGAAGAGTTAGAAGCGCATTTTGATACCAAGAAAGAAGAACTATTTCAGAACTTAAAGACATTAATGAAAATCATCTTTAGACCGGAAAATCTGATGGTGGATTATACCGCAGATGCCAATCAGGAAGGTGATTTACAGGTATATATCAAGGATATTTATCACAAGCTGTATACGGCGCCAATCCAAAAAGGTAATTTGCAAGTAATACCGGTCAAGAAAAACGAAGGCTTCACGACCTCCTCACAGGTTCAATATGTTTGTCGTGCCGGTAATTTTGTAAAACAGGGCTTACCTTATACAGGAACCCTTAAAGTGTTAAAAGTGATTATGGGATATGACTATCTTTGGAATAATATTAGAGTAAAAGGTGGTGCATATGGCTGTATGTGTAACTATGGCAGAACAGGAGACAGCTACTTTGTATCCTATAGAGACCCAAACCTGGAGAAAACCATAGCGGTATATGAAGCAGCAAGCAAATATTTAAAGACCTTTACGGCAGATGAACGTACTATGACCAAGTTTTTAATCGGAACCATCAGTAATATGGATACACCATTGAATCCGGCGGCTAAAGGAAGTCGTTCACTCGGTGCATATCTTTCTCATATGGATATCGGGATACTGCAGCAGGAACGTGATGAGGTCTTACAGGTAACACAAGAAGACATCCGTAAACTTGCGGCATATGTGGATGCTTTTATGCAGGAAGAAGCCATCTGTGTGGTTGGAAATGAAGAAAAGATACAAAAAAACAAAACATTATTTGACAAGGTAGAGAGCTTATTTCATTAAATGATAGGAGAGAGGCATGACGCAGGAAAATCACAAATCAGGATTCGTCACATTAATCGGAAGACCCAATGTAGGTAAATCCACATTAATGAATAGTATCATAGGACAAAAAATAGCCATTACATCCAATAAACCACAGACAACACGCAATAGGATCCAAACGGTATATACCTGTGAAGAAGGTCAAATTGTCTTTGTAGACACGCCCGGGATTCATAAGGCTAAGAATAAACTCGGAAAGTATATGGTAAATGTGGCAGAACGAACTTTAAATGAAGTGGATGTGATTCTTTGGCTGGTAGAACCGTCTACTTTTATCGGAGCAGGAGAACAGTATATTATTGAACAGTTAAAGAAGGTTAAAACACCGGTTATTCTTGTTATTAATAAGATAGATATGGTAAAAAAGGAAGAGATTTTGCGCTTTATTGATTGCTATAGACAAGAATATGATTTTATGGAAATCGTGCCTGTATCGGCATTAAAAAATGATAATACAGAAGAACTGCTTCAATGTATCATGAAGTATCTTCCTTACGGACCGGCTTTTTACGACGAAGATACTGTGACAGATCAGCCGGAGCGTCAAATCGTGGCAGAACTTATCAGAGAAAAGGCATTACGTTTGCTGGAAGAGGAGATACCACACGGCATTGCAGTTAGTATAGAAAGTATGAAGAAACGTAAAAAAATAATGGATATAGAAGCTACCATCATCTGTGAGCGTGAAACACATAAGGGCATCGTAATCGGAAAAGGTGGTGCCATGCTTAAGAAAATCGGAAGCCAGGCAAGACCTGAAATTGAAGATATGCTGGAAACACAGGTTAATCTGCAGCTTTGGGTCAAGGTAAAAAAAGATTGGCGTGACAGTGATTTTATGTTAAAGAATTTTGGATATAATCAAAAAGATTCTGAATAGATTCGTGAAAAAAGCAAACCCTAATAGAATCAATCCATTAGAGGTGAGCAGATGATGAAAACAATAAATTACTGGGATAGTTTTATGCAGTCGGGTAATATAGCAGATTATCTTAGCTTTAAACAAACCAAGGATGACTGCTGCAATCAACAAAATGAAAAGGCAATCACAGGAGACAGCGAATATGCAGGACTTCCTAATGATAACGGGAATTGTAATGAAAGTAGTACCCATCGGGGAATATGATAGACGTATTGTTATATTAACCAAAGAACGAGGAAAGATATCTGCTTTTGCAAAAGGAGCAAGGAAACCGAACAGTGCGTTGGTAGCAGCGACCAATCCCTTTTCTTATGGGGAATTCAAACTTTTTGTTGGAAAGAGTTCGTATAATATTATAGAAGCCGATATTAAAAATTATTTTGCGGGTTTAAGGGAAGATTATGAAGCGGCATACTATGGCATGTATTTTTGTGAACTGGCAGATTACTATGCAAGAGAGAATAATGATGAATACGAGTTACTTAAATTAGTTTACCAATCTCTAAAAGCATTGCTTTCAAAGAAAATCCCTTACTCTTTGATTCAATACATATTTGAGATGAAGGCTATGGTAGTAAATGGTGAATTTCCTGGAGTACCTACAGATAGAGCATGGCTGCAATCTACTCTATATACCGTGGAATATATAACAAATGCAGATATTATGAGATTATATAATTTTACAGTAACAGGGGAAGTACTTAGAGAATTAGAAATCATTGCCAATGCTTACAGACATCGCTACATTGATAAGACATTTAAGAGCTTAGAGATTATTGCAAATCTATAGTTGAAAATATATCATAAGTTAGATATAATAGGACGAATATGTATCTGTGCAGATAGTCTGTACAAAGATAGGAGAAGCTATGAGAGGATACAAAATGATAGCAGAGGTAACGGCCATATTGGGGATGACTGTGCTATTAGGAGGGTGTGGCAAATCAGATACGGTAGATGCCACAACGATAACAGTTCATAAAAATGGATCCGTAGATAGTGTGATTTTAGAAGAATTTGAAAAAGATTACTATGATGAAGAAGAACTCAACACTATGGTTACAGAAACGATTGCCACATATAACCGTGAAAATGGGGATAAAAAGATTAAGCTTCAAGATGTGAGCGTAAACAATGGGATTGCAAGCTCTATTATGACCTATCAGGATGCGATAGACTACGCTTCCTTTAATGAGGAAATATTCTTTAGTGGAACGGTAGCAGAAGCTTATGACGAGGGATTTGATTTTGATGTGCAATTGACCAAAGCAACGACAAAGTCTCCATCAGAAGAT
This sequence comes from Lachnospiraceae bacterium, assembly GCA_036652815.1. Classification (GTDB taxonomy): domain Bacteria; phylum Bacillota; class Clostridia; order Lachnospirales; family Lachnospiraceae; genus SZUA-378. The sequence continues at coordinate 29,018 of JAVVVE010000005.1, forward strand.
ACGGGGACGCCTGAAACGATTACTAAGAATGATATTTTGACAATGGGCAGTATGCATATTGTGATAGCAGAAGCACCGGTGCATATTCGAACTTATAAGAATATTACCTATATCAGTGAGAATGTAAGCATGGTAAATGAGAAAGAAGTCATTATAACATCCAATGGAGAACAACCGGCTTATATATTATTTCAATAGCAACTATTATAAAGATACGCATGTATCACATGCAGATAGGAGTATTACGATACTATGAAAAAGACAATGGATCAAATAGTAGCACTGGCTAAATCAAGAGGGTTTGTATATCCGGGTTCCGATATCTACGGAGGGCTGGCAAATACCTGGGATTATGGCAATCTAGGCGTAGAATTAAAGAATAACGTAAAGAAGGCATGGTGGCAGAAGTTTGTTACTGAGACAAAATACAATGTAGGTGTTGATTGTGCGATTTTGATGAATCCTCAGACTTGGGTAGCATCCGGACATCTAGGCGGATTCTCAGATCCATTAATGGATTGCAAAGAGTGCCATGAGAGATTCCGTGCGGATAAGATTATCGAGGATTTTTGCGATGCCAATGAGATTGTATTAGAAGGCAGTGTGGATTCTTGGTCCAAAGAACAGATGATGGATTTTATAAAAGAACATAATATCCCATGTCCGACTTGCGGAAAACATAATTTTACAGAGATTCGTGAATTTAATCTTATGTTTAAAACCTTTCAGGGAGTGACGGAGGATGCAAAAAATACGGTATATTTAAGACCCGAAACAGCACAGGGCATCTTTGTTAATTTTAAAAATGTGCAGAGAACTTCAAGAAAAAAGATACCATTTGGGATTGGACAAATTGGTAAATCATTCCGTAATGAGATTACACCGGGGAACTTTACTTTCCGTACAAGAGAGTTTGAACAGATGGAATTAGAATTTTTCTGTGAGCCGGATACTGATTTGGAATGGTTCGCTTATTGGAAAAAATATTGTATCGATTGGTTACATATCCTAGGCATCAAGGAAGAAGAGATGAGAGTCAGAGATCATGATGCGGCTGAATTATCTTTTTATTCTAAAGCGACCTCAGATATTGAGTTTTTATTTCCTTTTGGATGGGGAGAACTATGGGGAATCGCAGACCGAACAGATTATGATTTAACGCAGCATCAAAATGTATCAGGACAGGATATGACTTATTTTGATGATGAGAAAAAAGAAAAATATATTCCGTATGTAGTAGAACCGTCGTTGGGAGCAGATCGTATGGTATTGGCATTCCTATGTGCAGCTTATGATGAAGAAGAGATAGGCGAAGGAGATATCCGTACCGTATTACGTTTCCATCCGGCACTGGCACCTGTGAAGATAGGTATTTTACCATTATCCAAAAAATTAGGAGAAGGTGCAGAGAAGATCTATGAACAGTTGTCCAAAACATATAATTGCGAATATGATGACAGAGGCAATATAGGTAAACGTTACAGAAGGCAGGATGAGATAGGGACTCCGTTCTGTGTAACCTATGACTTTGAATCCGAAAATGATCAGGCAGTTACGATTCGGTTTCGTGACTCTATGCAGCAGGAGCGTGTCAATATTGCAGAGCTAGATGCATATTTTTCGGATAAATTCACATTCTAAGAGAAGAAGGAGAAAACTATGGCAGAATTAATTATAACAAAACAAAATTTTCAAAAAGAGGTAATGGAATCAGATAAACCGGTATTGATTGACTTCTGGGCTTCCTGGTGTGGACCATGTAAGATGTTAGCACCTACGATTGAGGCTATTGCCAATGAAGTTACAACGGCTAAGATAGGAAAGGTCAACGTGGATGAACAACCGGAGCTGGCAGAGCAATTTAAGATTATGAGTATTCCGACTTTAGTTGTCATCAAAGAGGGTAAGGTCGTAAAACAAGTAAGTGGAGTGCAACAAAAAGCAGCCATTTTAGCGATGCTGTCTTAATCAATTAGAAAAAAGAACAACATAGGCATCTAATGTTGTTCTTTTTTTGATGGTATGCTCCTGGAGATCAATAGGCAACCATCCATTTAATAAAAAATTAATGAGATTATCATATTAAATACATTGATTTCATGCAAAGATTCACTCTATAATCAAATAGGAATAAAGTTTGAATATAGCAAGAATAGGAGTGTGTGTGAATGAAAACAAATGTAGTATATATGAGTAAAACCGGCAATACAGAGAAACTGGCGAAGGAGATTTTCAATACGATTCCCGGCAAAGATAAAGACATCAGAGAATTTGAAGTAAATCATCAATCTTCTGAGGGAGATATCTACTTTGTGGGATTTTGGGTGAACAGAGGAACCTGCAGTATGGACCTTTTGGAATACCTGTCAGGACTGCATCAAAAGAAAATAGCAATATTTGGAACTTGCGGAATGGGTTCAGATGAGGCATACTATAAAAGAATAGAAGATAACATTCAGGTATGGCTACCGGAGGATTGTGAATATGCAGGAGCTTTTTTGTGCCAAGGGAAGATGCCCATGAGTGTTAGGGATAAGTATACAGAGATGCTGGGCAGTGGCAAGGACGAACGACAGATACAACAGATGATACAAAACTTTGACCAAGGCATGACGCATCCGGATAAGCAGGACTTAAGCCGCATGAGAGAATTTGTGCAGCAAGTGCTTGCGTAGGAGAAAAATAATGTTTGGCAGGCAGGCAACGATAGAAGAACTGAAAGAACAAATCGCAGTATTAGAGAGTAATAATAAAAAATTGTCCTATAAGAATCAACAATTAGAGAGTACAGTGGTATCGTTAGGGAAGAACAGACAGAAACAATCCGACGAATTAGCAGAACGTTCTCATAGCATCAGGACACCTTTAAATACAATCGTTGGATTTACAACGATTGCCACTGAGACGAAAGGCAATCCTGATAAAACACAGGAATGTTTGGAACAGATTAAAGATGCAACCAAACATTTGCTGACGTTGTTTAATGAATTTTTAGAAGAGCCAATGCAAGAGCAGGAATCCTTTAGTTTGCCTAGGCTATTGCTTGAAATTGAACATATTTTCATGTTAAGAGCCCAGGAAAGGCAGATATCGTTTGCCTTGATCCAGACGGAATTGGGCTCTGACCAGTTAGTAGGCAATCGGACACAATTAACACAGGTGCTAATGGGCCTTTTAAATAATATTTTTGATATGTCAGAAGAAAAAGACAGAATAGAATTTATTGTAAGTACTTTGGAGGCTAGAGAAAACAGGACATTACTTTGTTTTCAAGCCAAGAATTATAATAGAAGTATGAAAGAAACATATATAGAAAAGACATTTTTGCCATTTGAGGAAGAGGCAGAATTATCCGTCATTAACAGTTTAGTGAGCCTGTTACATGGTGTGGTAAAGATAGACAGTACAATAGGGGAAGAAACGCTGATTCGTATGGAGATTCCCTTTATGCTGAAATCGAATCAAGACATTCGTAAAATAGAGAGTGCTAATTTTGAAAAAAACAAAAATCATAAATATGTTTTTTCGGGACAACGTATTTTGCTGGCAGATGATTTTCAAGTAAATAGAGATATTATTGCTGAATATCTTCAAGACGCAGGACTTTTGGTAGATATCGTTGAAAATGGACGTGAAGCACTGGAACGATTTGAACAATCCCAAGAAAAAGAATACAGCATGATTCTAATGGATATTAGGATGCCGGTTATGGATGGCAGAATGGCGACCAAAGCCATCCGAGCATTACCCAGAGCAGATGCTGCAACGATTCCCATTATTGCAATCTCAGCAGATGCTTATACAGAGGACATCAAATATTCACAAAGTATAGGAATGAACGAATACCTTGTCAAACCAATCTTCAAGGATATTCTTTATAGCACAATAACTCAATATATTTGACAGGGACTGCATTTCAATTTATAATAGGAATGCAGTTTTTAAGTTAATATTAAGTGAGTTGTAAGAAAGGTATGTTTAAAAATATGAGAGAATATGGTGTAAATGAATTACGTAAAATGTTTTTGGATTTTTTTGAAAGTAAGGGACATCTCGCGATGAAGAGTTTCTCACTTGTACCACATAATGATAACAGTCTGCTGTTAATTAACTCGGGAATGGCTCCGTTGAAGCCATATTTTACGGGTCAGGAAGTACCACCGAGAAAACGTGTAACAACATGCCAAAAGTGTATCCGTACAGGTGATATTGAAAATGTGGGAAAGACAGCCCGCCATGGTACCTTCTTTGAGATGCTGGGTAATTTCTCCTTTGGAGATTATTTTAAACATGAGGCGATTGCCTGGACATGGGAATTTCTAACCGAAGTGGTTTCACTGGATCCGAATCGATTATATCCATCTATTTATGAAGAGGATGAAGAAGCTTTTGAGATATGGAATAAGGAGATAGGGATTGCACCGGAGAGAATCTTCCGCATGGGAAAAGCGGATAATTTTTGGGAACATGGTTCCGGTCCCTGTGGTCCATGCTCTGAGGTCTATTATGACCGCGGCGAAAAATACGGATGTGGTGAACCGGGCTGTACAGTTGGCTGCGAATGCGATCGTTATATGGAGATCTGGAATAATGTATTTACGCAATTTGATAATGATGGACATGGTAATTATACAGAATTAGAGCAGAAGAATATCGATACAGGTATGGGACTGGAACGATTGGCAACGGTAGTCCAAAATGTGGATTCTATCTTTGATGTAGATACCGTAAGGGCTCTGCGTGATAAAGTATGTGAGATAGTTGGAGTTACTTACCAGACCAATAATCAAACGGATGTATCCATTCGTTTAATCACAGATCATGTTCGGTCAGCCACGTTTATGATATCGGACGGCATTATGCCAACCAATGAAGGACGCGGCTATGTACTGAGAAGAATCATAAGGCGTGCAGCCAGACATGCCAGATTACTGGGTGTCAAGGGCACTTTTTTAGCCAAGCTAAGTGAAACAGTGATTGCAGGATCTAAGGATGGATATCCGGAATTAGAAGAGAAGCAGGATTTTATCTTTAATGTATTAACACAGGAAGAGAATAAATTTAACCAGACGATTGATCAAGGACTTGGCATTCTCGCAGAATTGGAAGAAGAAGTCTTATCAACCGGGCAAAAAGAATTATCAGGTGCAGATGCTTTTAAACTATACGATACCTATGGATTTCCGATTGATTTGACCAAAGAAATATTGGAAGAAAAGGGACTCAGTGTAGATGAAGCAGGCTTTAATCAGGCGATGCTGGAACAGAAAGATAAAGCAAGGAATGCGCGAAAAACAACAAACTATATGGGTGCAGATATTACAGTATATGAATCCATTGATACCAGCATTACTTCTAAGTTCGTAGGATATGATACCTTGACACATGCTTCTAAGATTACGGTACTGACAACAGAGACTGAAATAGTAGATGCCTTGACAGAAGGAGAAATAGGGACAGTTATCGTACCGGAAACTCCATTTTATGCAACGATGGGAGGTCAATGTGCAGATCGTGGTATCATTACAACTGCAGAGGGTGAATTTGTTGTCGAAGATACGATTAAATTATTGGGCGGTAAGATAGGACATGTTGGTAAAGTTACCAAAGGCATGATCCGCGTAGGAGCGACGGCTACCCTTACCGTAGAAGAAAAACAGCATGTGGCTACCTGTAAAAATCACAGTGCAACACATCTGCTGCAAAAAGCATTGAGAACAGTGCTTGGAACGCATGTCGAACAGGCAGGTTCTTTTGTCAATGCAGACAGGCTGCGTTTTGATTTTAGCCATTTTTCAGCTATGACAGAAGAGGAACTAAGACAGGTAGAGACCATTGTGAATGCACAGATAGCTGCCGCATTACCGGTTCATACCCAGGAAATGACGATAGAAGAAGCAAAAAAAACCGGCGCCATGGCATTGTTTGGCGAAAAATATGGAGATTCGGTACGTGTTGTTCAGATGGGTGATTTTTCCACAGAGTTATGTGGAGGGACACATATTGCCAATACCGGTGTGATTACCGCATTTAAGATAGTATCTGAAAGTGGGGTGGCGGCAGGCGTTCGAAGAATAGAAGCACTGACAGGAGAGGGTGTATTTACTTATTACAAAGATATGGAAAAACAACTTCATCAGGCGGCGAAAGCAGCGAAAACGACACCGACAGCATTGGCTGATAAAATCGAACATTTATTAAATGAGATTAAAATATTACAGAGTGAAAATGAGTCTTTGAAGAGTAAGGCTGCGAAAGAATCACTCGGAGATGTTATGAATCAAGTTCAGGAGATCAAAGGTGTTAAATTACTGGCTACTGCGGTAGAGGGTGTTGATATGAATGGTCTTAGGGATTTGGGAGATCAATTAAAAGGTAAATTAGGAGAAGGAGTTATCGTATTGGCTTCTGCCTATGAAGGTAAAGTAAATCTCATGGCAATGGCGACAGAAGATGCCATGAAAGCAGGAGCACATGCAGGCAACTTGATTAAAGGTATCGCAGCACTGGTAGGCGGCGGTGGTGGCGGTCGTCCTAATATGGCACAGGCAGGCGGTAAGAATCCGGCGGGTATCCCTGCTGCTATGGAAGAGGCAGGCAAGGTCTTGGCAGCGCAGTTGTAAGTGCTTCTGATAGGAAAAGCCAATGCTTGGACTGTATTTGCGATAAGAGAAGGGTAAGGAACGGATGCGACTGCATGATTATGAGGATGATTATAAGGACGAACATAGCGCGGGGCATAACTATTCTATTGGCATGATTGCCATTGGTGTATGCCTTTGTGTGCTCTTGATCCTGGGAGTTGTGTTGATAACAAATAAGAAGCAGGAGCATCCTTATGTTGTCCCTGTAGCACAAACGGATCAGGTGGAAGAGTCGGCATCCGTAGAAGAAAGCAACACCTTTACTTCGGATGATCTGGAATTTTGGAGCTTTTTTTCAAAAGAAGAGCAACAAAAAGAAGAAAAAGCAGCTATGGCAAAAGCAGAGAAAGAAAAGGCAGCAAGTGCGTTATCAGAGGACGATTCTGTGTCAGATAATTCCGTATCGGACAATGCCATGGAAGCAGAGGCTTTGAAACATAAAGATGAGACTTTAATTGTACACCTTGATGGAGAAAAAGAATGGATTCCCGTTAATCCCTATCTTACAAAGAATGAATATAACTATGCCGGTTTGGTCTATGAAGACCCAATCATGAGATACTCACAGCAAGGCAAGGTAATATCTCATATGGGGATCAATGTATCACAGGAAAATGGTGTGATAGATTATACAAAAGTAAAAAAAGCAGGAATAGATTTTGTGATCATTCAACTTGGAATGCGCGGATATGGAACAGGAAAAGTTTCCGTAGATGATTATTTTATCAAGAATATGGAAGGTGCCACACAAGCAGGCCTGAGTGTTGGAGTATCTTTCTATTCGCAGGCGATTAATGAACAGGAAGCAGTGGAAGAAGCCAGTCTGGTCATCAAACAATTAAAAGAATATGAGATTGCCTATCCGGTGGCTTATGACATGGAAGAAATCATCGGAGATACAGCGAGAACAGATGCCTTAAGTAAAGAAGAGCGAAGTAAAATCACAGCGGCTTTCTTAAAGACTTTGAGCGATGTAGGATATAAGACAGTCATCTATGGAAATAAAGAATGGCTCTTGCAGAAGATTAATTTGTCGTTGTTGTCAGAATATAAAATATGGTTATCACAGGAAATGGATGTCCCGGATTATCCTTATCAATTTGCCCTGTGGCAATATAGCACGACCGGTGTTATCCCCGGAGTCGTGGGTGAAGTGGGCTTAAACCTGAGCTTTGTGAATTATGAATTAAGGTAATAGAGCTTGGGAGATACTTTAATATCGGCATAGATATCGGCATAGGCAGTCTTAGTTAAAGACTCTATATAATTAGGGGTGTAGTGTTTTTTAATACCCTGCTTATGCAGAATATCGATTGCTTTGTTATACGCAACAGCCGCTTTTTCTTCAGAAGAATAGCAGCCAACGCGGTAGTTACTATGTACATGTATCGTGACTTGATATTTTATCTGATTTTTCTTTTTTATCTTTTGCACTCCCTGATAACGGTTGATAATCTCAATATTCTCATAACGATAATCATATATATTACCATTAATAAAACGATAATCTCGATTTAAAACGCTATAATTCTTAATCCCATAACGGCTGGCAATCGTCACCTGCATCCCATAATCCGCAACAAACAGATGTCCCAAACGTTTCATGATCTTATGTGAGGAATAATAGAACAAATCATCCATATCAAAGATTAATTCAATCAAGGGGGACAGATAATAGGTAAAAAAATTCTTATTGACATAGATGGGATTACAAAAATAGATTAGATTATCTCGATAGTTAATCAAAGAAACCCACTTATCAAAAGATAGATTCATAGCATCAGGGGCATAATGATGAATAGATAGGTCCGTGTCAGCCAGTACCATAAGGGCTTCTGCATATGCCGCGTGTGCTTCTTCCATCGTATTAAAACTACCAAGACTGATGTGTTTTTGCTTATGAGTGATAGAAGCTCTATAGTAAGTTGAGTGATCTTTTTTTGTGGCAATAGACACACCGGTAAGTCTGGTTTCCATCGAGGTCTCCAATCATTTTTGTTCTTATGACATGATACATTATGCCTGTTCAGTATAACATTTTTATAAAAATAATACAATTTCAGATATATTTGGTGCCGCTCCTGTATAGAATAGTAATAGGGCAATGAGATAGAGCTTGTAAAGGAGAAGGATGGATCGAATCTATATGTATAAAAAATATGTATGTTTTATTGTATTGTGCAATTGTATCTTTTTGACTGTCATAATCAGTCTTAAGGGAATTAAACTTAACAGACTGGCATTGACACCGGCGTTCCAAGTGCATTTTATAGAAGATTTTGTAGAAGAGAAAAGGACAAGCTTTCTGTGTCAGGCGAAAGAAGCGTCGTCGGGGCAGCGGATTGTGGATTATCAGGTGTTGGAGAAGGATATGATAATCGAATTATCAAGCCGGGATTACCAAGTGCTGCAGAAGATTGTCGAAGCAGAAGCGGGATGCGAAGATGAAAAAGGTAAGCTATTAGTGGCAAATGTGGTGATTAATCGAGTGAAAAGTGATCAATTTCCGAATACCGTAACAGAAGTCGTTTTTCAAAAAGAAAACGGAACCACACAATTTTCTCCTATCTATGATGGCAGCTACCAACAGGTATCGGTGTCGGAAGAAACAAAACAGGTCGTAGATCGTGCATTGCTGGGGGAAGATATCTCGAAGGGAGCTCTGTACTTTGCAGCACGCAGCTATGCAGATCCTGAGAGAATGAAATGGTTTGATACCCATCTTACTTTATTATTTTCCTATGGGGGACATGAGTTTTTTCGATAATTATTTTTTATCAAGCAGGTATTATTTGCGTATAGGATGAGAATATGTTATACTTTTGAACTATATCAGATACGGATAGGAGCAGAAGATATGGAGATATTATATAGAAGTACCAGAAATGAAACCACAAAAGTGACAGCATCCGAAGCCATCTTACAAGGATTGGCTAAAGATGGAGGACTGTTTGTACCGGAATCTATCCCGGTGCTCCAAAAGAGTCTACAAGAATTATCACACATGCCCTATGCAGAGGTAGCATATGAAGTCATGAGATTATTTTTAACGGATTTTACGGAAACAGAACTGAGAGACTGCATTAACAAAGCGTATGATGCTAAGTTTGATACAAAACTCATTGCCCCTTTGGTTGGGGAGCGCAGTCCCTATTATTTAGAATTATTTCATGGTTCCACCATTGCTTTTAAGGATATGGCATTGTCTATTCTGCCACATCTGTTACTGGCATCGGCGAAGAAGAATCATGTGAAGAATGATATCGTAATCCTGACAGCGACCTCGGGAGATACCGGGAAAGCGGCACTTGCAGGCTTTGCGGAAGTACCGGGCACTAAAATCATAGTATTTTATCCAAAGAATGGTGTCAGTCCGATTCAAGAGAAACAAATGGTGACGCAGAAGGGTGATAATACATATGTAGTCGGCATACATGGTAATTTTGATGATGCACAAAGTGGTGTGAAAGCATTATTCTCCGATCAGCAATTAGCAGAGAAGATGCAGCAGTCAGGCTATCAATTCTCGTCTGCCAATTCGATTAATATAGGACGCCTTGTGCCGCAGGTAGTATACTATGTTTATGCCTATGCACAGTTACTACAGTCAGGGAAAATCAAAGACGGAGAAAAGATCAATGTGGTAGTGCCTACCGGTAACTTTGGTAATATCTTAGCCGGATTTTATGCCAAGAATATGGGAGTACCGATTGATAAACTCTTATGTGCATCCAATGATAATAAAGTGTTGTATGATTTCTTTACAACAGGCACATATGATAAAAACAGAGAGTTCCTATTAACCTCTTCCCCATCTATGGATATCCTGGTATCCAGTAATCTGGAACGATTGATTTACCGCATTGCGGATAATAGTGCAGTACAAAATAAAAATCTCATGGAAGAACTTACACAAACCGGCCGGTATCATATTACACCAAAGATGCAGGATGCGTTACATGATTTTTATGGTAATTATGCGACAGAAGAGGAAACGCAAGCAGCAATTAGAGACTTATATCAACAAACAGACTACGTGATGGATCCGCACACGGCGGTGGCGGAGGTTGTTTATCGCAAGTATACAGAAGAAACAGAGGACAAAAAGACATCAGTTATCTTATCGACCGCTAGTCCTTATAAGTTTACACGCAGTGTAATGACGGCCATTGATAAACAGTATGATGCATTGTCGGATTTTGAACTGGTAGATGAACTGGAGAAACTCTCCAAGGTAAAAGTTCCTGATGCGATTGAATCCATTAGGACAGCACCGATTCTCCACACTCATGTATGCGATACAAATCAGATGAAAGCAATGGTAGAGACATTTTTACAGCTATCATAAAAAGGAGGCAACATATGTCAAGTTCTATCTTTGATCTTATAATATTAGGCGGAGGTCTTTATCTACTTTGGGGAGCACTGTCCATGAAATTAAAAAACACAGTCCCCAAGATGCTATTGAGTAAGAGTATGGAGATATCGAAAGACCAGGATATGTCAGAATTTACCAAAGCGATGCTACTGCCCACCCTTATCATGGGGATCTTTGCATTACTAAGCGGCGGACTCGGGATGGCTACGCATTATGTGGTGGGACTCGAGACCATACAATTGATCGTAATGATGATTACATTTCTTATGCTGCTGGCATATGGCTACATCACAGTTCGATATCAAAAAAAATATCTGGGAAACTAGTAATTATTTGTTGACAAACCCATATCCAGTAGGTATAATTGTCAAGGTGTGAATAGGAGTCTACTATGTTAGTGAATTTAACAAGTGTATTAACATCCGAAGGTAAGACGGAACAATTACAACTGAATCCGGAGCTGGAAGAATGTATACATTTATCCAATCCTTACAGGATTGTACATAAGGAGCCTCTGAAGCTTACTTTATCCAATACAGGAGTAGGAAAGGCACACATAGCCGGGGAAACATCCCTAGTTGTAATGTTACATTGCGACCGATGCCTGACAGATGTAGAATATACATTTGACCTGTCTTTTTCACGAGAGGTGATTTCACCTGATCATGATAAGATAACGGATACAGAGGATACGGATTCCATAGAAGAGGAATCAAACTTCATGGAAGGGTACGAACTGAATGTAGAGAACCTGGTAAGCAATGAACTATTGATTAACTGGCCAATGAAGGTTTTATGCCGTGAAGACTGCAGGGGAATCTGCATACAATGCGGTAAAGATCTGAATACAGGGACATGCGATTGTGATACATTCGTACCGGATCCCAGAATGGCAGCCATACAAGATATCTTTAATGCGAATAATAAGGAGGTGTAACGATGTCTATTTGTCCTAAGAATAAATCTTCAAAAGGTAGAAGAGATAAGAGAAGAGCGAACTGGAAAATGAGTGCTCCGACATTAGTAAAGTGTAGCAAATGTGGTGCTTTAATGATGCCACATAGAGTATGCAAAGCTTGTGGCTCTTATAACAAGAAAGAAATCATTTCTGTTGACTAAGATTGTTTGATGCATGTGAATGAGACAGCACTTATACCCATTGGGATAGGTGCTTTTTTCACGTTTTTTTAAGGTACATCTTTCTTTTCTTCTTGATTTTTACAGATGGTTCGAGTATATTGTAAAGAGAACACTTAACTCTAGGAGGATTTGGCATGTCAGAAACAGTAAATGTTGCAGTGGATGCAATGGGTGGGGATCATGCACCGGCAGAGATTGTAAAGGGTGCCATACAGGCAACGCATGAAAACAGTCATGTTAAAGTATATTTAGTTGGCGAGGAAACCGTATTAAAAGAACAGTTACATCAATATACCTATGATGCATTACAGGTAGAGATCGTGAATGCAACAGAAATCATCGACCCGTCGGAAGCACCGGTCATGGCGATTCGAAAGAAGAAGGATTCTTCTATTGTAAAAGCATTAAATCTTGTTAAAACAGGTACTTGTGACGCCGTGGTATCAGCAGGAAGTACAGGAGCAGTATTGGTAGGCGGACAAGTTATCATCGGACGCATCAAAGGGATAGAAAGACCACCGTTAGCGCCTTTAATTCCTACAGCTAAGGGGGCAACACTGTTGATAGACTGCGGTGCTAATGTAGATGCCAGAGCCTCACATCTGGTACAATTTGCCAAGATGGGTTCTGTCTATATGGAGAACGTGATGGGGATTCAACATCCAAGAGTTGCGATCGTTAATATCGGAGCAGAAGAAGAAAAAGGAAATGCACTGGTAAAAGAAACCTTTCCTTTATTAAAGAATTCTTCAGAGATTAATTTTATCGGCAGCATAGAAGCAAGAGACATTCCGGCAGGTATGGCAGATGTAGTGGTGTGTGAGGCATTTGTGGGGAATGTTATTCTTAAATTATATGAAGGTGTTGGGGATACCCTGATTAAAAAGGTAAAAGAAGGCATGATGACATCTCTTAGAAGTAAGATGGGTGCACTCTTGGTAAAACCGGCATTAAAAGAGACTTTAAAGACTTTTGACCTTGAACAATATGGGGGAGCACCCATGCTTGGACTCAATGGATTGGTTGTAAAGACACATGGAAGCTCTAAGGCAAATGAAATTATGAATTCTATCTTACAATGTGTTACTTTTAAAGAGCAGAGAATTAACGAAAAGATAAAAGCCAAGATCACCATGATAGATTCCATGGAGCCGTTGGCACAGGGAAAGGACGAATGAGAACATGGAATTCGATAAACTAAAAGAGATAATAGCATCCGTATTATGCGTAGATACCAAAGAGATTATGCCGGAAACTACCTTTGTGGATGATCTTGGTGCAGATTCGCTGGATATCTATCAGATTGTGATGGGGATAGAACAAGAATTTGATATAACGATTGAAGAAGAAGATGTGAATCAGATGACGATGGTATCTGAGGTCTTAGAATTTATTAAAGATTCCATCAATTAAAGAGGAACGAAAGAGCCCTTACAGGGGCTTTTTCAATGTATAAATAAGAGTAGAGGAAAGACAGAGGTTATAGATATGAACGAAGGATATTCGTTGGCAGCACTGCAGGATAAGATAGGATATCATTTTAAAGACAAGGTATTATTAAAACAAGCAATGACACATAGTTCTTTTGCTAATGAACAGAAGATACGAAAACTGTTGGATTATGAAAGATTGGAATTTTTGGGAGATGCTGTATTGGAACTTATTTCCAGTGAATATTTTTATACGGCTTATCCTGACTATCCGGAGGGAAAATTAACCAAATTGCGTTCTTCCTGTGTTTGCGAACCGGCTTTGGCTTATTGTGCAAGAGAAATAGAGCTAAGTGGTTATATCTTACTCGGTAAGGGTGAAGAAGCAACGGGAGGAAGAGAACGGGATTCCATTACGTCGGACGTATGTGAAGCCTTGATCGGAGCAATCTACCTTGATGGTGGTTTTACTAATGCAAAAGAGTTTATCTTACAATTTATCTTATCGGATTTAGAACACAAACAACTCTTTTATGATAGCAAGACCATTCTTCAGGAAATGATACAATGTGATAATAATGGAATCTTGCAATATCATCTTATCAGTGAAGAAGGACCGGACCATGATAAAGTGTTTAAAGTAGAGGCAATGGTTGGAGAACGACGTATTGGAGCCGGAGTAGGAAGAACTAAAAAAGCAGCAGAACAACAGGCAGCATATCAAGCGATTCTACATAGGGAGAACTAATCGATGTATTTAAAGAGTATAGAAGTGCAGGGATTCAAGTCTTTTGCCAATAAGATTAATTTTAAATTCCATAATGGAATCACAGGCATCGTAGGTCCTAATGGCAGCGGTAAGAGTAATGTGGCAGATGCAGTACGCTGGGTACTGGGGGAGCAAAGGATCAAACAGTTACGAGGCGCTTCCATGCAGGATGTTATTTTCTCCGGAACGGAGAATCGCAAGCCACTGGGATATGCCTATGTAGCCATTACCATGGACAATAGTGATCATCAGATATCCCTTGACTATGAAGAGGTAACTGTTGCAAGACGTATCTATCGCTCAGGAGAGAGTGAATATCTATTGAATGGAACACCCTGCCGCTTAAAGGATGTGAGTGAACTGTTCTATGATACAGGAGTCGGCAAAGAAGGATATTCTATTATAGGACAAGGTCAGATCGACAAAATATTAAGTGGAAAACCGGAAGAGAGAAGAGAATTATTTGATGAAGCTGCCGGAATTGTTAAGTTTAAAAAGCGTAAGCAGACAGCGCAGAAGAAGCTGGAAGATGAAAAGCTAAATCTGGTGCGTGTCAGCGACATCTTATCGGAGCTTGAAAAGCAGGTAGCACCGCTTGAAAAACAAGCAGCAGCAGCCAAAGTGTATTTGAAGAAAAAAGAAGAACTAAAGACTTTGGATGTCAACATGTTTCTCCTGGAGAATAACCGTATCAAGGATCAATTACTCAGTGTGGAACAGAAATATAAGATCGCAAAGGATGATTTTACAAGCAGTCATGAAGAATACGAGAGAATCAAAGAGGAATATGAGCAGATTCAGGCCGAATTAGAACAGCTTGATACGACGATAGAACAGGCCAGAGCGACCTTGTCGGATACAGGACAGATGCGCGGCAGGCTGGAGAGTGAGATTGCAGTACTCAAAGAACAGATCCGATCGGCAGAAGGCAATAGGGAACACCTACAGGTAAGGGTCAATACGGTTCAAGGAGAGATAGACAACAAGAATCAAGAGAAACATGTTTTTGCAGAAGAGAAAAAGGCAGTCGATGAGCAATTTGAACAGGTACGTACCGTGCGGGATGAAGCGAAGGGCTTATTAAGTGAGGTACAAAGCCAAATAACCAACTTAAATAGGCTGATTGAACAGGGTAAAAATGAGATTATGGATACCTTGAACGAGAGAGCTACGATTAAATCTAAAATAGGGCGAATCGATACGATGCTGGAGCAGGCAGCTATTCGCAAGGCAGAACTAAATTCAAGATTATTGCGTGCAAAATCCGATGAATCCGAACAGGATGAGACGATCAAACAATTACAAACAGAATTTGAAAAGGTAAATAAAGAGATCGTACTCCTAAATGAGAAGCAGCAGACGATGGAAGAAAGACTGGGACAGATCCATACGGAATTGTCTCAAGAAGATGCCAAACTGCGGGATACGCAAGTACTATATCATCAGGATAAATCAAAGCTTGATGCGATTACCAATCTGACAGAGCGCTATGATGGCTATGGAAATAGTATTAAGAAAGTGATGGAACAAAAAGAGAATACTCCGGGAATCGCAGGCGTAGTAGCTGATATTATTAAAGTAGACAAGAAATATGAAACGGCTATTGAGATCGCGCTGGGTGGTAATATACAGAATATCGTAACCAAAGACGAAGAAACAGCGAAGAAGATGATTCGGTTTTTAAAAGAAAATAAATTTGGACGAGCTACTTTTTTACCGCTTACGAGTATTACAAAACCCCAGGCTTTCAAAACACCGGAAGTGTTACAGGAAAAAGGAGTCATCGGTCTAGCTGATTCTTTGGTTCGTGTGGAAAATAGTTACAGTAATGTTGCAAAAGCCATGCTGGGACGTATCGTAGTGGTAGACACAATAGATTCAGCCGTAGCAATCGCCAGAAAGTACGATTACGGCATTCGTATGGTAACCATCGAGGGAGAACTGTTTGTGCCGGGTGGTGCGATTAGTGGAGGTGCCTTTAAAAATAGCAGTAATCTTCTGGGACGCAGAAGAGAAATGGAAGAATTAGAAGGTAAAGTAAAACAGCATTTAAGACAGGTAGATGCTATCCTGGAAAAGATAGAACAGATTAAGGAAGAACGTAATAAACTACGCATTGAGATCGAGGATACCAAAACAAATCTACAGGAGCAGTTTATCGCACAGAATACGATCCGTTTAAATGTGATTAAAGCACAAGAACGTAAGACAGAGACCACCAAGGGATTTGGAACCTTACAAGAAGAACAAAGTGAGATCGATACGCAGGTAATCGAGCTGACAGAGAATAAAACACAAATAACCATAGAATTACAGGAATCCGCAGCACTTGAAGGTGAATTGACCTCTGCTATTGAGAAATATCAACAAGAATTAGAAGAGAAACGCAAAGCAGAGACAGAGCAGACCGGTAAGGTATCTGAGCTGGAGGTAGAAGTCGAGAAGATGCTGCAAAAAGAAGAATTTCAACAACAAAACGTAGAACGTATTGATGGAGAACTTCTTCGCTTTACGCAGGAATTGAAAGAGATAAAAGATAGCTTATCTGCGACTAAGTTAAATCAAGCGGAAAAAGAGGAGAATATTCTGGAGATTGAAAAGACGATTGCGGCATCCCATACGGCACAGGGCGAATCGGAGATTCAATTAAAAGAAAGCATCACACAGAAAGAAAAATTAAATACAAAACAGAAAAACTTCTTTCAAACAAGAGAAGATATGGCAGAGCGAATTACGGCATTGGATAAAGAAGTATTTCGCTTACAGGCACAACAAGAGCGTTTGGAAGAGTCGATATCCACACAGATTAATTATATGTGGAATGAGTATGAGATTACACTCAGTGATGCAGCTTTGATGAGAGATGAGTCTATGACAGATTTAGTAACGATGCGACGTGGCATTACGAATCTCAAAGATGAGATTAAGAGATTGGGCGATGTCAATGTCAATGCCATTGAAGACTATAAAAACCTATGCGAACGATATGATTTTTTAAAGACACAGCATGATGATCTGATTCAGGCAGAGAAAGAACTGCAGGGTATTATAGAAGAACTGGATACTGCGATGCGAAAACAATTCGGAGAGAAATTTGCACAGATTGTAGCTGAGTTTGATAAAGTATTTAAGGAATTATTTGGTGGTGGAAAGGGAACACTGACTTTAGTGGAGGAAGAGGATATCTTAGAAGCAGGTATCTGTATCATTGCACAACCACCCGGAAAGAAACTGCAGAATATGATGCAGTTATCCGGCGGTGAAAAAGCATTGACGGCAATCGCACTGTTGTTTGCGATTCAAAATCTAAAACCATCTCCTTTCTGCCTTTTGGATGAGATTGAAGCAGCGCTGGATGAATCTAATGTTGGAAGATATGCAAAATACTTACAAAAATTATCGAAACATACCCAGTTTATTGTGATTACACATAGACGTGGAACAATGGAAGCAGCAGACAGACTCTATGGCATTACCATGCAGGAAAAGGGTGTGTCAGCACTCGTGAGTGTCAATCTGATTGATAAGGAGTTGGATAACTAACTGGACTACTGGAGGAAATCAGTATGGAACAAGGATTTTTTAAAAGACTCAAATCAGGACTAGCCAAGACGCGGAACAATATCGTCAAAGGAATGGATTCGGTATTTATGGGATTCACTAAGATTGAAGAAGAATTTTATGAAGAACTGGAAGAAGTTTTGATTATGGGAGATATCGGGGTC
Organism: Lachnospiraceae bacterium; assembly: GCA_036652815.1. Lineage (GTDB taxonomy): Bacteria > Bacillota > Clostridia > Lachnospirales > Lachnospiraceae > SZUA-378. The sequence goes on from JAVVVE010000005.1 coordinate 47,104, forward strand.
CATGCCACAACCAAGATTCTTGATCAACTGAGAGAACAGGTAAAAGAACAACATATCAAGGAACCTATGGATTGTAGAGAGTTATTGATTCGTGGCATAAAAGAACAGATGAAAGTAGAAGAGACTGCGTATACCTATGAGACAGAGCAATCAGTGGTGTTTGTGATAGGCGTCAATGGGGTGGGCAAAACTACCTCAGTGGGTAAACTGGCAGGCCTTCTCAGAGCACAGGATCGTAAAGTATTATTGGCGGCGGCAGACACTTTTCGTGCGGCAGCAGGAGAACAACTCACAGAATGGGCACACAGAGCAGGAGTAGATATCATCAGTGGAAAAGAGGGATCAGATCCGGCGGCTGTGATATACGATGCCGTCAGTGCTGCAAAAGCAAGACATGTGGATGTATTATTATGTGATACTGCGGGGAGACTGCATAATAAGAAGAACCTAATGGATGAATTAAAAAAAATGAATCGTATCATAGACAAAGAATTTCCGGAGGCACATCGGGAAAATCTGATTGTGTTGGATGCTTCTACCGGGCAGAATGCATTACAACAGGCAAGAGATTTTGGAGAAGTTACAGATATCACAGGCATTATCTTAACCAAGATGGATGGAACTGCCAAAGGAGGAATTGCGATTGCGATTCAATCGGAATTACAGGTTCCGGTAAAATATATCGGAGTGGGAGAACAGATGGATGATTTACAGAGATTTGATGCAGACAAATTTGTGGATGCACTATTTGACATCCCGGAAGAAAAAGAATAAAATGTCTTGAAACAAACAGACTTAGTAAGAAGTATGTGGAAAAGAGGAAATATATATGTTGACGTTAGATGCATTTGAAGAAGCTTCTGAGGTAGTAAAGAAAGTAACACTTGAAACAAAATTAGTTTACAGTGATTATTTTAGTGAACAAACGGGCAATAAAATATATCTAAAACCGGAAAACATGCAATTTACAGGAGCTTATAAACTCAGAGGTGCTTATTATAAGATGAGTACCCTGACGCAGGAAGAAAGAGATAAAGGACTGATTACAGCATCGGCAGGCAACCATGCACAAGGGGTAGCTTATGCTGCCAAATGTTATGGCGCCAAGGCAACGATTGTGATGCCGACTACGACACCGCTGATGAAAGTCAATCGTACCAAAGGGTATGGAGCAGAAGTAATATTATACGGGGATGTTTATGATGAAGCCTGTGCAAAAGCCTATGAACTGGCAGAAGAAAAAGGATATACCTTTATCCATCCTTTTGATGATCTTGCAGTTGCCACAGGACAAGGCACGATTGCTATGGAGATTTTTAAGGAATTACCATTAGTGGATTATATTCTGGTTCCGATTGGTGGAGGAGGCTTGGCAACCGGTGTGTCAACCTTGGCAAAGATGCTGAATCCCAAGATCCATGTGATAGGGATAGAACCGGCAGGAGCCAACTGCATGCAGGAATCTCTGAAAAAAGGTAAGATCATTACCTTGCCAACCGTCAATACCATAGCAGATGGAACGGCTGTCAAGACAGCGGGCAGTAAGATATTCCCTTACCTTCAAAAGAATCTGGATGATATTATTACAGTAGATGATGAAGAACTGGTCGTTGCATTTCTTGATATGGTCGAGAATCATAAGATGGTAGTAGAGAACTCAGGTCTGTTGACGATAGCGGCACTCAAGCATCTGGATTTTAAACATAAGAAGGTTGTCTCTATTCTAAGTGGTGGTAATATGGACGTCATCACGATGTCTTCCGTAGTACAGCAGGGACTGATCTTACGAGATAGAATCTTTACGGTCTCCGTATTACTGCCGGATAAACCGGGAGAACTCAGTCGTGTAGCCAATGTCATTGCAGAAGTAAACGGTAATGTTATTAAACTGGAGCATAACCAGTTTGTATCGATTAACAGAAGTGCTGCGGTGGAACTGCGTATTACGTTGGAAGCATTTGGTACAGAACATAAAAAACAAATTATGGATGCCTTAAACAAGCAGGGATATCAACCCAAGATAGTGCGGACCAATATATGATACAACAAGAACCTTGTAGCATTGAGAAAAAAACTAAGAAACAAAGAATAGCAGATTATATACTGATTACGATTGCTTCTGCTATCTATGCAGTTGGTGTTAGTATGTTTTTAGATCCTAATAATCTGGCATCCGGTGGAGTAACAGGAATCGCTATTATTTTGAATAGATTTACGGGTATCGAGACCGGTACTATGTTTCTCATCCTCAATATTCCGATTATCCTATTGGGATTCTGGAAATTTGGATTAAAATTTATCATTTCTACCTTTTATTCTATCTTTATGGTATCGATATTCACCAATCTATTTGCTCCCTTTGGGGCAGCCACCACAGATCAATTTCTGGCGGCCATGGCAGGCAGTGCGTTAGTGGCAGTTGGGATCGGACTGATCTTTAAGGCAGGCTCCACGAGTGGAGGCGTGGATATTATTGTAAAATGCTTACGTATTCGATATCCGCATCTCAAATCAGGTGCTTTATTTTTGATTTTGGATATGGCCATCGTAGTGGCTGCAGGGATAGTATTTCGAGATTTAGATACTGCCTTATATGCAGGACTGGCGGTGATCATCTGTTCTGCTGTGTTGGATGTCGTATTATATGGCAGAGATGAAGCCAAATTAATCTATATCATCAGTAATAGATTTACCAAAATCGCAGATCGATTGATGGAAGAAGTGGATGTGGGTGTGACCTATATTAAAGGACAAGGTGCTTACAGCAACACCGATAAACAAGTGATCATGTGTGTCATTAAAAAACAAAGTGCCCCAAGAGTGGAAGTAATCGTAAAAGAAGAAGATGCAGATGCCTTTATGATCGTATCCAGTGCGAGTGAAATATTTGGAGAAGGTTATAAAAGTTATTTTAGTGAAAAACTATAAAACCCGAAAGGAGGGCGATTAGTGTGTACCAGTGCTATTATTGGCAGTCAGAACGTGGTGCAGAGGTGGACTTCCTCATTCAGCGTGAGGGACGCATTATTCCGATTGAGGTAAAATCTGCAGACAATACAAGAGCCAAGAGCCTTGCCGAATATATAAAAAACTACAAGCCGGATTACGCTATCAAACTGTCTACCAAAAACTTCGGCTTTGAGGATGGAAAAAAGACCGTTCCGCTGTATGCTACATTTTGCATCTAAAATGCACAATAAAAAAACCATGGTGTCAAGAGAAAAAGCTTGACACCATATTTTTTTTATTGTAAGATAGAAAAAGTGTTGTTGCATGAGATGAGATTACAACGATATACGGATAGGTAGGGTACATGGAAAAAATTGTAAAACAAGGTATGTTATATGATTTTTATGGAGAACTGCTGACGGAGCATCAGAAGAAGATCTATGAGGATGCAGTCTATGAGGATATGTCATTAAGCGAAATTGCGGATGAGATGAAGATTAGCAGACAGGGTGTACATGATTTGATCAAGAGATGCGACAAGATATTGATGGACTATGAAGATAAATTACATCTGGTGGAGAAATTCACACAGACCAAAGAGAAGATTACTGCGATTCATCAGATTGCAGAAGAGATGCTATGTGAATCAACGGATATGGAAAATGTGACTAGAATCAGACAACTATCTCATGAGATATTAGAGGAATTATAACAGATGGCATTTGAGAGTCTTACCGATAAACTACAGAATGTATTTAAAAACCTTAGAAGCAAAGGACGCTTGACGCAGGAAGATGTGAAAGCTGCACTTCGAGAAGTCAAGATGGCATTGTTAGAAGCGGATGTCAACTTCAAGGTTGTCAAACAATTTATTAAGGCAGTAGAGGAAAGAGCGATTGGCTCTGATGTTATGAATGGGCTCAATCCCGGGCAGATGGTGATCAAGATCGTCAACGAAGAGATGGTAACGCTGATGGGATCAGATACTACCGAACTTAGCTTTCAACCGGGCAAATCCATTACCGTAATCATGATGTGTGGTCTGCAAGGTGCCGGTAAAACAACTACCGTTGCTAAGCTTGCCGGTAAATTAAAGCTCAAAGGTAAGAAGAGTCTTTTAGTTGCCTGTGATGTCTATAGACCGGCTGCGATTAAACAATTGGAAGTGAATGCACAGAAGCAGGATGTAGAAGTTTTCTCGATGGGAGATAAACACAAACCGGTGGATATTGCAAAGGCAGCATTGGAACATGCTAAGAAAACAGGGATCAATGTCGTTCTCTTAGATACGGCAGGACGCCTGCATATAGATGAAGCGATGATGGAAGAATTACAGGAAATCAAAGCAAACATAGAAGTGCATCAGACCTTATTGGTCGTAGATGCGATGACCGGACAGGATGCAGTCAATGTTGCAGAAGAATTTAATGAAAAGATTGGATTAGATGGTATCGTTTTAACAAAGATGGATGGTGATTCAAGAGGTGGTGCTGCATTATCGGTCAAAGCAGTAACCGGCAAACCGATACTCTATGTCGGCATGGGAGAGAAGTTATCAGATCTGGAACAATTCTACCCAGACAGAATGGCAGGCAGAATCTTAGGCATGGGAGATGTTTTAAGCCTAATAGAGAAAGTCCAGTTAGATCGGGATGAAGACAAAGACAAGCAGATGGTTGCCAAGATGAAAAAGGGCAAGTTTGACTTTGAAGATTATCTGGAATCTATGAATCAGATGAAGAAAATGGGCGGTTTGTCTTCTCTTATGGGGATGATGCCCGGTATGTCCGGCAAGATGGGAGATATCGAAGCTATGGTAGATGACAAACAATTGGCCAGAATGGAAGCAGTCGTATTATCCATGACACCTGCAGAGAGACAGAACCCGAAGTTATTAAACCCCAGCAGAAAGAGCCGTATTGCCAAAGGTGCAGGGGTAGATATGAGTCTGGTCAACAGATTCATCAAACAATTTGAACAATCACAGAAGATGATGAAACAACTCCCGGGTATGATGGGTGGATTAGGTAAAAAAGGTAGAGGCGGTTTCCCAGGAGGCGGCAGATTCCCTTTTTAATAGATAGTAAGAAGCAGTATCAGGTAACTACAATAAAACAAGTGAGGTGAAACAACATGGCAGTTAAAATCAGATTAAGAAGAATGGGACAGAAAAAATCTCCTTTCTACAGAATTATCGTAGCAGATTCTAAATCTCCAAGAGATGGAAGATGTATCGAAGAAATCGGTACTTATAATCCAAACACAGAACCAAGTGAATTCAAGATTGATGCAGAATTAGCTAAGAAATGGTTAGCAAACGGTGCACAACCAACAGAAGTAGTAAGCAAGCTTTTAAAAGTAGCGGGAATCGAGAAATAGGAACTTGTTGAGACTTTTTTTGGAGGTGGATTATGAAGGAATTAGTTGAAGTAATCGCAAAAGCACTCGTTGATAATCCGGATGAAGTTACTGTAACAGAGAAGCAGGATGGTAAGAATGTTACTGTGGAACTTCACGTTGCGGCATCCGATATGGGTAAAGTAATCGGAAAACAAGGAAGAATCGCTAAAGCAATTCGTTCTGTTGTAAAGGCAGCATCATCCAAAGACAATAAGAGAGTTGATGTAGAAATCGTATAATCAATCAGGGGCACTCCTACACGAGTGTCTCTTTTTCACTAAAGGAGTATCAATGGAAGAATTATTACAGGTTGGAGTCATCACCTCGACGCATGGCATCGGAGGGGAAGTAAAAGTATTTCCGACAACGGATGATGTAGCACGTTTTAAGACATTAAAAGAAGTGATTTTGGATACCGGAAAAGAGAAAAAAACGCTTGAGATTACCAATGTAAAATTTTTTAAGAAATTTGCGATTCTTAAGTTTAAAGAAATAAACAGCATCAATGAGGCTGAATTATATAAAACCAAACCCCTCTATGTAACGCGTGAACATGCGGTTGCATTAGGAAAAGACGAATATTTTATTGCTGATTTAATCGGTATGGAGGTAGTGGATGAGCATCAGCAGGCGCTGGGTACCTTACAGGACGTGATGCAGACGGGAGCCAATGATGTCTACATTGTACAGATGTCTGCCGGAAAGGAAGTATTGATTCCGGCGATTAAAGAATGTATCTTAGAGGTTTCTATGGATGCGAAACGCATGACAGTTCATCTTCTGGATGGACTGCTGGAATAGGATGACAGACACTGCAGAAAGACAGAGGTTACATTGATGAGATTCCATGTATTGACGTTATTTCCGGATATGGTACTGGATGGTTTACATACGAGTGTGATAGGACGTGCTGTTGAAAAAGGCTGTGTCCAAATAGAAGCGGTCAACATCCGTGATTACACCGAGGAAAAGCATAAGAAAGTGGATGATTATCCTTATGGAGGCGGTGCCGGTATGCTGATGCAGGCACAGCCTGTTTATGACGCATATCTGGCAGTTGCAGACGGTATAGAGAGAGGTCGAACTTCTTCTGCGCCAACCGATACTGCTCGTTGCCATCCTACCAGAGTGGTCTATGTCACTCCGCAGGGGAGCGTATTTAACCAGAACATGGCAGAAGAACTGGCACAGGAAGAAGACCTGGTGATTCTGTGCGGACATTATGAGGGGATCGATGAGAGAGTATTAGAAACTATCGTAACAGATTATGTGTCTATCGGAGACTATGTGCTGACGGGCGGAGAATTACCGGCGATGGTGATGATCGATGCGATTGCCAGACTGGTGCCTGAGGTCTTGCATAATGACGACTCTGCACAGACAGAATCTTTTGCCGGTAATCTATTAGAATATCCGCAATATTCCAGACCTGAGATATGGAACGGACAGAGCGTACCACCTATTCTTTTGTCCGGGCACCATGCCAATGTGGAAAAATGGAGATGGGAACAATCTGTAGCACGCACCAAAGAACGTAGGCCGGATCTGTATGAAAAATATCTGGAAGAACAAAACCGTGTAAAAAACGCACAATATGTTGTAAAAGACTTGAAATAATCTCAAGATATAGTAAAATAGATGTGTAGGTATCAATATTTGGATGAATACAACCGATATAAACACAGAAGTGTAAATGTTTAGATACAAACCTCAGCCCGCGTTGGCAGCGAACCTTCCGAAGCAGCATATCTCCTACTGCGTAAGGGACGCTCTCGCTTGGTAAACAACGTATCGGTACTAATGCATGAAAATACCATGCATAAGTACTGACGTTGTTTAACACCCTTGTACAGTAGGAGATATGCTGCTTCGGAAGGTTCGCTGCCAAGAAAGGCTTGAGGTTTTGTATCTAAACAAGTATGTGTATGATAGCAGGAATCGTGGAACGACACGGATAGATGGGAGTTAGGGTACGATGGCAAAATCAACACCTAAGAGAAGAACAAAAAAGACAATGAATCGAAAACTGAAAAGGACAATCAGAAAATCACTGGCGGCAGTGCTTATGATGACGGCGATTATTGTTGCGGCGATTCCGGTACCGGATGTAGCAGCGGATCCGGCATCGGGAGCGACTCCTTTTGCACCACTTCCGGGGCCTGCCTACCCAACCACTTTAACTGATATCCCTATGACACCTTCATTGGCACTGCCAACGGGTGCAACAGTATATCCGGCCTATATTATCCGTCAATTAAGTGATGGAACATGGCAGTTGGATTGGCAGTTTAAGTTCTTTATTACTACGATGCCGGATGGTTCCAGCAAGGGAGTTATTTCAAAGTATAACAGTACTTATCAGAGCCCAACCGTTAATCTGCCTACCAACGTTACCTATGAATATTATAAGATACCGGAAAACAGTAGCGATCCGGGGGCTTCCGGAAAAACAGGATACAAAGATTATTATGCTACAGAGAATGCTACAAAAAAAGAAGTAACAACAAAGCCGGGAGAGGGAGATTCTCCGTTTTTAGAGAAGTATTTTAATGCAGATTATTTAAACTATGTAGAAGCGTATAAGCAATATGAGATTGACCACAAAGCATGGGAGGATGCAGGGAAAACAGGAACAGAACCGCAGGTCCCTTCTTTATCAAAAACAGTGGGAGAGCTTACCGACGATCAAAAATCAGAATATTATTGTGATGCAGACACTGGCTTAACAGGAAAAGGGTATAAGATGCAGCGAGTTTTGGACGTGGAAGCAACGGGAGCTTCGTCGACCAATATTTATTCTTATGTTCCAAGAGGTGCAGCCGGGGGAAGTAATGATGCACAAGGATTTTATAAGACCAAGGATTCCAGTATTATTGCGATTGGCGATAAAGCATTTGAAGGCACAAAAAACGTGCAGGTGCTGACTCTTCCAACAGAAATCAAATATATCGGGGATGAAGCATTTATGGATTCCTTTATCCAATCGGTTATGTTTGCCAATGTGGAAAATATTGGAAATCGAGCTTTTAAGGGATGTTCCCAACTTACCAAGATAGATTTGCAGGCAGGGACTTCACAGATAGGAACAGAAGCTTTTTACGGTTCCGGTGTTACAGAAGCGATTTTACCCTATTCCGTTAAAGTAATCGCACCGGGATCCTTTGCCAATTGCGCTAAGCTACAGACAGTCGATTTGTCCAAACTGGGAACGGATCCTTGTGCCATCGGTGCCTATGCTTTCTTTAATGACATTGGATTAAACAATGTAAATTTTGGTGATATTACCAATGTCAATATCAGAGAAATGGGCGAAGGAGCTTTTGCGGTTACGACAGGAGTCCTTGGCAATATGACTCAATTCAACTATCCGCAAGGTATTTCAGAACAAGCTAATTTAGGTGATTATACGTTATCCGGCAGAACCAACCTAACGCAGGTAGTGATGCCGAGTAATTATGGTGCCGGTACTGCCGTTACGGTTCCTATTGGGACTTTTAAGGATTGTGTTAATTTAAACAGTGTAGAATTTCCGGCCAATGGCAGTGGCTCTTGTGGATTGGCAAGTTATGATGCTACCTTGTTTCAGGATGTGATTAATCCGGATTTCTACGTAAAAGGACCGGAACTGGATCGCACCAGTGCGGTGGCAGCTCCAAGAAAGAGTACTTGGGCAGCAAAGACAAGAGTCTCCGAGACGGTTCCTTATGTTTATACCAAGAATGGGGTTGACTATTATGAAGTCAGTGATGGTAAATATTTATTACAGATTAATGCCAATGGGGAATTGACCCATTGCGATTTAATAGATAAGACCAGTACCGAGGATATTAACCTGACGATTCCAAGTAAAGTGGGTAATATCAAGGTAACGGCGATTGCAGACGGCTGTTTTGCGGATGAAGTGAAGAATAACCTAAAAACATTGACGATAGCAGATGACTCGATAGCATCGATTGCCGATCATGTTTTTCAAGGCTGTCCCAAATTAGAGAAGGTTACGATAGGCAATTCTGTTTCTGCGATAGGTGCCGGCGCTTTCCAAGGCTGTAAGAAGTTAACAGAGGTCACCTTCCATACACCGACAGCAGGACTTACCATTGGAGAGAAAGCATTTGAGACGACTTCGGGTTCCTTGACTTTTTGTGGAGATATTGTACCCGGATATGCTCCTTTTGAATGGGCAACAGACCCCAAAAATGTCATAGATACCAAAACCAGTAAACGTGTTTGCTATAAGGGTAGTGCGCCTGCTAATCTGACGGTTATGCGTGACAATAAGACGAATCTCGTTACTTTGGTGGACTATCCGTTCTATGAAAATATCGATGAAGATAATAAAAAATATTGTGAAGAACAACATAAATATTATCAAACAAAATTTCCTACTACCTATAAGAACCTTTCTTATAGTATTCAGGATAAATACTACAAACAATATATCGAAGGAATCCAGCCTGTCGAGGATTGGGATATTGTCAATGAGTATGAACTGGCGATTGTAGAAGCAACCAGGAATCTTGTAGTGCCGGCAGGGATTCAATCGGTGGATGCGAAAGGATTTTTATTAGCATCGGAAAATGCTGCTAACATATTCTATATTGGTGGTACATTCGGAACCGGAAAGGAATTAAAACGTGATTTGTATACTAAGGATGATTTAACAGTAGGAAAGGATATCCATGCAGGGCTATTTAGTGGAAACTATGCTGAATATGTAAACGCAAAATCACCGGAAGAGAAAGCGAAAGAGAAGGTTATCAAAGGAAATGATAGACTGATTTCTGTTCTTTTGACAGATGTGACTTCGCTGCCGGACTATGCGTTTGACAGTTGTGAGAATCTTGAAAAAGTTACGCTGGGTGAGAAATGCACCGATGTTGGAACTGCACCATTTACAGGTTGTACCAAGCTGACAGAGGTGGTGGGTAATTCTACTTATACAGGAGCCAATGGTATCTTATACTCCAAGAATGCAGACGGTTCTATGAATATCGTGGAGGGCTTATCGGCAAGAGGAAGTGATCTATTAAAACCAAGCACTTTGAATGTAGATACGGATCCTCTTTTGGCGCAGGTTACTACGATTGCGGTAGGTGCATTTGAAGATTGTGATGCTTTGACGAAAGTTGATTTATCAGCAGCAGCCAAATTACAGACCATTCCGGAGAATTGCTTTCATAATGCAGATGGAATTACCAGTGTTATTTTGCCTGATTCTGTGAATAAGATAGATAAGGGTGCTTTTACAGGAACCAGCAAGGCGCCTACCGTAACGATTCCGGGAAAAGAGGTCTTGATCGATAATGATGCCTTTGAACATGGGCAGGGAACCATTAGAACATATAAAGGGTCGGCTGCAGATAAATATGGCAAGAAGTTTAATATAGATGTGGAAATTATTGGAGATAAGTATTTAGTCAGCTTTCTGGACTATGATGGAAAAGAGTTATGTCCGGATCAGCATGTAGAATCCGGAAAAGATGCTACGCCGCCTGCAGATCCGGTTCGTGGGGGTTATAAGTTTGATGGTTGGAGTCAAAGCTATAAGAATATTACGAAAGACACTACGATTATAGCAAAATATACGGCAACGGGATCCGGATTTAAGGTCTTTTTTACAGATTATGACGGAAGAGAACTCTGCCCGGTGCAGGTAGTGGACGCAGGGCGTAATGCTGTGCCACCGGCATCTCCTACGAGAAAAGGGTACACCTTTGATGGCTGGAGTAAGAGCTATGCCAATATCACAGCAGATACGACGATTGTAGCTAAATATAAATCGGATGGCACTAACCCCGGTGATAACAACGGAAATAATAACAATAATAACAATAATAATAAAGATAATACCAGAACCTATAATGTAAAAGTAATCGGTGGAAGCGGAAGCGGAAGCTATAAACCGGGTACGATCGTATCGATCCATGCATTTGCGGTGTCGGATGGCAGAGTGTTCTATATGTGGTCTACCCCTTCCAATGGGGTGGGATTTACAGGAGTACAGACAGCTTCCACGACCTTTACGATGCCGAATAATGATGTAGTGGTAACCGCTAATTATGGGGGGCCACAGACCGCCAGCTCTAATAACTCGGTGGATAATAAACCGGGTAACAATAATACGATATCGGGGAATGGCGGAAACAATAACGGTACCAACAACGGCGGCAATAATAGCACCAATCATAATAACACCAACGGTACCGTCATCTCGATTACCAAACCGGGATTCTCCAATACCAATGTTGCATCGGCACTGGTAAATGGTTCTACAGATAACTATATCGTAAAAGTAATGGAAGATGCGAATGCACAGGCGGCGATGGAAGCAGCATTGCTGGCAGATAACGAAACGTTAGAAAACATCAAGTATTTTCCGATGGATATTAGTCTTTACGATGCTACAGGAGCAGTCAAGATTACAGATACTTCGGGAATCAGTATTGATATTACATTACCGATTCCGGATGAACTGAAACAATATGCAGGGAATAATAAGGTCGCAACAATCGCAGAGGACGGTTCCTTGGAAAAACTCAAACCAACCTTTAAAACCATTGACGGAGTACCTTGTGTTTTGTTTCCGGCACCACATCTTTCACCGTATGCCATCTATGTAGATACGGCTAACCTGACTGCAGGTACGACAGATGATTCTCCGCAGACAGGGGATGGGATTCATCCAAAATGGTTCTTAGTGCTGGGCTTGGTATGCATCTCCGGTATTCTTTTTATCAAACGCGATAAGACAACCGGTAAGATAAGAACAGCATAGCAAATGTATAGTAAATATAGGAGATTATATGATATCTAAACAAGAGAGGTTGTCTGCTGAACACAGACAACCATTTTGCACAGTGGTGGTCAGTATCATGTGGATATGTTTGCTGTCACTGGGAAGTTGGTTTCTTAATCCGGCGATGATACTGAGGGCAGGTGTAAATACGGAGGACTTCCTCATAGAGGGAACCACTTTAGTAGCTTATCAAGGCACGGCAGCTTCCGTGTCTATTCCTGATTCTGTGACAGTGATTGGAGCGGAGGCATTTAAGGGCAATCAAAAGATTACTGCGGTTACGATACCGGAGGGTGTTGTAAGGCTGGAAGCGAGTGCTTTTGATGGCTGTAATCGCTTGACACAGGTCTCTATCGGCAGTGGATTACAGACATTGGGCGATGGGGTATTTTCCGGTTGTGACTCTTTAAAGGAGGTAACGATTAGTCCGGATAATACCAAGTTTACCTGTGAAGACGGCACTCTATATCAAAAGGAAAAAGCGGATGTCAATCGTCATCAGACAGAAGATAGTCTCATTATCTGTCAGGTATTTGCAGGCAGAGAGAAAGAGAGCTACCGGATGTCAGACCGGGTGACAGGCATTAGAAAGTATGCTTTTTGGGGATGCAGCAAGTTAAATCAGATTACTTTGTCCAATGCCTTAACAGAAATCCCGGCCTATGCATTCTCTAATTGTACGGGCTTGAAACAGATAACCATCCCATATTCTGTACGCAATATTCAGATGAAAGCTTTTGAACATTGTAAGAATCTTGTACAAATCGACCTACCAAAATCTGTTCGTGAGATACATAAAACAGCGTTTGATGGATGCAATCAATTAGAGACCGAGATCCCACAGGTAGCAAATGAAAAACAGAAGCCGGAGGAGACAGTATCTGCGAATCATATCTTAGGAGAAGCAGTCATCGTAGGTAATCATGCAGTGGTGTTGATGGACAGTGCGGGAGAAGAGGTCTTGACCGGAAATGAGGTCTATCAGCTACGTGCTGACAGACCGGATATCACAGCGGATCTGTCAGAGGATAGAACACAGGTTAAGAGGCGTGTACATTACAGAGATACTGATACTCGTACCTATCGTATACCAACAGGGGTAACTGCGATTGGTGAATTTGCTTTTGCTCGTTCTGCGTTAACATCGATAACGATACCGGATGGAGTCACAGAGATTGGATATGCGGCTTTTTATCATTGCGATGAGTTATCAGAGGTCACGATTCCACCATCCGTTACCAAGATAGGGAAGCAGGCATTTGATAAGACACCGTGGATGAATAACTGGATGATAAGCGATACACCAACACCTTACCTTATCGTGGGCGATGGTATTTTGATTGCTTATAAGGGACAGGATGTGATATTACAATTACCAAAGGAGATTAAACAAGCAGACAGCTCGGTATTCAAAGACCATAAGGAACTAACACAGGTCACTCTGGCAGATGGTACAAGAGTGCTGTAACAAGAGTGCTGTAACAAGTCATTATTCGTAACATATAATATTGAAAAAGCGAGTAAATGACGGTGTATCGTGTAAGAACGCAGATTCATTGGGAAGAAGCTTTGTTACAGAATATAACAGGACGTGGCGTTACCGCTGCGGTATTGGATACCGGTATTGCACCCCATCCTGATTTTGATCATAGAGTATTGGCGTTTAAAGATTTTATGAATGGACAAAGGGATCTTTATGATGATGCCTCTCATGGAACACATGTCTGCGGTATTTTAGCGGGGAGTGGTGTGGCATCCCAAGGAAGATACGGTGGGATTGCACCTAATGTAAATCTGGTCGTTGGTAAGATATTGGATAGTCATGGGGATGGTGACGTAGATACGATGCAGGCAGGTATCGACTGGGTCGTGGAGAATCGGGAACGCTATCATATCCGTGTTCTGAATATTTCCATAGGCAGTATTCAGCAGAATAGTCTCTCGATAGAAGAAAGATTATTAGACAAAATAGAGGAAGCCTGGCAGGCAGGTATCGTCGTGGTAACAGCAGCGGGAAATCAGGGACCGAGACCTATGTCTATCTCTCCGGTAGGTGTCAGTGGGCGCGTGCTTACGGTAGGATGCCATGAAGGAGGTTATTTTGATGCCTCAAAAACCAATCTGTGCGAGCGCTATTCTGGACGTGGACCCAGTCGCTATGCGATGAATAAACCTGATCTGGTGGCACCCGGTACAGATATTATGTCCTGTAATGCCAATTTTGGTAAAACATGGTATGGACAGGAACATGCTTATATGAAAAAGAGTGGGACTTCGATGTCGACACCGATTGTATCAGGTGCTTGTGCATTGGCGATACAGAAATACCCCTATGCTTCCAACGATGAGATTAAGAAAAGAATCTTATATTCGTCCGTTGATATGCATATTGACTGGAATCAGCAGGGCTGGGGTATGGTAGATATCAAAAGACTTCTTACAGAAAAGGATTGACATTTTCCAATCAGTTGTATACAATGATACAAAAGTACACAGATACAAAGATGAAAGAGTGTACAGGAATACATTCTAGGAGGAAATAGAAGCATGAGAGCAGATGACTTATTTGAGAACAGACCGGTTACGATGAATAAGAATAACAATCTATTAGAGATCGAGGAACATATGTATATCTTGGATGACGTTGAGAAACCAAACGCATTCCGTAATATGTTTCCTTATTCTGAGATACCAAAGATTCCTTTTAATGATAGAATCGTACCGCATAATATGCCAAAGAATATCTTTATTACAGATACGACTTTTAGAGATGGGCAGCAGTCCAGGACGCCTTATACAACAGATCAGATCGTACATATCTACGATTATCTGCATAGACTGGGTGGAGAAAATGGTATGATCCGTGCTTCTGAATTTTTCTTATATAGTAAGAAGGATCGAGATGCAGTCTATCAATGTATGGAAAGAGGGTATCAATTCCCGGAAGTGACAAGTTGGATTCGTGCCAGTAAAGAGGATTTTCAATTAGTCAAAGAGATAGGGATGAAAGAAACAGGTATTTTGGTTAGCTGTTCGGATTATCATATTTTTATGAAGCTAAAGATGAATAGAAGGCAGGCGATGGATCATTACCTCAGTGTAATCAGGGATTGCCTGGAGGAAGGCATCAGTCCGCGATGTCATTTAGAGGACATTACACGTGCCGATATCTATGGTTATGTGGTACCGTTTTGTTTGGAACTGATGAAGCTCATGGAAGAATATAAGATTCCGATTAAAGTAAGAGCTTGTGATACCATGGGGTATGGGGTAAATTATCCGGGTGCTGTTATTCCACGTAGTGTACAAGGTATTATCTATGCGATTCATACGCATGCAGGAGTTCCGCATGAATTAATCGAGTGGCACGGACATAATGACTTCTATAAAGCAGTAGCGAACTCGACGACAGCGTGGTTATATGGATGTTCCGGAGTGAATACTTCTTTATTTGGGATAGGGGAGAGAACTGGTAATACACCACTGGAAGCTATGGTATTTGAGTATGCACAATTAAAAGGTGATTTGAATGGTATGGATACCAGAGTGATTACTGAATTGGCAGAATATTATGAAAAAGAGATTGGATATCATATTCCTGACAGGACACCTTTTGTTGGTAAGAACTTTAATGTGACAAGAGCGGGGATCCATGCAGATGGATTGCTTAAGAATGAAGAAATCTACAATATTTTTGATACGGAGAAATTCTTAAACAGACCGGTATTATGTGCTGTATCAAATACCTCTGGACTGGCTGGAATCGCACATTGGATTAATACGTATTTTAAATTAAAAGAGGAAGAAAAAGTAGATAAGAATTCAGAACTGGTGGCATATATCAAAGTATGGGTAGATGAAGAGTATGCGGATGGACGTGTGACAGTGGTAACAGATGCTGAATTATTGGCTGTGATGAGAGAGGCCGGGAAACAAAACAATATTCATGTTCCGGCAATTGACAAACATTTGGCACAATAGGAGATGGGATGAGCAGTGATAGTAGTATTAATAAGGAAGTCAATGATAAATATTCCCTTAGAGGACGGGTATTTCATAAACTGAGGGAAGGCATATTAGATGGTACTTATCAGGAGCATGAAGAGTTAAAAGAGGTCGCGATCGGAGAAGAATTAGGGGTTAGCCGAACGCCTGTCAGAGAAGCGTTCAGACAATTGGAACTGGAAGGTTTGATTCAGATGATTCCCAATAAGGGCGCTTATGTGACGGGTATCACAGATGAAGATGTCAGAGATATCTATCAGATGCGTTCTTTATTGGAAGGATTATGTGCCAGGTTAGCGACGGAGCATATTACGGAGGAACGTTTAGAGGAGATGGAAGAGAATATCTATCTGTCTGAGTTCCATGCCACAAAAGGGCATTATAATCAATTAGCAGAACTGGATAATCGGTTTCATGAGATCTTATATGAATCTTGCAATAGTAAGATGTTAGAGCATACCTTACGGGATTTTCATCAATATGTATGGCAGGTACGTAAGAAAAATCTAACTAATACGATGCGTGGACAGGCCTCTAATCATGAACATAAATTAATTATGGAAGCCATCAAAGAAAAAGATGCTGCTAAGGCAGAAAGACTTGCCAATGAACATATGATTAATGCTTATCAGAATATGAAAAATCATGGATTTGAAGAAGCACTGAATCATACAAAAAAGGAGAAATAAAAAATGGAAAAGATTAAGATGACGACTCCACTGGTAGAGATGGATGGCGACGAGATGACCAGAATCTTATGGAAGATGATCAAAGAAGATTTATTACTTCCATATCTGGATTTGAAGACAGAATATTATGATCTGGGATTGGAGCATCGCAATGCTACTGATGATCAGGTGACGGTAGACTCCGCTGAGGCAACGAAAAAATATGGGGTCGCTGTAAAATGTGCTACGATTACACCAAACGGTGCCAGAATGAAAGAGTATAATCTAAAGAAGATGTGGAAGAGTCCGAATGGAACGATTCGTGCTATCTTAGATGGTACTGTATTTCGTGCACCTATTATTGTAAAGGGCATCGAGCCTTGTGTGAAGAATTGGAAGAAACCGATTACATTGGCAAGACATGCTTATGGAGATGTCTATAAGAATGTTGAGATTAAGGTGCCGGGTGCCGGCAGGGCAGAACTGGTATTTACCGCAGAGGATGGAACAGAAACCAGAGAAATCATACATGATTTTGAGGGTGCAGGGGTTATCCAGGGGATGCACAATACAGATCAATCGATTACCAGCTTCGCTAGAGCATGTCTTAATTACGCACTGGATACCAGGCAGGATGTTTGGTTTGCAACCAAGGATACCATTTCTAAGGTTTATGATCATACCTTTAAGGATATTTTCCAAGATATTTATGACACGGAATTTGCAGATAGATTTAAGGAAGCAGGGATTACGTACTTCTATACCCTAATCGATGATGCGGTAGCCAGAGTGATGAAGGATGAAGGTGGTTTTATCTGGGCGTGTAAGAACTACGATGGAGATGTGATGAGTGATATGGTATCCTCAGCGTTTGGTTCGTTGGCTATGATGACTTCGGTACTCGTATCTCCAAGTGGAGTCTATGAATACGAAGCAGCACACGGAACAGTACAACGACATTACTATAAGCACTTAAAAGGCGAAGCAACGTCAACCAACTCTGTAGCGACTATCTTTGCATGGACGGGAGCCCTTAGAAAACGTGGAGAACTGGACCATAATGCAGAGCTGGTTACTTTTGCCGGTCAATTAGAGCAGGCAACGCTTACCACCATAGAGTCAGGGCAGATGACGAAGGATCTGGCACTGATTACTTCATTACCTAAAGTCACAACACTGGACAGTGCTTCTTTTATCCATGCGATTAGAGCTACCCTTGATACGATGATTAGATAAGGTCGTCACCGGAGAGGATCTCCCAACGTTCATAGAGTGCTTCCAGTTCATCGGTGATGGTAGCCTGTTCTTTACTTAAGGATTGCAGGGCGGCAACATCTGTGGCGATTTCCGGGAGTATCATCTGTGCGTCGATGTGAGCATTTTGAGCTTCTAATTGTTCAATGGCAGATTCTGTTTTGGATAATTCGGCTTCTTTTTTACGTGATTGTGCCTGTGCTTCTTTTTGCTGTTTCCAATCCAGCTTGGTGGCAGTATCGGTGGGAGCAGTAGTAGTATCATCATCGGAGTCCAAAGCGGAAAGGGTATCTTTTTTTTCAAGATAATAGTCATAATCTCCCAGGTAGTTTGTTAATTGACCTAAGTGTAAATCAAGAATACGACTGGCAGTTTTGTTGATAAAATAGCGGTCATGTGATACATAGAGAACAGTCCCGGTGTAATGATTCAGGGCATCTTCTAAGATCTCCTTAGAGGTGATATCGAGATGATTGGTGGGCTCATCCAAGATTAGAAAATTAGCTTCAGATAACATGAGCTTTGCCAAAGAACAACGGCCGCGTTCGCCACCGCTTAAGTCTTTGATGCGTTTAAACACATCATCGCCTGTAAACAAGAAGGCTGCGAGCGTATTGCGGATCTCGGTATTGGTGAGTGTTTCATAATCATCGGATATCTCTTCAAATAGTGTTTTGTCCATATGAAGTACATGGTGCTCCTGATCATAATAACCAATGTGTACATTGGTACCTAGAGTAGTGGTTCCCGTATCCGCACAGACGAGTCCATTGATTATCTTAAGTATCGTAGTTTTGCCGGTTCCATTGTCGCCGATGATGGAGACATGTTCCCCACGTTTGATCTCAAAGTTTAAATCGGTGAAGAGCGTTTCACTATCATAAGCCTTGGAGAGATGAGAAACGGACAGAACATCCCCACCACTGATTGTTTTAGGGTGAATCTGCATATGCATCTCATGGTTGGATTCGATTGGTTTTTCGATTAAAGTGATCTTGTCGAGCATCTTTTCACGACTTTCAGCACGTTTAATTGATTTTTCGCGGTTAAAGGATTTTAACTTGGTGATGACTTCTTCCTGATGTTTTATCTCTGCCTGTTGGTTTAAGTAGGCATTTAAAGCGGCAGTGCGCAGCATCTCTTTTTTATCGGCATAGGCTGAATAATTGCCGTTAAATACAGTGACTTGTGCATGATCAATCTCAATAATCTTATTGGTAATCTTATTCAGAAAATAACGGTCGTGGGATACAATCACGACAGCACCTTTATAATTCAGCAGATATGTCTCTAACCATGCAATAGAAGATAAGTCCAGGTGGTTGGTAGGTTCATCCAACAGGATTAAGTTTGGTTTTTGCAAGAGAATCTTACCCAGTGCGATCCTCGTTTTTTGTCCCCCGGAAAGAGCGGTAACAGACTTACCGAATTCATCTTCCATAAATCCCAATCCCTTTAAGATACCGATGACTTCACTTTTATAGGCATAGCCGTTTCCGCTCTCAAAGTAATGTGTAAGATTGGTATAAGTCACCAGCAATGCCTCTAATTCTTCACCGACAGCGGTATTCATGAGATGTTCTGTCACACGAATCTTACGCTCTAAGTCAATCATGTCTTGTTTTACAGAGAGCATCTCTTCATAGATGGTATTATCGGTCGTGAGCGCCTGGTATTGTGGCAGATAACCAAAAGACTTATCTTTTGCAAAGGTGACTTGTCCTCCATCGGGCATAAGCTCACCTACAATGATTTTAAGTAAGGTCGATTTACCGGCACCGTTCATTCCAACGATAGCGGCTTTATCATATTCTTCAATATGGAAGGAACAGTTGGATAAAACAGGCTGTTCCACAAAAGATTTTTCAATAGCCTGACAAGATAGAATCATAAGAATAACCCAGTCCTTTCTAAATGTTGTTATTCTGTAGATTATAAAGGATTCCATACAAGAAAGCCAGTATATTTTGAGGATAGTATTGACAAGAGTGGAAAAATTCAATAGAATAAGAAGAAAAAGACTGTGAAAGTGTCAGTAGAATCGCATTAAGGAAACTATTCGTCCCTTGTGAATTTCACAGGGGATTTTTGTGTGTTTCAAACGAGAGAGGAAGACAAAACATGAAAGAAAAATTGGAACAAATTAAAGCGGAAGCATTGAAACAGATAGCAGATTCGGATGTTTTGGAAAAATTAAATGAGATTAAAGTGAATTACCTCGGTAAAAAAGGGGAACTGACAGCAGTCCTTAAGAGTATGAAAGAGGTATCTCCGGAAGAACGTCCTAAGATCGGGCAGATGGTAAATGAGACCAGAGGAGAGATAGAAAGAGTCTTAGAAGAAGCTATCTTAAAAATGGAACAGGCAAAACGAAAATTGCAGATGGCCAAAGAGACGATCGATGTAACGTTACCGTCACAGAAGAATCCGATGGGACATCGTCATCCCAATACAATAGCACTGGAAGAAGTGGAACGTATCTTTGTGGGGATGGGTTATGAAGTCGTGGAAGGACCTGAGATTGAGACGGATTATTATAATTTTGAGGCACTCAATATCCCTGCGGATCACCCGGCCAAAGATGAGCAGGATACTTTCTATATTAACGGAGATATTTTACTGCGGACGCAGACTTCACCAACACAGGTTCATGAGATGGAGAAGGGGAAACTTCCGATTCGTATGATTGCACCGGGCAGGGTATTTCGGTCGGATGAAGTGGATGCGACACACTCTCCTTCTTTTCATCAGATAGAAGGGCTCGTAATTGATAAGAACATTACTTTTGCAGATTTGAAAGGTACTCTGGCAGAATTTGCCAAAGAGTTATTTGGAGAAGAGACCAAGGTTAAGTTCAGACCGCATCATTTTAATTTTACAGAACCAAGTGCGGAGGTGGATGTTACCTGCTTTAAGTGCGGAGGCTCCGGTTGTCGCTTCTGCAAAGGTTCCGGTTGGATTGAGATATTGGGTTGTGGTATGGTGCATCCGAATGTCTTAAGAATGAGTCATATAGATCCCGAAGAATATACGGGATTTGCATTTGGTGTCGGTTTGGAGAGGATTGCACTGCTCAAATATGAGATTGATGATATGAGACTGTTATATGAGAATGACAGTAGATTCTTAAGACAATTTTAAATAGAGAGGACTGGAGAATAGTATGAATACAGCATTATCATGGATTAAAGCATATGTACCGGAATTAGAATGTGGGGATCAGGAATATACGGATGCCATGACCTTAACAGGTACCAAGGTAGAGACTTTTGAGAGATTAGATAAGAACCTGGAGCGGATAACCGTAGGACAGATTGATACGATAGAGAAACATCCGGATGCGGATAAACTTATTATCTGTCAAGTGAACATGGGGGACCAAATATTACAGATCGTAACAGGGGCATCCAATGTAGCCGTGGGAGATAAGGTGCCTGTAGTTACGGATGGTGGTAAAGTAGCGGGTGGACATGATGGCGGTGCATTACCAAAAGACGGAATCATCATTACAAATGGTCAGTTACGTGGTGTGGATTCTTATGGCATGATGTGTTCTATTGAAGAATTAGGTGCAAACAGAGATCTTTATCCGGAAGCACCGGAAGCGGGTATCTATATTTTTCCTAAAGACACTAAGGTCGGGAGTGATGCCATAGAAGCATTGGGACTTAGAGATACTGTATTTGAATACGAGATTACATCTAATCGTGTAGATTGTTATAGTGTACTTGGGATTGCCAGAGAAGCAGCAGCAACTTTTCGCAAACCTTTCTTGGCACCACAGGTTGCGGTACAGGAGAATCATGAAAAAGTAGAAGATTATGTGTCGGTAACGGTACAAGATCAAGATCTGTGCAGTAGATATTGTGCCAGAGTATGCACGAATATCAAATTAGCACCCTCTCCAAAATGGATGCAGAGAAGATTGTCTGCCAGTGGCATCAGACCAATTAACAATTTAGTCGATATTACAAATTATGTTATGGAAGAGTATGGACAACCAATGCATGCCTTTGATCTGGACACTGTAGCAGGACATCAGATTATCGTGAGACGTGCTTTAGAGGGAGATACTTTTAAGACTTTAGATGGGCAGATGAGACAATTGGATTCGGAGATTCTGATGATTTGTGATGCCGAAAAAGAGATTGGTATCGCCGGGATTATGGGCGGTGAGAATTCGATGATTACCGATCAAGTTAAGACGGTTTTGTTTGAAGGGGCTTGTTTTAATGGCAGTAATATCCGTAAATCAGCTAAGAGACTGGGGCTGCGTACGGATGCTTCCGGCAAATTTGAAAAAGGGTTGGATCCATATAATGCAGCAGCAGCGATTAACAGAGCTTGTCAATTAGTTGTGGAATTGGGCTGTGGAGAAGTCGTTGGTGGTATGGTAGATGTATCACTGCCTTTAAAGGAAGCAGTTAGGATCCCGTTTAGAGCGGATCAGATTAATAAGCTGTTAGGGACTGCGATTACACCGGAAGAGATGCTTACTATCTTTCATACCTTAGAACTCGAGTATTGTAAGGATACCGAAGAGATTATCATCCCGAGTTTTCGTCAAGACTTAGAAGGTATCGCAGATCTTGCAGAAGAAGTGGCAAGATTCTACGGCTACGATAAGATACCGACGACCTTACCAAGTGGGGAAGCTACGACAGGTAAATTACCATTTAAATTACGGGTAGAAGAAAAAGCAAGAGATATCGCAGAATATTGTGGCTTTTCACAGGGTATGAGCTATTCTTTTGAAAGCCCCAAAGTATTTGATAAATTATTATTGGCACAGGAGGATAAACTAAGACAGGCCATCGTCATTTCTAATCCATTGGGGGAAGATTACTCGATTATGAGGACTATTTCTTTAAATGGTATGCTGACTTCTTTGTCAACGAACTATAATAGAAGAAATAAAAATGTTCGTCTTTATGAGATGGGGAATATATACTTACCGAAAAGCCTGCCTCTCATAGAACTTCCACAAGAGCGGATGCAATTGACGTTGGGGATGTATGGAGAGGGTGATTTCTTTACTTTAAAAGGGGTACTGGAAGAACTCTTTGAGTGTATCGGTATGAGGCAAAAGGTGCAATATGACCCGCAATCCAATAAGAATTTTTTACATCCGGGCAGACAGGCTCATGTTATTTATAAGGATACTATCGTTGGATATCTGGGAGAGGTTCATCCGGCAGTTGCCGATAATTACAGTATCGGAATCAAAGCATATGTAGCGGTATTGGATATGCCAAATATCCTGCCATTTGCTACCTTTGACCGTAAATATGAAGGTATCGCCAAATATCCGGCGGTAACCAGAGACATCAGTATGGTGGTGCCAAAGGAGATTTTGGTTGGTCAGATTGAACAAATCATAGCACAGCGTGGTGGTAAGATATTGGAGGATTATAATTTATTTGATATCTACGAAGGAGATCAAATCACACAGGGATATAAGTCGATTGCTTATTCTATTGCGTTTAGAGCAAAGGACAGAACCTTGGCAGATGAAGATGTCAATGCAGCGATGAAGAAGATATTGAATGGACTGGAAGGTTTGGGGATAGAATTAAGACAGTAGTTCAGAGAGAGAAGGAGAGTAAGATGGAAAACGAAACAATATGGAATAAATATTCCAAAAAAGAGTTAGAGGATTTGGAAGTCTTTAATCAAGGATATTTACATTTTTTAGATCATGGAAAGACAGAAAGAGAATGTGTGGATGTCATCGTAAATGAAATTGAAGCGGCAGGTTATACCGAAATAGATAAATTAGTACAAGCGAAAGCAACGGTAAAAACCGGTGATAAGGTCTATGCAGTCTGCAAGAATAAAGCAGTTGTGATGTTTCATGTGGGTAGTGAACCACTAGAAGATGGGATGAATATACTGGGTGCTCATATGGATTCGCCACGCTTGGATATTAAGCAGAATCCGCTCTATGAAGACAGTGGATTTGCACTTTTGGATACGCATTATTATGGTGGTATTAAGAAGTACCAGTGGGTTACGATTCCACTGGCAATCCATGGCGTTGTGGTAAAGAAAGATGGAACCACTGTTATCGTAAATATCGGAGATAAAAAAGATGATCCGGTATTCTTTATTTCCGATCTGTTGGTTCATCTGTCACAGGAACAGATGGAAAAAAAGGCCAGCAAAGTAATAGAGGGAGAAGCACTGGATCTTATCATCGGTAATAAACCGATTCGGTTTGCTCCGGAAAAAGAAAATAAAGGCCATAAGGAAACCAACAAAGATGCTGATAAGGATTCTGCTAAGGATGCAGTAAAACAGGGAATTTTGGCTATTTTAAAAGAGACCTATGATATAGAAGAAGCTGATTTTTGTTCTGCAGAATTAGAAGTTGTGCCTGCAGGAGCTGCAAGAGAAGCCGGATTTGACCGCAGTATGATCATGGCCTATGGACAAGATGACAGAGTCTGTGCGTATGCATCTTATCAGGCGATGCTTGCCTTGAAGAAAACGAAGCGTACAGCGTGCTGTCTGCTAGTAGATAAAGAAGAGATAGGAAGTGTCGGTGCAACGGGGATGCGTTCTCATTTCTTTGAGAATATGGTAGCGGAATTAATGAATCTTATGACAGTATACAGTGAATTATCTTTACGCAGATGTCTTGCACGTTCAGCGATGCTTTCCTCTGATGTCAGTGCAGGCTTTGACCCAACTTATGCGAGCAGTTTTGATAAAAAGAATGCAGCTTATCTGGGAAAGGGTATGGTATTTAATAAGTTTACCGGTTCAAAAGGAAAATCAGGTTCCAATGATGCAGATGCAGAATATATGGCACAGATTCGAGCAGTATTGGATCGTAAAAAGATTAGTTATCAGACAGCAGAGCTTGGCAAGGTTGATCTGGGTGGTGGTGGAACGATTGCCTATATTTTATCACTATATGGTATGAATGTCATCGACTGTGGGGTAGCCGTGCTGAATATGCATGCACCTTGGGAAGTAACCAATAAAGCAGATGTATATGAAACAAAACTTGGATATATTACATTTTTAGAGAATATGACGGCGTGATAAGGAAGGCAGTTTGCGATTATGAATGAGATAAAAACATCGGATTTCTATTATGACTTACCACCGGAATTAATCGCACAAGATCCGTTAGAGCATCGATCTGATTCCAGATTATTGGCATTGAATCAATACACAGGCACGATCAGACATCAGGTATTTACGGATGTGGTATCCTATCTGCATCCGGGGGACTGCTTGGTACTGAATGATACGAAAGTGATACCGGCAAGGCTATTAGGGGTAAAAACAGATACCGGCGCCCATGTGGAGGTTCTATTATTAAAGCGAAAAGAGAATGATGTTTGGGAAACTTTAGTAAAACCCGGAAGAAAGATTCGCAGGGACGCCAAACTGAACTTTGGTGATGGTCTGTTACAAGCGGAGGTCTTAGATATTACAGAAGAGGGTAATCGCTTGATTCATTTTACGTATGAAGGTATCTTTGAAGAGATACTGGATCAATTGGGACAGATGCCATTACCGCCCTATATCACACATCAATTACAGGATAAGAATCGTTACCAGACAGTTTATGCGAAGTATGAGGGGAGTGCGGCAGCCCCCACCGCCGGATTGCATTTCACACCGGAACTGCTGCAGGAGATAGAGGCAAAAGGCGTGACCCTTGCCTATGTGACATTACATGTGGGGTTGGGTACTTTTAGACCGGTTAAGGTAGACAATATCTTAGAGCATCATATGCATTCCGAGTATTATCATGTGACAGCAGAAGCTGCAGCCATGATTAACCAAGCAAAAACAAACGGACATAGAGTAATCTGTGTCGGCACTACGAGTTGCCGAACCGTGGAGAGCGCGGCTGATGAACAAGGCAGGATCCATGAGGGTTGTGATGATACGGAGATTTTCATTTATCCGGGGTATCATTTTAAGATTATGGATGGATTAATCACTAATTTCCATCTGCCGGAATCCACTCTTGTGATGCTGGTGTCAGCACTTGCCGGACGAGAGCATATTATGCACGCATATGCAGAAGCAGTGAAAGAAAAATATCGCTTTTTCTCTTTTGGGGATGCGATGCTGATAGTTGACAATGTGGAATAATCAAGATAAAATAGAAGCAAGAACACTACATTGCAACAGGGTAAGCGGGGGGTACGGATGGAAGAGCGAAGGAAAAACAAGAGGTTGGGGCTGGAGACGAATCTAACACTGATACGATTAGATGGAGATACAAAAGCCGAGCATGACATTGAGATTATTGATGTATCTAAAAGAGGACTTGGTTTTACCTGTAAGGATAACCTGGAGATTACCGGCATCTATGAAGGCGATTTGGTCATATGGACCAAAGAGGTGATGCATGTATTTCTTGAGATTGTCCGCATTGAGAAATTAGAAGATGCCATCTTATACGGAGCACTCTTTATTGGACTTCCGGACTGTGTAACCAATGGGATTGAGGTCTATAATGCTGTACAGACTTATCAGCAGAACATAAAAGAAAATACTGAAAAATAAAAAGCAGTCAATACTTGTTTAAAAAGTTTTCATTACAAGTATTGGCTGTAATAAGTGGTACAAAAAGTGAGATGGGAGGATTATAGTATGTCGTGGTGTCCAAAGTGCAAGAATGAGTATCGAGAGGGAATACAAGAGTGTGCAGATTGCCATGTTTTGCTGGTGGAGACTCTGGAGAAAGAGGTAGAAAACGTTGTAGAAGAAAGAGCGGAAGAGTTAGAGCAGGCGCGCATGAATATGCCTTTTGAATCGGTACCTCTATATGAGAAAAGTGATGATAAGGCTGAGAACTTCAAGAGCTCTGCTTATACCTTATTGTTAGTTGGTATCATTGGGGCGGTATTCTTATTATTATGTGCCCTTCATATTATTCCGATTGCGTTTAGTGGTATGGTCTATGGGGTAATGGGATTTTTATTTGTGGTCTTTATTATTATGGGGATCCTTTCATTTGGTTCTTATACTAAGACAGCGAAGGAAGCAGTGAACGAGAATCGTTTATTAGAAGAGCTGAAAGAATGGTGCAACCTACATATAACAAAGCCTGTAGTAGAAGAAGGTTTATTTATCGAGGAAGACACGATGCCGGAAGAGATGCGGTATTATAAACGTGTCGATAAGATGAAGGGAATGATTACGGAAACTTATAGGGATTTGGAAGAAGGATTCCTTGATATGATCGTGGAAGAACTTTACACAGAACTCTATGGAGAGGGAAGAATAGAATAACGTGAGAATGTATGATTTGATTATGAAAAAGAGAAATGGCGGCACATTAGCAGAGAAAGAGATTCGTTATATGATAGAGGGATATACCAATGGTACAGTACCTGATTATCAGATGTCTGCGATGCTGATGGCGATTTATTATACGGGAATGAATGAGTCCGAGACAATCGCATTGACGATGGCGATGGCACATAGTGGAGATATGCTGGATCTGTCTGCGATACATGGCATTAAAGTCGATAAGCACAGTACGGGTGGAGTGGGTGATAAAACTTCCCTTGTTTTAACGCCAATGGTTGCTTCTCTTGGTATTCCGGTCGCTAAAATGAGCGGGCGCGGTCTTGGTCATACAGGAGGAACGATTGATAAGCTGGAGAGTTTTTCGGGATTTTCAACGGCGATTACAACAGATACTTTTATTAAAAATGTAAATACTATCGGGATCGCTATCATGGGGCAGACGGCAGATCTGGCTCCGGCAGATAAGAAACTGTATGCCTTGAGAGATGTAACGGCTACAGTTGATAATATGTCTTTGATTGCCAGTTCTATTATGAGTAAGAAATTAGCAGCAGGAGCAGATGCAATTGTGTTGGATGTAAAGACCGGCAGCGGTGCTTTTATGAAGTCTGAAACAGACGCGCATGCGTTGGCAGAAGAGATGGTAAAGATCGGAAAGGGTGCAGGCAGAATGACAGCAGCGGTCATCTCCGATATGGATCAGCCACTCGGTTATGCAGTCGGTAATGCGTTGGAGGTGATAGAGGCTATTCATACTTTGCAGGGACAGGGACCTAAGGATCTCTTGGAATTATGTATTACATTAGGCATGTATATACTGCTGATAGCTAAAAAAGCAACAACAACTACACAAGCTGAGGCTATGCTACGAGAAACGATTGCAAATGGCAGTGCACTGCGTAAATTAGCAGAATTTGTAACAGCACAGGGTGGAGATGCAGCGGCAGTCTATGATACAACATTGTTACCGCAAGCGGCTGTCTGTGAGCCGATTTTATCACCTGTGGAAGGATATGTATCACAGATTGCCTGTGATGAGATCGGTATCTGCTCTCTTATGCTAGGTGGTGGACGTGAGACAAAAGAGAGTGTGATTGATCTGGCAGTAGGTCTTGTGCTACATAAAAAAGTAGGCGATTATGTGAAAAAAGGAGAACCACTTGCACATATTTATGCCAATGATACGACGAATCTGGAAAGTACCTGTAAGCGATTTTTGCAGGCATATCAATTTACAGATACACAAGTTCATGCACCGATATTTATCCATGAGATTCTGTCATAAGCGGTGTAATGTATCATATATTAGAGTATGAACAGACAATCAAAACATAGCTTTCCGTCAAATAGTAATCATAAAAATCATAAGACATCTCTTGAGCGAGGGCGAAAGGAGAAGGTAGTAGACAGTCTTAATTTACCGAAAGATTTATTGCTCGGGGCTTCCATCTTAACAGTAATCGGAAGCCACGAGGCTTGCATTGAAAATTATAAGGGCATTATAGAATATACAGAGGAATCCATCGTAATACAGGGAAAAAATTGCCAAATTTGTTTTCGTGGCAGACAATTATCGATTGATTATTATACCAATGAAGATATGAAAATCAGTGGTTGTATTGCAGAGATTCACTATATGACATAAAGGAGCCCGATGCAGGATGAATCTGATTCAATATAGTAGAGGATATGTGAGAATCAAGGTATGGGGATATTCACCGGAACGTTTTATGAATCTCTGCAGCAGTCACGATATTTTATTGTGGGAGATCGTACCAAACAAGGATTCTTATTGTATGAATATCAGTATTCATGGTTTTCTATCATTACGTCCGATTCTGAAGAAAACACGTACTAAGGTAGCCATATTACAGAGATATGGACTACCTTTTTTTATTAAAAATTTAAAGAAACGTACTATTTTTTTACTGGGAATCGTAGGCTGTCTTTTGTTTTTAATATGGATGTCCACTCGATTGTGGACAATTGACTTAGTGGGTAATTCGACGATTACAAGAGATGAATGGATGGATTACCTGACACAGGTGGGCATCTATTACAGCATGCCGAAAAGAAAAATAGACGTAGAAGAGTTGGAAAAAAAGATTCGTAATCAATATGATGAAGTTACATGGACTTCTGTCAAGATACAGGGTACAAAATTACAAATACAGATGAAGGAGAATATGCTGCCTCTTTCTATTCCTTCCAATCAAGGCATCGCACAGGATATCATAGCTACTAAGGCGGGCGTTGTGAGAGAAATTATCACAAGACAGGGGATTCCTCAGGTAGTGAAAGGGAGTGAAGTGGCAGTCGGAACACTTTTAGTATCCGGTAAGATTCCGATTCTGTCAGAAGATGGAACTATCTCAAAATATCAGTATTGCCGGGCGGATGCAGATATCTATCTTGCGTGCACCTATGATTATAAGGATGAAATAGCATGGGCACATACAGAAAAAGAATATACCGGAAGAACAAAGAAGCAGTATTATGTTGAGATAGGGGAGAACAGGATTATCCTTCCGCATCGAAAGATTGCGTTCCAAAATTATGATTGCTATACTCTGCAAAAGAGGCTTAAGGTACTGGATCATCTCTACCTGCCTATTGTAGTAGGGAGTAAAAAAATACAGGAATATGTGGAAATCAGTAAACGCTATACGAAGGAAGAAGCAAAACAACTGGCAGAAAAGAGATTGCAGCAATATATTGTTGAATTAGAAGAAAAAGGGGTACAAATAATCAAAAAAGATGTTAAAATAGAAACTGGATTGAAAAATGAAAATAATATTGAAGAAAAGGCAATACAAACAACGGGAAAAATCTATGTGATAGAGAAAACCGGAATAGAAGCTACGATTGAGGCATCCAAATGAAAAATGAAAATTCTGTTAAAATATCTTTTATGAATCATATTACAGTCATTGCGTTACTCATAGTACTATCTCTTGGAATCGGCTTAGTACAGTTTTTTTATGATGCAGAACCGATGATTATCATAGGAACCATCCTATTTGCAGTATTAGGCAGTGGAAGTGTACTATTTTTATTAGAGCAGGAGAAACTGGCAGGAGAAGACTTTGTTGTAAAGAAAAGGGGGCAACAGCTACTGATCTTATTATCGGGGTTGTTGTGTGCTATTATATTTCCGCTGCTGCCGGTGATGGGGTGGCCTTATCCGATCATTGCGGTGATGGTTTCCCTTTATACGACTTCTTTGATTGGAGTTGTGGTGAATGCGTTGCTGATTGCTTTGAGCGTATTGCTGGCAGGAGCAGATGCTTCTGTTTTTCTCCTTTATTTTATGTGTGGGACAATCTCTATTTTATTATTTCGCAAGTTGGATGAAGAATTTGAGATTACGATTCCCGTTTTTTTATCTGGACTGGTTTTATTTCTTTTTACTGCCGCAGAGATTATTCTTCAGTCCACAGATATGATTACGATAGAATTCTTTGTTATTCCATTTATTAATGTATTTATTACTACTATTTTTTATTTTATTTTTCTCAAATATTATAGTATTCGTGTGGTACATAAGTATCGGGATAAGTTCATGATATTAGCTGATCCTGAGTATGAGTTAATTGTGGCATTAAGGGAACGCTCCAAAGAATCTTACTATCAGGTGATTCATGCGGCTTATTTCAGTGATAAGATTGCAAGAAATCTTGGGTGTGATGCAAGACTGGCTAAGACAGGAGCATATTATCATAAGCGGAGTTTCTTTTGTATGCATGACACCTTGGAAGAATATCAGTTATTAATGGAAGAGCATCAATTTCCACCACAATTATGTGAGCTGCTATTAGAATATAGCAGTAGGGTCTTTGTAAGCAAAGAGAATGCCATTATCTATTTTTCAGATACGATTGTAGCAGCTATTCGTTATTTGTTTCATAAGGATCCACAGATGCAAATAGATTATGATCAAGTAATAGGGAGTATCTTTGAGAAGAAAATTGCCAATGGTATTTTGGATCACAGTGAACTGACAATGGCAGAACTTACAAGAATGGAACAGATGTTTAAGGAGGAGAATCTATATTATGACTTTTTACGTTGAGCAGGAGACAGAACAAGGTTTATCTTGTGATGTCTTTACAGTAGGAGAACAGGTTATTAGGGCGGTTTTGCTTGCAGAGCACTGCGAGTACGAAACAGAGATTACACTTTTGTTGACGAATAATGAAGGCATACGTAGATACAATCAAGAATACAGAGGGATAGACAGTGCAACAGATGTTCTTTCTTTTCCCAATGTGGATTATGATGCACCTGCTGATTATAGCAATGTGATATCGTTTCCTTCGACTTATCTTAATCCGGATACCGACGAACTGGTACTGGGAGATATTATTATTTCGGTCGAAAAGGTCATTGAGCAGGCAGAACAATATGGGCACAGTGTGCTTCGTGAATTTGCTTTTCTTATGACACATAGTATGTTACACTTATTGGGATATGACCATATGCAGGCTGAAGAAGCACAGAGTATGGAATATAAGCAGGAACAGATATTGAGTACACTTGGCATTACAAGAGATCATGAAGAATAGATAGGTGTAGGAACACATGGAGAAAAAAGGGAAGCAAGGGAACCATCATAATAAACCGATGAGAATACTGGCTGTTACAGGGGTATTATTACAACTGGTTGCGATACTGACCAGTATTCCGTTAACGAATATGATAGGGGATGCAGGAAATGGATTCTTGGCAGCAGCATATGGAGTTTATCTAGTGCTGTTAGTGGTATCCACTTATGTGGTACCGAATGTGATAGCGGATTTTATGCGAACCAGAATCACGAAGGGTCAGTATAAGAATGCCGTAGCTGTTCTGCGAACCGTAACTTTTTATGCGGCTATCAGTGGTTTGCTGGCAGGAGCAATTGCTTATTTCGGTGCGGATTTTTTAATGGGAAACTGTTTGCTGGAGCCAATGAGTGCTCTTATTTTACAGGCATTATCGCCAACATTGGTTATTATGGCGTTTGTTCATGTCCTGAGAGGATATTTTCAAGGGATTGGCACGATGATGCCGACGATGATTTCACAGATTATAGAGCGTATTGTTACTTCAGTTAGTGCACTTGCAGCTACGTTTGTTCTGGCGCAATATGGAAGTAAGGTAGGTTCTTTGCTGGGGAATGCGAGTTTCTTATCGAGTTATGGTGCCATGGGGATTGCCTGTGGTATGGGGATAGGAGCGATCATTTCTTTGCTATTTTTGCTGGTTGTATGGGGAAGCTATCATAAAAGCTTTCAACATCAAGTAGAAAAAGATGTTGTCAGTACACATACATCTTATGCACAACTTATGCGATTATTTTTTGTGGCGATGCTGCCGTTGGTTGTCGGTACGTTAGTCGCTCAGATTGAGATGCTTTTGGATCAAATACTTTATCATTATAGTTGTGTGGCACAAGGGATGAATGACTTAAAGGCAGTACAGTTTGGTGTTTATGTTGGTAAATATAAGGTATTAACAGGGATTCCTATTCTGTTAGGCAGTCTGATCTGTGTAACTGTGGCACCTATGCTACGCAGCGTGATGGGAAAAGTTACCATAAAGGTCGTGAAAGACAGAATCACATCACTTCTTCATGTCACGATGCTGCTTGTGATTCCCCTTGCAGTTGGACTTATGGTATTAGCGGAACCGATCGTTACGCTCTTATTTCAAGGAGAGATTGAGCTGGCTGCACAGATGTTACGCATGGGTTCAGTTTCTGTTATCTTATGGACATTGTGTATCTTCTCAACAGGTGTATTGCAGGGACTCCATAAGGAGAAAATAGTGCTGTGGAATACCCTGGTTGGCTTGGCATTGCATAGTTTTGTATTAGTGATTCTTTTCTCGCAGCTACCGGTTTTGATTTATGCGGTTGTGATAGCAGACATGCTGTTTGCACTGATTCTCTATGCTCTAAATCAGTGGTTTATCAGTAAAACAATTAATTATAAGCAAGAGCTCATTCAGACTTTTTTATTCCCGGCAGGGGCTTCGATTGTGATGGGTCTTATGATGTTTCTTCTTCACAAAGGACTTATTGCACCGCTTGGTAATCTTTTTGCTACTTTAATCGCGATGGTAGTTGGTTTTATTGTATATTTGGTTTTGATTACATTGCTGCATGGATTTGAAGAAAATGAGATTATACTGATACCGGGAGGAAGCGTATTGATTATAGTGGCAAAGTGGCTACATGTACTGAGATAAACAGTAAGGATATTATGATAAATGCAATAGGTATAAAAATATAAAGTAAGCAGATACTATATGAAATGAAAGCATGCAGTGGATTCAAATCGTTACATGCAGGAGGTTTTATGAAGACTTTAAGTCGTATCAGCTTGTTTTTTATGGTTGCAGCCGCTTTTTTCACAATGGGCATCTACACAAAAGATATGGCACATCACCTACAGACAGAAATCCCTTCCACAGAAGACTCTTATAAAGAAGTCGCAGCACAGGAGAGTACGATTAACAGTGACACACGATATCTCATCGAAGCATATGATGCGGTGCTTGGTCAGATGGAGGAACATAGCGAAGAGATGCCGGCAAAGTTACTGGGACTTACAAGAGAAAGATGTGAAGAAGAGATTGCGGTTTACGCAGCATCTCCTTCTTTAGAGGATCTTGAGAAAGGATTTTTATCTGCCGAACTCATCTCCTTTTCATCGGACAGGGTGGTTGTTCGTAAAAACTACCAAATCATAGAAGAAACATCGGTACCTATGAGCTTTTATCTGGTAGTTGAGAATCATAATATTATCGTCTATGAGGCAGATAGTAAGACACGTTTTATGGATACCAAGTTAAAGATCGACACCTTACCGGATGAAATACAAGATGAGATTATCAACATAAAATATATTGAGAATGAGGAGGAACTGTATAATTTCCTTGAGTCTTATTCCAGTTAGTATTATACTAAGCAAAGGAGAAGTACAAAAGCATGAGAGAAGTAGGAATCATTGGCGGCGGAGCGGCAGGTATTATGGCTGCGATTACAGCAGTAACGCAAGGTGCCAAAGCTACTATATTGGAACATCAGAGCAGAATCGGTAAAAAAATATTAATGACAGGGAATGGAAAATGTAATTTGACGAACCTGCATGATTCAGAGGATGATTATTATTGTGACAGACCGGATTTTGTCTCACAGATGTTAGAGCAGTTTCAGGCTAAAGATACGATTGCTTTTTTCCGCGAATTTGGTTTATTATGTAAAGAAAAAAATGGAGGTGTCTATCCTATTACAGAACAGGCATCTTCAGTTCTTGATATCCTACAGATGGAATTGGATGCCAAAAAGGTTACCGTGCTTACGCAAGTACAGGTGAACTGTATATGTAAGCCGGATCAATCCGGTCATCGGATTACGGTCGAGACAACGCAGGGTGATTTTACATATGATGCTGTGATTCTGGCTTGCGGAGGCTGTGCACATGCACTGACAGGTTCGGATGGCAGTGGATATAAATTAGCACGTATGTGTGGACATCACATCATTCAGCCATTGCCTGCCTTGGTACAATTAAAATGTCAAGAATCCTATTATAAATCAATAGCAGGGGTAAGATGTACGGCGGGATTGCAGCTCCTAGTCGAGGGAACTGTCGTAGCGAGGGAGCTGGGTGAACTGCAGGTGACGGACTATGGCATCTCGGGGATTGCCGTTTTTCAATTTAGTAGAATCGCAGCGAAAGCACTGTATGCACATAAAAAAGTTACGGTTTGTATTGATTACCTGCCACAGCTATCGGATATCGAATTAAAAGAAATCATGAGTCATGTACTGGTAACACATCCATTTAGAACGATAGAAGAAGTGTTTTTGGGTATTATAAATAAAAAATTGCTTCGTATGATTTTAAAACAAAGAGGAATTCCGCTGACACAGGTGGTTTCAACCGTTTCTCCTACATCGATACAGGTTTTGCTAACAGATTTTAAGAACTGGACGGTACAGATTAAAGACACTCTTTCCTTTGAACATGCACAGGTGTGCTGTGGAGGTGTAGATTGCACAGAAGTGAGAGGAAATTGTGAATCGACCAAGATGAAGGGACTTTATCTGGCAGGAGAGCTATTGGATGTAGATGCAAAATGTGGTGGATATAATCTTCAATGGGCATGGACCACGGGTTATGTGGCAGGTTCTGCTGCCGCCGGATCATCTGTAACAAAAGGTTTCTCCTAACCAAGCTTATTACTAAGGCTTAGAAAGACAAGGTTATTTAGATGATATTCAATTCTTTTAGTTTTCTATTTCTTTTTTTACCCATCTCGCTCTTGCTGTATTATACGGTTGGAAGATATGATCGAACACCGGATAAAAGGATTCAGAAAGGGACATTGATTTTATTATCGCTATTCTTCTATAGTATGGCCAGTCCTGCTTATCTGGTTATTCTACTATGTTCGGTGGCTTTTAATTATCTCTGTGCCTGTTACATACATCATAAACCAATCTTGATCGTGGGTATCGCGGGCAATCTGTTACTGCTTGCTTACTTTAAGTATATGGATTTTTTCTTGGATACAATCAATACGGTTATGCAAACAGATTATGCACTGCACCATATTTTGTTGCCATTGGGGATTTCTTTCTTTACCTTCCAACAGGTTGCTTATCTGATAGATTGTTACCGTACAGATTCAGGAGCACTTTCTTTCCTGGATTATGTTTTGTCTGTCACTTTTTTTCCAAAGATAGCAGAAGGTCCTATGATTACTCCGGGGGAATTTGTACATCGGATGCAGGAACATGAGGGAGAACCTGTTTATGAGAATCTGAACAGAGGATTTTATCTATTAGGCATCGGTTTGGTAAAAAAAGTAGTCTTAGCAGACTTTATTGCGAGATTTCCAAATGCAGGATTTGGCATGGAACATCTGTCCATGATAGATGCATGGATTACCTCACTTGGTTATACGCTGCAATTATATTTTGATTTTAGCGGTTACTGTGATATGGCAGTAGGGATTTCCCTGATGTTTGGATTTCACTTGCCCTTTAACTTTAACTCTCCTTATAAAGCATGTAACATACAGGATTTTTGGAAAAGATGGCATATTACTTTAAGTGCCTTTTTGACAAAGTATGTGTACATCCCTCTGGGTGGAAGCCGCAAAGGAACCGTTCGAACTTATGTAAATATATTTCTTGTATTTTTAATCAGTGGCTTCTGGCATGGTGCAGGATGGACTTTTGTGCTATGGGGTGCCTTGCATGGTATTTCCAGTATTGTTTATCGCATGTGGCATACGGCAGGAAAGAAGATGCCCGCATTTTGTGGATGGTTTTTAACCCTTAACTGTGTCAATCTATTCTGGGTGTTTTTTCGAGCAGATTCGCTTACGCAAGCATGGCAGGTCATTCGCAGTATGTTTGCACTGCAGACGTTACCGCGTCTATTATCCAATGAATATTTTACAGCGATTAAGAGTCTGACACCACAGCATAATAAGATTGCGATGGGATTGTTTGCAGTGGGACTGCTGATTACCTTATGCTCTAAAAATTCAATGGAACGATTACAAGAGTGGAAACCGCGTCTACTTACGATGGCGACGATGCTGTTGTTCTTAATACTGGGTGTGCTATGCATTGCTTCACAGATGTCTACGTCATCCTTATACTTTAATTTCTGATGGGAGGATTATAATTGTGAAGTTAAAATGGACAGAAAAAAAGTTTTGTATTATTTTTCTCAGCCTTTTTTTTGGATTCTTCCTATGTGTATGTGTATTTAATTACAGCTTGGATGCCTATGGGGTATGGCGTTCTTCTTATGAATCACAAGTGCTGGAACCGAATAAGAATTATGTCAAGACAAAGCATGTGATAGAGCATCCGGGACTCTATGATTCTTTTTTCTTTGGTTCCTCCAAAGTAGGGCATATAGAGACCAATCTGCTAACCGATGGGCATTATTATAATATGTGTTATTCAGAAGGGATTCCGGCAGACTGGTTGGTTACGATACAGACCTTGATAGAACATGATGTTTTGATTAAGAATATTGCTTTGGGGATTGATGAATTTTCCTTTACGCTGGATCCGAAAGAACATCAGAAGAATCTGCTGCGTATCTATTACAAAGATTTAACCTTAGAAGAAAAATGTAAGTTTTATTTGCTTCGCAATCCATTTGATCTTTATAATAGGACAACGATACAGGCGATACTCCAAAAGCAGCCGCCATTTCTTGCATCAGATGATTTGTTAGGCACAGGGGTTGCTAAAGGAAATGATGAGATTCTTGAATTAAATATGGCGGAGCATCTGTTGAGTGAAAGACTTAAAATACCGACCGACTTTTATTTATTAGATAGAACCGATGCGACGCTGGAAGAAATAAAACAGATTATGACACTTTGTAAGGAAAACGATATTGCATTGACGATATTTTTTAATCCTATTCATAAACTGACATATGAGCTACATAAAGAGAGTACCGAGATGGCGAAAGACCGCTTGGGTAAGATTACAGGTTATTGGGATTTTTCGGGATTAAATTCGATTACAACAGATGATTATTATTGGTACGAAACTTCTCATTACAGACATAATGTTGGAAAGATGATTTTAGAACGTATCTATGGGATCGACACAGGAGAAACATTGCCGACGGACTTTGGAGTCTATCGAGAAATTACGCCCTGACAGGCGAATAGGGAGATAGACATGATCAGAATTAATCAAATGAAGATAACACCGTCCATCTATCAGATAGAAGAAAAAAGAGATGCCGTGATAAAACAAAACATCTGCAAAACACTGCGTATTGCAGAGGAACAGATCGCAGAGTATAGGATTGTCAAAGAATCCATTGATGCGAGGAAGAAACCGGATATTTATTATACCCTGTCGATTGATATTTCTATCATTGATTCGATTGCAGAAGCATTATTGTTGAAGAGGTGTCATGACAGGAACGTAAGCCAGGTATCTCCTGAAAAATACAGATTTCCAAAATATAATAAGAATCAAAGAAAACTAGAGCAGAGACCTATTATTATCGGGAGTGGACCTGCCGGTTTATTCTGTGCTTATCAGTTGGCACTGCATGGGTATCGTCCTTTAGTATTGGAACGTGGAGAAGAAGTGACGAAACGGATTCACAGCGTGACAGAATTTTGGAAGAACGGGATCTTAAATCCGGAGTCCAATGTCCAATTTGGAGAAGGGGGAGCAGGCACTTTTTCAGATGGTAAATTAAATACACAGGTAAAAGATAAGTGTGGACGGAATCGAGAAATATTGCGTATCTTGGTAGAAGCAGGTGCACCACAACAGATTTTATATGAGAATAATCCACATTTAGGGACAGATCTTTTGGTTTCTCTAGTTCAAAATATGCGTCGTTCCATCGTGGAACATGGTGGAGAAGTACGATTTGAAAGTAAAGTTACGAGACTTAAGATAGAGGGGCAGCATGTGACAGGAGTCATTGTGAATGGCACAGAAGAGATAGACAGTGAATTGGTCATCTTAGCGATCGGACATAGTGCGAGAGATACGGTAGAGGCTTTTTATGAGCAGGGGATTCTAATGGAAGCTAAGTCTTTTGCAGTAGGACTTCGTGTGGAACATAAGCAGAGCATCATCAATCAGTCTCAATATGGGATGGCACAGCCAAGTGATCTGCCACCGGCTTCTTATAAACTAACCGCACAGACGAAGAATGGAAGGGGTGTTTATTCTTTCTGTATGTGTCCGGGAGGATATGTAGTGAATGCTTCCTCAGAGGATAAGATGTTGGCAGTCAATGGAATGAGTTATCATGACAGGGCAGGGAAACATGCGAACAGTGCAATTATCGTATCGGTAACGCCGAATGATTATGGCAGTGAACATCCATTGGCGGGGATAAGATTTCAAAGAATGTTAGAGCACAAAGCCTATGAGCTTGGACAAGGTAAGGTTCCGGTGCAGCTTTTTTCAGACTATAAGGACGGCAGCAGGGCTGATTTGAGCGGCACCATGGCGAAAGGTGCGGATAATCTGCCGGCTGTGAAAGGGCAGTATGTCTATGCCGATGTAAGAAGTATCTTACCGGAAGAGCTGAATCTATCCTTAATAGAAGGGATGGAACAGTTTGGAAAGATCATCAAGGGCTTTGATGCAGAGGATACGATTTTATCAGGGGTAGAGAGCCGAACCTCTTCTCCGGTACGGATCCACAGAGATGATTCGATGCAGAGTGCAGTCAGAGGATTGTATCCTTGCGGAGAAGGAGCGGGATATGCGGGTGGTATTATTTCCGCAGCGATGGATGGCATGAAAATAGCTGAAGAAATAGCGAGTAAGTATGCTGCTTTTTCAGAGTCGGTAAGACAGTAATATAAAAGGCGGAGGAATAGTAAGATGAATAACGTGCGTAAGAACCTTAAGGATAAACAACGGATCGTGGTGAAGATTGGTTCGTCTTCTCTACAGCATATAGAAACAGGAGCACCGGATTATATTAAGATGGAGGTGCTAGTCCGGGAACTATGTGATCTGCGCAATCAGGGAAAAGATGTAGTTTTGGTTACTTCCGGATCGATTGCTTTTGGAAAAAGAGCGGTGCGTGGACAGTCGGGGGAGAATAAGATAGCTGTGAAACAGGCTTATGCGGCGGTAGGGCAGGCAAGACTTATGATGACTTATCAGAAGATATTTGCTGAATATAATCAGGTCGCTGCACAGATTTTGATGACAAAGAATACGGTGTTAGATAATCTAAACCGTTATAATGCACACAATACTTTTCAGGAACTATTGAAGATGGGGGTGATACCGATTGTCAATGAGAATGATACGGTAGCAACCTATGAGATTGAGATTGGAGATAACGATCGGCTATCTGCTATTGTGGCAGCTATGATTCAGGCAGATCTTCTGATTTTATTATCAGATATTGATGGACTCTATACGGATGATCCCAGGAAAAATCCGCAGGCAAAGTTCATCAGCACCGTAAAAAAGATAGATGATGAGCTGATGAATATGGGAAAGGCATCTACCGGCAGTTCTGTCGGAACAGGCGGTATGAATACAAAGCTTATGGCAGCTAGGATAGCGACTAGCTCGGGAGCTGACATGGTGATTGCAAATGGTGAAGATATCCGTATTCTGCATCGCATCATGGATGGCAGAGAATGTGGTACTATCTTTCAGGCGAACAAGGATGAGAACTTTTGCTTAGAGGACTATGTGGAGAATATACATCATTAAGTCAGAATAAAAGAATAAGGAGGTAGTGACGAACGATGGAAGAACAAAAAGTGCAGCGAATCAATGAACTATATCATAAATCAAAAGAAGAGGGATTAACAGAGGAAGAGAAGGAAGAACAGGCGGCACTACGTCAGGAATATGTTGCAAGTGTACGTGCTAATCTACGTGGACAACTGGATAACATCAATATTCAAAATGAAGACGGAAGTATTACGAATCTGGGTAAAAAATATGGAAACAAAAAAACACATTAGAGAACGGATCCTGGCGATACGGGATGCGATGGTAACGGAGGAACGAATGACTGCAGATACTGCAATTTTGCATAAAATCCTGCAAAATCAGTATTATAAACGGGCAAATTGTCTATTTACTTATCTAAGTTATCATTCCGAGGTGGATACCATGCATTTAGTCTTACAGGCATGGAAGGATGGAAAGGCAGTTTATTGCCCCAAAGTAAGTGGGGATACGATGCGGTTTTACCGCATTTATTCTTTTACAGAAGTAGAAGAAGGGTATCGAGGCATCTTAGAACCCAAGACTCAGCAGGCAGAGGAGGTTAATCTTTCGGATGCTTTATGTATTATGCCGGGGGTCGCTTTTGATAGATACAGGCACCGTATTGGATATGGAAAAGGGTTTTATGATAAATTTCTGTCAGATAAACCGGAGCTTATGACGATGGCTTTGTGTTATACCTGTCAGATGGTAGAGGATATTCAGATAGAATCGTTTGACTGTATCCCTAAGATTCTATATACCGAAACAAAACAATGGTAGTACATAGTTATAAAAAAGGAGACATGAGGATGGATGAATTAAATCAAATGGGAAAAAAAGCTGTTTGTGCTAAATATGAATTACAAAAAACAAACACAGCAGATAAAAATAGAGCATTACAGACAATTGCACAAGCACTGCTTGATAGAAAAGAAGAGATGATAGCGGCCAATGAAATAGATATTCAAACAGCAGTCCGCAGTGGTATGAATGACGGACTCGTAGACAGACTCAGACTCAATGAAGAGAGAATACAGGGAATGGCAGAAGGACTATTACAGGTCATGCAATTACCGGATCCTATTGGGGAACGATTGGAAGCTTTTACGAGACCTAACGGATTGCAGATTGAAAAAAAGAGAGTACCGATAGGTGTTATTGGTATCTTTTATGAATCCAGACCCAATGTAACAGCAGATGCTTTTGGATTATGCTTTAAATCCGGAAATGCCGTTATCTTAAAAGGGGGAAGTGATGCGATCTATTCCAACATCGCGATTACGAACTGTATCCGTGAGACTTTAATGAAACTTAAGATGAATCCCGATGTGATTCAATTGATTGAAGATACGAGCAGAGAGACGGCTACCGCATTTATGAAATTAAATCAATATGTTGATTTATTGATTCCTCGCGGAGGAGCCGGACTGATTCAGGCTGTGCTTGCCAATAGTACGATTCCGGTGATTGAGACAGGTACCGGAAATTGTCATATCTATGTGGATGAATCGGCAGATATTGAAAAAGCCATTCCGATTATTATGAACTCAAAAACACAGCGTGTGGGTGTCTGCAATGCCTGTGAATCTTTGGTAGTTCATAAAAATATGCGTGAACTGCTGCTCCCGCGTCTGCATGAGGCATTGAAAGAAGCGGGGGTTACAGTATATGGCGATCCCTTTACCAAAGAATATATGACAGACTGTCTTCCGGCAACAGAAGAATCCTATGCGACAGAATATCTGGCACTGGCATTGTCTGTCAAGACGGTATCTTCCTTAGAAGAAGCCATTGCACATATTAATCAATACAGTACCAGACATTCAGAAGCGATTATTACAGAGAACACAGAACATGCGAATCGTTTTCTGGATGAAATAGACGCAGCTTGTGTTTATGTCAATGCAGCAACCAGATTTACAGATGGATTTGTATTTGGACTTGGGGCAGAAATAGGCATCAGCACGCAGAAGCTTCACGCCAGGGGACCTATGGGATTAAAAGAATTAACTTCTTACAAATACACGATTCATGGGAATGGACAAATCAGAGAGTAGGAGAAAGAAGTATGTTTGAAAATATAGACTTAGATACGATTGATTTATCAAAAGAAGCACCGGTACAAGAACCGGAACGCCAATATTATTTTATGGCAAAAGCAAGAAACTATGTAAAAGAAGAAAGCGAACGTTTGGGGCACCCGCTTTTCTCGGCAGTCAAGACTTTTGGGTGTCAGATGAATGTCAGAGATTCCGAAAAATTAGAAGGAGTGTTACATGCGATTGGTTATTTGGATTCAGACTCGGAAGAGGCTGATTTTGTAATCTATAATACCTGTACCGTGCGTGACAATGCCAATCAGAAGGTATATGGTAAACTGGGTGCTCTTGGAACGAAAAAAAAGAGTAATCCGCATAAGAAGATCGCTTTATGTGGCTGTATGATGCAGGAAGCAGGGGTGCTCGAAAAAATCAAAAAAAGTTATCGCTTTGTAGACCTTATTTTTGGGACTCATAATAATTATAAATTTGCAGAACTGATTACCACGATGTTTGAATCAGATAGGATGGTATTGGATATCTGGCAGGATACCGATCAGATCATCGAGGATCTGCCTACGGTACGCAAATCGAAGTTTAAATCCGGGATTAATATTATGTTTGGCTGTAATAATTATTGTACTTATTGTATTGTGCCTTATGTGCGTGGAAGAGAGAGAAGCAGAGATCCCAAATCTATTCTTCGAGAGATTGAAACACTGGTAGCAGATGGAGTAATCGAGATTATGCTGCTTGGACAAAATGTCAATTCCTATGGTAAGACATTAGCACAGCCCATAAGCTTTGCTGCATTATTACAAGAGATAGAAAAAATAGAAGGATTGCAGAGAATCCGCTTTATGACTTCACATCCAAAGGATTTGTCTGAGGAATTGATTCAGGTGATGAAACATTCAAAAAAGATATGCAGACATCTTCATCTTCCAATACAATCGGGCAGTAATCGTATCTTACAGGCGATGAACAGACGATATACGAGAGAACAATATATTGCATTGGTAAAACGATTACGAAGTGAGATTCCGGATCTTGCCATTACGACGGATTTTATTGTTGGTTTTCCGGGAGAGACACCGGAAGATGTGGAAGAAACCATAGATATTGTGAGGCAGGTTCAATTTGAGAATGCCTTTACTTTTGTATATTCCAAAAGAGCAGGGACACCGGCAGCTGTTATGGAACCACAGGTTTCGTCAGAGCAGATAACGGAAGGCTTTGATAAACTGCTGGCAGTAGTGCATGACACAGCCAGAGCAAGTGCAGAACGATTATTGGGACAGATTTTACCCGTATTGGTAGAAGAAACACAGGAACAGGACGCAGTGTTACTGAGTGGAAGATTATCCAATAATACGTTGGTGCATTTTGAGGGCGATGATAAACTGATTGGAACGATAGTCTCGGTAGAACTTGTAGAATGTAAAGGATTTTACTACTTTGGAAGGCTGGTTTTATAGGAAAGGGCGGTACATGGGAAAAAGTGTATTTATAGCAGAGAAACCAAGTGTTGCAAAAGAATTTGCAAAAGCATTAAAATATCAGTTTAGTAATCGGGATGGTTATATGGAATCACAGGAGGCCATCGTGACATGGTGTGTTGGACATTTGGTTACCATGAGCTATCCGGAGGTATATGATGCTAAGTATAAGCGATGGTCATTGGATACGATTCCTTTTATTCCGGATGAATTTAAATATGAGATTATAGACAATGTAAAGAAACAGTTTCATATTGTCAAAGAGTTATTTAATAGAGAGGATATCGATGTTATCTATAATGCAGGAGATTCGGGGCGTGAGGGTGAATATATTCAACGACTCGTTTTGCAGATGGCGGGGCATAAAGAGGGCATTGCATTAAAGAGAGTCTGGATCGATTCACAGACAGAAGATGAAATCTTGCGTGGTATCAGAGAAGCAAAGGATATGTCGGCTTATGATAATCT
This sequence comes from Lachnospiraceae bacterium, assembly GCA_036652815.1. Classification (GTDB taxonomy): domain Bacteria; phylum Bacillota; class Clostridia; order Lachnospirales; family Lachnospiraceae; genus SZUA-378. The sequence goes on from JAVVVE010000005.1 coordinate 91,719, forward strand.
CAGTGCATCCGCTTATTTACGTGCCAAAGAAGATTATTTGATGGGAATCAATTTTTCCCGTGTGTTAACACTTAAATACAGCAATTCTATTAAAAGTTATTTAAAGAAAGATCGGGCGGTGGTGTCGGTTGGCCGTGTCATGACGTGTGTGCTGGGGATGATCGTCAATAAAGAACGAGAGGTTCGTGGATTTGTGAAGACTCCATTTTACAGAGTTCTTGGGGATTTTGGGATTGGAGAACATGAATTTGCAGGAGAATGGAAAGCAGTGGAAGGCTCAAAATACTATGAGTCCCCCTTGCTATATAAAGAAAACGGATTTAAAGAAAAAGAAACAGCACAAGCTTTAATTGCATATCTAACAGAGACAGAGATGCCACAGCAAGCTCCATTGCTAGAAGCAATAGAGAAAAAGAAAGAAACCAGAAATGCACCACTGCTCTTTAATCTCGCAGAGCTGCAAAATGATTGTTCTAAACTGTTTAAGATTAGCCCTGATGAAACGTTACGAATCGTACAGGAGCTTTATGAAAAAAAATTAACAACATATCCAAGAACAGATGCCAGAGTCCTGTCTACGGCAGTTGCCAAAGAAATATCTAAGAATATTAATGGACTGCGTGGCTATGAACCTGCTCGTCTGTATGCGGAAGAGATCCTACAAACTAAGAGCTATGCAACGATTGCAAAGACGCGATATGTCAATGATAAACAGATTACCGACCATTATGCGATTGTACCAACAGGGCAGGGACTGTCAGCTTTACGAACACTCACACCCACCGCAGCAAAGGTATATGAAGTGATTGTCAGAAGATTTTTAGCGATATTTTATCCACCGGCGATTTATCAAAAAGTCAGTTTAACAACTGTGTTAAAAGGAGAACGATTCTTTTCAACCTTTAAAGTATTAAAAGAAGAAGGATTTTTAAAAGTTACAACTTTTTCTTTTGCAAAGAAAAAAGAGGAAAGCGAAGAAAAAGAAGACGATATTAAGTGTGACAGTGGATTTTTGGAGATTCTTGCTACTTTAAAAAAAGGAGTACCGCTGACACTCAAAGGATTGACCTTGAAAGAAGGAGAGACTTCCCCACCTAAGAGATATAATTCGGGTTCTATTATCCTGACGATGGAGAATGCGGGACAATTTATAGAAGATGAAGAATTGCGAGCACAGATGAAGGGAAGTGGAGTCGGAACCTCTGCAACCCGTGCAGAGATATTAAAGAAACTCGTCCATATCAATTACATTGCGCTGAATGGAAAGACGCAGATCTTGACTCCTACGTTAATGGGAGAGATGATCTATGAGGTCGTAAACAATGCGATTCGTCCGCTCCTAAATCCAACGCTTACCGCCAGCTGGGAGAAGGGGCTGACCTTGGTTGCGGATGGGGAGATTACAGGGGAAGAGTACATGCAGAAGCTGGATGATTTTGTCAGTAGACATACCAATCATGTGAAACAGTTGAATAACCAAACTGTTTTATACAGATGTTTTAATCAGGTAGCCCAGTTTTATAATAAATAGGCGCAAAAAGATAGGAAGGCAGGATGGTATTTATGGAAGCATATCGTATAGAACAGTTATATGATAAGAAAGAGACCATGGCAGCTGATTTACTGGAACAAGCAGTTTATCCATGGGAGCTGCTCTCGCAAATCAGTGATTATATCATAGCATTGGGACAAACTTTGCCAAGAGATAGATTTGAACAACGTGGTGAATCTGTTTGGATCGCAAGGTCAGCCACGGTATTTGATTCGGCTTATATCAATGGACCTTGTATTATCGATGAAGAAGCGGAGATTAGGCAATGTGCTTTTATCAGAGGCAGTGCTATCGTGGGTAAGGGTGCAGTAGTTGGCAATTCGACAGAGCTTAAGAATGTTATCTTGTTTAATCAGGTGCAAGTACCACATTATAATTATGTAGGCGACAGTATCCTGGGTTACAAATCACATATGGGAGCCGGTTCTATTACCTCTAATGTAAAGAGCGATAAAAGCTTGATTACGATTCATACGCAACAGGGGAATCTTGAGACCGGACTTAAAAAAATCGGGGCAATGCTTGGCGATTATGTAGAAGTCGGATGCAACTCGGTTTTAAATCCGGGCACAATCATCGGCAGACACAGTAATGTATACCCTTTGTCTATGGTCAGAGGCTATGTACCGGAGAATAGTATCTTTAAGAACCAGGACACGATTGTTCTGAAAGAAGGGAATCATAGTTGACAAACCCTGTTATTTCATATATATTTTTAGATGTAGATAACGCTTTAATACATAAAAGCATTAATTTAACAAAGCCAATAAGAAAAGGAATCTGTGGAGAAGCCGCAGACAGGGACATGGAATATGAAAAAGAAAATAAAGAAAATAGGTTCGGTAATGATGGCAACTGCAATGTTGACAACGATGTTAATGGGATGCGGACAGAGTGCGGAGAATAATCAAAGTGAAGCGGCAGAGAATACTAGCCAGGCTGTGGCTGAAACAGAGGCAGCTACTGCGGCAGACAGTACACAAAAGGTATATAAGATAGGTGTGATTCAATTAGTAGAGCATGCGGCATTGGATGCAGCAAACAAGGGATTTATCGATGGATTAACGGAAGCAGGGATTCAATTTGAGGTAGATCAGCAGAATGCACAAGGAGATCAGACAGCGTGTGATACGATTGCAACTAAATTAGTCAATGATGGCAATGATTTGATTCTGGCAATTGCAACACCGGCAGCACAAGCTGTGGTCGGTAAGACGACAGAGATCCCGGTTTTAGTAACTGCGGTTACGGATCCGGCTTCTTCGGGACTAGTGGATACCAATGAAGTCCCTGGTGGTAATGTTACGGGAACTTCTGATTTAACACCGATTAAAGAACAAATCACCTTATTAAAAGAACTGTTACCTGAGGCAAAAAAAGTAGGTATCCTATATTGTAGCGCAGAATCCAATTCGGTATTTCAGGCAGATATCGCAAAGAAAGAGATTGAATCAGCGGGGCTTACCTGGGAAGAATTTACAGTATCCAGCTCGAATGAGATGCAGTCGGTTACAGAATCGATGATCGGCAAAGTAGATTGCATCTATTCTCCGACAGATAACACGATTGCAGCAGGTATGGCAGCCGTTGCGATGGTAGCCAATGAGAATAATCTGCCGGCTATCGTAGGAGAAGCGGGTATGGTTGCAGCAGGCGGACTTGCGACTTACGGTGTTGACTATTATAATCTTGGAAAATTAACGGCAACACAGGCAGTTAAGATATTAAAAGGCGAAGCAACACCGGCACAGATGCCGATTGAATACTTAACAGCAGATCAATGTGCCTTTGCAGGGAATGAAGAAACAGCAGCGATTTACAACATTGATTTATCTTCTTATATGACAAAAAAATAGAACAAAAGATAGAACCAATTACAAAGATACACCAATGGAGGAAAAACGATGAAACTTAGGAGACAACATCTCTTACAAAAGCTTATGACACTACTGGTGGCAGTGAGCTTGATTACGATGACGGGATGTGGACAGACCAAAGGTATCGATACGGGAGATTCTGCAAATAGTGCAGATACCAAAGATACGAAAGTGTATCGAATCGGTGTCATCCAATTGGTGGAGCATGCGGCACTGGATGCTGCCAATAAAGGATTTTTTGATGGATTGGATGAAGCCGGTATCGCATATGAAGTTGACCAACAGAATGCACAGGGAGATCAAACCGCCTGCGATACCATTGCTACGAAACTCGTGAATGATGGCAATGATTTGATTCTCGCAATCGCAACACCGGCGGCTCAGGCAGTAGCCGGGAAAACAACGCAGATACCGATTTTGGTTACAGCGGTAACAGATCCGGCCTCTTCTGGATTGGTAGATACCAACGAAGTGCCGGGTGGTAACGTAACAGGAACTTCTGATTTAACACCGGTTAAAGAACAGATTGCATTATTGAAGGCGTTATTACCGGAAGCAAAAAAAGTAGGTATCTTGTATTGTACCGCTGAGACAAATTCTTCTTTTCAGGCAACCTTGGCACAAAAAGAGATAGAGGCAGCGGGGCTTACCTGGCAAGATTTCACGGTGTCAAGCTCCAATGAGATACAATCGGTAACAGAATCCATGATTGGAAAAGTAGATGTTATCTATATTCCAACGGATAATGTGATCTCAGCAGGGATTGCATCGGTTGCTATGGTGGCGAACGATAATCTGATGCCAACGATTGTAGGAGAATCAGCGATGGTAGATGCAGGAGCACTGGCTACCATAGGGATAGATTATTATAATCTGGGTAAGAAAACAGCCAATCAGGCTGTTAAGATATTGACAGGAGAAGCAACACCGGCACAGATGCCTATTGAATATCTGACTGTAGATCAATGTGAGTTTGCAGGCAACGAAGAGACTGCGGCGGCATTGAAAATTGATTTATCGGCATTTAAATAAAATATGGAGGTTATACACATGAATTTGCTTGGAATTGGATTAGCTATGCAGGGAGCAATCAGTCAGGGTATCTTATGGGGCATTATGGTTTTGGGAGTATATATTACTTATAAAATCTTGGATATTGCAGATCTGACGGTAGATGGAAGCTTTGCATTGGGTGGATGTGTTTGTGCTATGCTGATAGTGACCAAAGGAGTTGATCCGGTAATTGCATTGATCATAGCAACGCTGGCAGGGGTTGCGGCAGGAGCTGTGACCGGGTTCTTACATACGATATGTGAAATACCGGCTATCTTAGCAGGTATTTTGACACAGATTGCACTGTGGTCTATTAATCTGAGAATCATGGGAAGAAGTAATATTCCATTACTCAAGGTAGATACAGTTATTAGCAAAATAATGACAATGCTTGGTGTGAGTCAGGCGACCGCTTCTTTACTAATAGGGATTGCATTTGCGGTCTTATCGATTGTGGCATTATATTGGTTCTTTGGTACAGAAGTAGGGTGTGCCTTACGTGCAACCGGTAATAATGAAAATATGGTACGAGCACTTGGATCCAATACAAAGATGACTAAGATGTTAGCATTGATGTTAAGTAACGGACTGGTGGGGCTATCAGGAGCACTGGTATGCCAAAACCAGAAGTTTGCAGATGTAGGTATGGGAACAGGCGCGATCGTAATTGGTTTGGCAGCGATCGTAATTGGAGATGTATTGTTGGGCAAGCTTCGCTCTTTTGGAAGTAAATTAACCTCTGCGGTGGTTGGCTCTATCTGCTATTTCCTGATCAGGGCAGTGGTATTGCAGTTGGGTATGGACGCAAATGATATGAAACTGATATCGGCTATCATTGTAGCATTGGCGCTGTGTATCCCGGTTGCGATGGCCAAATGGAAAATCAAATCATCCTATACGACAGGAGGGACAAACTGATGCTGACAATATCAAATGTAAATAAGACATTTAACAGAGGAACGATTAATGAGAAACAGGCACTGAATGGATTGAATCTTCATTTAGAGCAGGGTGATTTTGTGACGATTATCGGTGGGAATGGAGCCGGTAAATCAACGATGCTGAATATGATAGCCGGAGTATATCCCATTGATTCCGGTGTGATTATGTTGGACGGAGTCGATATTTCCAAGAAACAAGAGCATGCCAGAGCTAAATATTTAGGACGTGTATTTCAAGATCCTATGCGAGGCACTGCTGCAGGGATGGAGATAGAGGAGAATCTTGCACTGGCATACAGACGTGGCAAACGACGTGGATTGAGCTGGGGGATTACGAAAGACGAAAAGGAAGTATACAAAACAAAACTCGAGAATCTTGGACTGGGTTTGGAAACGAGGATGACTTCTAAGGTAGGACTCTTATCGGGAGGTCAAAGGCAGGCACTGACATTATTGATGGCTGTGTTACAGAAACCAAAGCTATTACTGTTAGATGAACATACAGCTGCACTTGATCCCAAGACAGCGAAAACAGTACTGGATCTGACAGAGAAGATCGTGACAGAGAATCATCTGACAGCGATGATGGTAACACACAATATGAAAAATGCAATCAGACTTGGTAACAGACTCATTATGATGAATAATGGTAAGATTATCTATGATGTGGCCGGAGAAGAAAAAAAGAAGCTACAGGTATCTGATTTACTGGTAAAATTTGAAGAAGCAAGTGGTGGAGAATTTGCCAATGACAGGATGCTATTATCATAATTAAAAAAACACTGGATTTTTCTGTCGGTTTATGAGAGAATAGGTATCGGCATTAAGTTAATTATTTTATAGATTTGAAAGGAGATTTCACATGATTTATTCACATGAAGTAGAAACAATGTGTACGGTAGCACAGGGCGTTGCTCATGGTGCAGCTCCCATCCCTGAAGAAGCAAAATGGGTAAAAGCAAAAGAGATTAAAGATATTTCAGGTTTGACACATGGTATAGGCTGGTGTGCTCCACAACAGGGTGCATGTAAATTGACCCTTAATGTTAAAGAAGGTATTATTCAAGAAGCTTTGATTGAGACAATCGGATGTTCAGGTATGACACATTCAGCAGCGATTGCTTCTGAACTGTTACCGGGCAGAACGATTCTGGAAGCATTGAATACAGACTTGGTATGCGATGCTATTAATACAGCGATGAGAGAATTATTCTTGCAGATCGTATACGGAAGAACTCAGTCCGCTTTCTCAGAAGATGGACTTCCAATCGGAGCAGGACTGGAAGACTTAGGTAAGGGATTACGTTCACAGGTTGGTACGATGTACGGAACCTTAAAGAAGGGACCTCGTTATCTTGAGATGGCAGAAGGTTATGTAACAGGTATCGCATTGGATGAAGAAGATACAATCATCGGTTACCAGTTCGTAAGCCTTGGTAAGATGACAGACTTCATCAAAAAAGGTGATGATCCAAACACAGCATACGAAAAAGCAAAAGGGCAATATGGACGCGTAGAAGATGCCGTTAAGATTATTGACCCAAGACAAGAATAAGAGAAGGAGGAAAATTATAATGGCTTTATTTGAATCATATGAGAGAAGAATTGATAAAATCAATGGTGTATTAAACAGCTATGGAATTTCTTCCATCGAAGAAGCTGAGAAGATAACAAAAGACGCAGGTCTTGATGTATACGACCAGGTAAAAAAGATTCAACCAATCTGTTTTGAGAATGCATGTTGGGCATATATCGTAGGAGCTGCCATTGCAATCAAAAAAGGTTGTACCAGAGCAGCAGATGCTTCAGCAGCAATCGGAGAAGGTCTACAGGCTTTCTGTATCCCGGGTTCCGTAGCAGATCAACGTAAAGTAGGTCTTGGACATGGTAACTTAGGCAAGATGCTATTGGAAGAAGAGACCGAGTGTTTTGCATTCTTAGCAGGACATGAATCTTTTGCAGCAGCAGAAGGTGCAATCGGTATTGCTGAGAAAGCTAATAAAGTTCGTACAAAGCCTTTAAGAGTTATCTTAAACGGACTTGGTAAAGATGCTGCACAGGTTATCTCCAGAATCAATGGCTTTACTTATGTAGAGACAGAGATGGATTATTATTCGGGAGAAGTAAAAGAAGTATTCCGTAAAGCATATTCAACAGGATTAAGAGCAAAAGTTAATTGCTATGGAGCCAATGATGTTACAGAGGGCGTAGCGATTATGCATAAAGAAGGTGTTGATGTATCTATTACAGGTAACTCAACCAATCCTACCAGATTTCAACATCCGGTTGCAGGAACTTACAAAAAAGAATGTATCGAGCAAGGAAAGAAGTATTTCTCCGTTGCTTCAGGTGGTGGTACAGGACGTACACTTCATCCGGATAATATGGCAGCAGGTCCTGCTTCTTATGGTATGACAGATACTATGGGACGTATGCATTCAGATGCACAGTTCGCAGGTTCTTCTTCTGTACCGGCACATGTAGAGATGATGGGACTGATCGGTATGGGTAATAATCCGATGGTCGGTGCCACAGTTGCTGTAGCCGTAGGGATTGAAATGGCTGCAAAAGCAGGGAAATTCTAAGTAGTGCATGAAGGAAACAAGGTGTATCAAACTGGCACATCGTTTGATACACCTTTTTTTTGTGAGAGGGGAAATGACAATGAAAAAGATAGTTAGTTTGCTTCTACTGCTATGTGTTTTAGCAACACCATTATCTGTACAGGCAGCACCCGGTGAAGATACACATAATATCGTACTAACCTTGGGAACGATGCAATGGGGATATCGTATCGCAGATCTCGGTGCTATGTCAGGGACCTTCCCGGATGCTGCCATCCTTGATCATTGGATTAAAACGATCAATCTCCAGTTATTAGACATCCCGGCAAATGGAACTGAGACCATTTATCAGCAGGAGACGGGGACTTATACAACCGCAACAGCAGGAACAGCCTTACAGATTCGTTCGGAATTCGCAGAATTATTGGTACAAACATTGATTGCACAGACGACTTCGGGAACACAACCTAGTGATATACAGATCGACTTAAATGGTGGATTTTTATTTGCAATACCTCTTGGTGGAGTCAATATCGTATCGGGAACTTGTGTTACTACCTTGGTTGGAAGTTCGGCCAATCGTATACAGAATATTACAGTGGCAGCTTCACGTTTAAATAATAAAACATTAGCACCGGGAGAAGTAATATCGGTAAGTGATTTATTATTACCGAGAACCCGTGAGAATGGATATGCTTTGGCAGGTGTATACGTAGATGGAGAATCTGTTCCCGGTTACGGTGGTGGTATCTGCCAGATTTCTTCTACATTATATAATGCAGCGATGAATTCAGGACTGGAAGTGTTGCAAAGACATCCACACAGTATGAGAGTCAGCTATCTTCCGGCAGGCTTAGATGCTGCTATCTCTGCAGGATCCAAAGATTTGGTGATTCGTAATAATTATAGCCGTCCAATTATGCTGATGGCTGCCGTGGAAGGCAAACAGCTTGTTATGAGTATTTATATGAATCAGGCATTATTAGGTGGCAAGACTTATCGCTTATGGTCTGATGTACCGAACAGCCTTAGCACCAATACTTATTTAACGACTTATGTGAATGGAGTGGAAGCAGGCAAGCAATATATCGGACATAGTAACTATATGCCACATTAGGGTACATTTAAAATAATATACAGTGAAAACAAGAGAGGATGAGAGAAATTCAACATGGAGAAAAAAGTACAGTGGGCTTCCAATATCGGATTTATTTTAGCAACAGCAGGAGCAGCGATTGGGCTTGGTAATTTATGGAAATTTCCCTATTTAATGGGTAAAAATGGAGGATTTCAATTCCTTATTGCCTATTTAGTGTTTGTATTATTATTAGGGGTACCGGTCTTGGTAACAGAGATGAGTATCGGTAGAATGACCGGTAAAGGTCCGGTGCAGGCGTATGGGGATTTGAATAAAAAGGCAAAGATTATTGGCATTATGGGTATTATATGTGCTTTTATTATTCTGTCATATTACAGTGTAATCGGGGGCTGGATCTTGAAATATATTGCCAGCTATGTGACAACGCAGGCAGCACCGGTTGATTTTGCGGCATATATAGCTAGTCCGGTGGAATCTATTATTTGGCATTTTATCTTTATGCTGTGTGTGGTATTTATTTGTTATAAGGGAACGAATGGAATAGAGAAAGCATCCCAATTTATGATGCCGGCATTGTTTGTTTTATTATTAATTATTGTAGTGCGTTCCGTTACGCTGCCGGGAGCACAGGCGGGGATTGATTTTGTATTTAAGATGAATGGCGGATTTCGCTTGGCATCGATACCTGCAGCACTGGGACAGGTGTTCTATTCTCTAAGTCTTTGCATGGGGATTACCATTACCTATGGTAGTTATCTGAATCGTAAAGAAAACATTGCAAAGAATGCCATTATTGTTGCAAGCTTGGATACTTCGGTTGCTATTCTTGCAGGATTGGCTATTTTCCCGGCTGTATTTGCGTTCGGTATGGAACCGGGACAGGGTCCGGGACTGATTTTCGGTACCTTGCCTAAAGTGTTTGGCAGTATGACAGGTGGTTGGTTCTTTGCTGTTATATTCTTTGGTTTGGTATTTTTTGCAGCAGTAACATCAGCCATCGCATTATTGGAAACGGTAGTCTCTGCTTTTTTGGATCATTTTAAATGCAGCAGAAAAACAGCGGTATTTGTATTGGGTTTAGGTGTATTTTTGCTGGGTGTTCCCAGTGCACTCTCGTTTGGAGTATTGGGTGATGTGACGATTCTGAATTATTCCGTATTTGATTTTATGGGTATGCTAACGGATAATATATTGATGCCGATTGGCGGTATCTTAATGTGTATCTACATTGGTTGGATATGGGGACCGGAGAAGATTATTCAACATGTTGAATCCAATGGCATCACGTTTCATCTAAAGAAAGCATGGTTACTGTGCATTAGATTTATTACACCTCTCTTAATTATAATCGTTACGGTAATGGGATTCATCGATGTATTTAAAATGGTGACCGGGCAATAACTGCCGGTCACCATAGATTATTATTTATTCTGTTATTGCTTCATCCTTATAATGTACTTGTACGTTATCACCATCAGGGACTTGTCCCATGAGAATATCACCAATATATTGGACGCGCTTCATGGCACGTCCATAGCTTTCGTTAGCGAGAAGCATAAGATTGTCATAATCTTCGCTGATGGGTTCCCCATCGAAAGCCTGATGATAGAGACCAACTGCTTCGGTCATATAAGCACTGGCTTCGTCAGCGAGAGATTCCACTGCACTGAATTGGGTGGGTACGTTCATATCTGCCAGAGTTATGAAGTCTTGTTCTATCTTGTCAAGGCTTTGAAGCAGATCTGCCGCGGCAGTTTCCGTGGTAGGATCGATACTGTCAATGACATCGTTTTCAGCAGTGATGTTATCACAAAATGCAGTCATATCTTCTTTATAGGTGTCTAGGGCTTCCTCGTTTCCACACCCGGCTAAGGTACAACAGGTCAATAGGGCGAGTACAGAAACAGTTAGTTTATATTTCATCATAAGTTCCTTTCGTATTCCATATATTTGTTACAATATTGTTACGAAATATCCATTATTTAATCTACCATAGATATGAATGAAAATCAAGGAATTTGGAGAAAATGCTTTGCGTTGCAAGGATTTTCATGCTATTATTTGAAAGAAATCAGTACGAAAGGAATGGTTACGCATATGACAAAAAAAGAATTTAAAGAGATGTGTACAGGTCATCCAATCTATCTGGATGGGGCAACCGGTTCGATGCTGCAAAAAAATGGCATGCCTTCGGGGATATGTCCGGAACAATGGATGATGGAACATCCTGATATATTACAGGCAGTACAAAGCGAATATGTGAAAGCAGGCAGTCAAATCATATATGCTCCGACTTTTACGGCAAACCGTATTAAATTACAGGAGTATGGATTGGCGGATGAGATAGAGAATATCAATCAAACGTTGGTAGCGATATCCAGACAAGCGGCAAATGGACAAGCATATGTAGCAGGAGACCTTACCATGACAGGCGAGCAGCTAGCACCCATAGGCAAGCTTGACTTTGAAGAGTTGGTAGATATTTATCGGGAACAGACTCGGATCCTTTACAAAGCCGGTGTAGATATGCTGATTATAGAGACTATGATGAGTCTGCAAGAAACCAGAGCGGCTGTGATAGCTGCCAGGAAAGTCTGTGAATTGCCGATTATGGTAACTATGACTTATGAAGCGGATGGGAGAACGCTATTTGGTACAGATGCACAAACAGCAGCGATTGTACTGACCAGCTTGGGAGTCGATGCGATAGGCGCTAATTGTTCTACAGGCCCTATGCAGATGGCAGAGGTGATTAGGAAGATGGCACAAGTAACCGCTATCCCGTTAATCGCCAAACCCAATGCAGGGTTACCAAGTCTGGCACAGGATGGTAGTACCATCTATGATTTGGATGCACAAACCTTTGCTTCACAGATGGTAGAGATGGTAGAGGCAGGGGCTGTATTGATAGGTGGCTGCTGTGGTACGAGTCCTGCGTATATAGCATCTATGTACCAGGCAACTGCCCGGATGCCGGTACAGATGCCAAAGGTGATCCACAAAGGGATGCTGGCTTCCGAAAGGAAGAGCCTGATCTTTGATACCCAATCCCCCTTTATGATTGTAGGGGAGCGTATTAATCCAACCGGTAAGAAGTCCTTGCAGGCAGAATTAAAGGAAGGTAAGCTTGATAAGGTCATACAGTTTGCAGAAGAACAAGAGAATAGCGGAGCGGATATTCTGGATATTAACATGGGGATGAGCGGTATTGATGAAGAAGCGATGATGCTGCGGGTAATCGAAGAAGTCAGTCAGGTTACTTCGTTACCTTTATGTATTGATTCCAGTCATGTCCAGGTAATAGAGCAGGCACTCAGAAGATATCCCGGCAGAGCACTGATTAACTCCATTTCCTTAGAAAAAGGCAAGATAGAACAGCTATTACCGATTGCAAGACGGTATGGTGCCATGTTTATTTTACTGCCCTTGTCAGAAAAAGGCCTACCCAAGAATCCGGAAGAGAAATGTAAGATTATAGATACGATTGTGAAGCTTGCGTTAAAAGAGGGTATGTGCATAGAAGATATTATAGTAGATGGTCTGGTGGCAACGGTAGGTGCCAATCCAAGTGCAGCAATCGAGACGTTACAAACGATTCGGTATTGTAAAGAGAGAGGGTTGGCTACTATCTGTGGTTTATCGAATATTTCTTTTGGATTGCCGGAACGTGGATTTGTTAATGCCGCATTCTTAACGATGGCAATCCAGGCAGGACTTACCATGGCAATTGCTAATCCAAATCAGCAGTTATTGGTCAGCAGTGCTTATGCAGCAGATGTCTTGCTGCATAAAGAAGGAGCCGATATCCGTTATATTGAAGCCATGAATGCTAAAAATGATGCAGCAGCACCCGACTCCACGACAACGATAAGAGGAGAAAAGACGGAGCAAAATGTTTTAGAGCAATTGCGGACAGCTGTTTTAAAAGGAAACAGAAACGGCATCGTCAGTATCACAACGCAGGCAGTAGCAGAGGGACATCCGGCCCCCAATCTTCTCAATGAGATATTACTGCCGGCTATTAATGAAGTGGGAGATTTATTTGACAAAGGAACTTATTTTTTACCTCAATTAATTGCCAGTGCAGAGAGTATGAAACGAGCCATTGAATATTTAGAACCTCTGTTGGCGCAGGATCAGGACCGCAAAGAGATGCCAACGATTATTATCGCAACTGTAAAGGGTG
>JAVVVE010000006.1:0-98460 GCA_036652815.1 Lachnospiraceae bacterium
GAAAGCGCACATAAATATCAATGAGAAGTTGATCGGCATTGATTCTGGATTTGACTTCTAAAAATTCGTCGTAGTGGTCATACAGTTCCACCAACACTTTTAAGACATTGTGTTGTGTTTGCTCGTCGCAGGTGGTGTCCAGCAATTCCAGCACAGCCTTGCGCATACGGGATATGGTATAGTAGAAAAATACCAGTCCGAAAACGATGGAAAATACCGGTGAAATATACCATGTCCACTGAAAATCTCGCAAAAAACAGGTGATGAAAAAAATCACTAACAAGGCACTGTCAAAGAGAAGGCTTTTCAAATTGGCAGCAAATTCAGCATGATATAGCTTGCTTTCAATTTTATTTTTCTTCTGTTTCATCAAAATGGATGCGTCAACGGCAACGTTTACAATCTTTAAAAGCACCACCCAAATCAACAGTTCGGAGGACTGCTGTGGATCAAGCAGTCCCATCACCGCAGCTACAATCATCGCCGCAAGACCGCACATGAGCAATACATCGCAGCACAGAGAAGCAAGCGCTTCCAGCTTCCCGGTACCGTAGTTGTAGTTGTAGGATAAATTCTTTTTCAACTTGTGGGAAAGAATTAGTATCAGGGTTTCGCGGCAAACGATGTTGGTAGAGTCTATTAAGTCTACCCATGCAAGAAGGGAGTGGGAAAGCAGCGCCGAAAAAAAAAGGCAGATATAGTTTGGTAGTTCACACAGCAATTGGAAAGCAGATAGTTTTTGCTGCTTTGCAAAGGCAATTTTTCGGTCCTGATTACGTTCCATCTTTTGTGTCCTCCCGTACCTTCCGTAATGTTAGTGTTTATTTAGAAATTCTTTGAATTTTGACGAATGCAGAAAAGCATCTGTTTTAACCTCGCCTTTGTGTGTCATTAGTACAAAATAGATGCACAGCTTTCCCTAGTGTTCAGTATACCAACAAATACAACAGAGTTCAATACTAACATTTCCGTAGTTTTATCCAGAGAGCCTCAATTTATTACATTCGTTATAAACAACTTTCATAAAATGCTCACATATGGCATGTTGGCTTCAGAAAGCTGTTTGCTCACAGATGTCGTTGACCAGCTTCATGAATCTTCCAAGAAGATAAATACCGTTGATCGATTATCCAGACACCTTGAAAAAGGAACTCCTGCATCTGCAGGGGCTCCTTATCTTCAACAGGCAAGAAAGACTTTAAATCCGTATCAACTCTGCCTCAAGTTAATTGCTTAGGAGGATTTAATCATTGCGAATTTACATTTTGCGGAAGCTCAAGGGAATCACAATGGAATATTGCCGTGTTTCTTTGGAATCGGCTCTACTTTTTTGCTGCGTAATAATCTAAGTGACTTTAGTAGACAGGCTCTGGTCTCTTCCGGTTTAATCACCTCATCTACATACCCTCTGGCTGCCGCAACATAGGGATTGAGGAATCGGTCTTCATACTCCTGTTTACATTGAGCACGCATAGCTTCCGGATCCTCTGCTGATTTAATCTTGCGTTTGAATGCGATATTGACAGCACCATCCGCTCCCATAACTGCGATCTCTGCAATCGGCCAAGCATACACGATATCGGCTCCCATTTCCTTGGAATTCATCGCAATATACGCGCCTCCATAAGCTTTACGCATAATTACAGATATTTTTGGCACGGTAGCTTCCGAATAAGCATAGAGCACCTTAGCTCCGTGTCTGATAATACCATTGTGTTCCTGTTCTGTCCCCGGCAAGAAAGCCGGAACATCCACTAATGTAATCAATGGAATATTAAAGCAGTCACAGAATCTGATAAAGCGTGCAATCTTATCAGAAGCCTGATAATCCAGAGAACCGCACATCACTGCAGGCTGATTGGCTATCAATCCAACTGATTCTCCATGCATACGTCCAAATCCCACTACCGCATTGGCTGCAAATTCCGCCTGTACTTCAAAAAAACTATGTTCATCCGTAACACATCCGATGACATCCTTTACATCATATGCCTGGCGTGAATTTTCCGGCACGATGGTTCGTATTCTATTCGCTTTCTCATCCGCTTTTGCATGATTTTTTTTGCCCAAGCCCCCAATACGGCTTAATACTTTATTCACACTCAATGCCAGATTCTGTCTATCTTCTTTTTTAATCAGTGGTGCCTTTTCCTGGTAATTACTCGGTATATAAGCGAGTAATTTACGAACTCCCATCAGGCATTCACCTTCCGTATCATAGGTAAAATGAGATACTCCGCTCTTCTTGGCATGTACCTCTGCTCCTCCAAGTTCTTCCACCGTTACCACTTCATTGATGACTGTTTTCACTACATTTGGGCCTGTAATGAACATCTTAGAAATATCCTTTACCATAAAAATAAAGTCGCAGATGGCCGGTGCATAGCAGGCTCCACCCGAACACGGTCCCAAGATAACCGCAATCTGCGGAATCACTCCCGATGCCTTAGTATGACGCAAGAACATACCCGCATATCCGCTCAGGGAAGAGATGCCCTCCTCTATTCTGGCACCACCACTGTCATTGATACAGATAAATGGGGCTTTCATATTCATCGCCATATCCTGAATACAGCATATTTTGTAAGAATGATACTCTCCCAGGGTACCACCGATCACTGTAAAATCTTCACTGGCCACAAAGACCAGACGTCCATCTATCTCGCCATATCCGGTTACTACACCATCTCCCGGTACTCTCTTCTTATCCAACCCAAAATCATCGATTCTGGACTCAATAAAACCATCCACTTCTACAAAAGTATCCTGATCCAGTAAAATATCAATCCGTTCGCGTGCTGTTAATTTTCCTGATTTATGCTGTTTATCAATACGTGTTTGACCGCCCCCTAAGGCTGCCGTTATTCTTCGTTCTTCCAGATCCTTAATTGCTTCTTCCCAGTTCATATCACATGCTCTCCATCTCTTCATTCTCTGCTATTGTTCTCATAGTACTTTGCCTGTCAAGTAATTTGATATTCAAAGTATATTTCTATATTATAGCATTCTTTTGAGATTATGCAATCATTTTCTTGCTCAAATTCCACGACATAATCAAACCGTCTGTTATAATCATATCTTGGAATGGCAACATCTGCTTTATAACAAATCTTCAAAATTGCCCGACTTGAATATCCGCTTATAGTAGTCCAGTTCCTCTCCTATAATCTCATCAATAACCTTCATCCCCAGCAGTTCCACCGGTGCTTTATCATCGGTAAGGATAAGAGAACCGCCTTCCACAGGCTTTAAACTGTTCTTGACGATATTCATCATCGTGTGAAGCGGTGCATCCGAAGCTTTCCCTGCACACCATGTTTCCAGATTAGTTACCATTTTATCATTCATCGATGCAAAAAGTTCTGTGTTGGTACCGGACTGTACGGTAGCGGTGTAAACATGCGGAAATACAGAAGCGATGGTGTCACATAAATAATCATTAATCGCACCTTCCTGATCAGAACGCATATTCATATTCACAACCATAACTCCATTTTCTTTCAGATGATCCCGTACCTGGGTAAACATCTCTACCGTAGACATCTGGAAAGGTATCGTAATATCCTGATAGGCATCCACCATGATAACATCATATTTTTTCGCCCCCGAGAGATATGCTCTGCCATCATATACACTGACTTTCACACTCTCCGGTAAAGAAAAATACTCTTTTGCCAATTCTGTAATATCACGGTCTATCTCTACTCCTTCAATATTAGCCTCCGGAAAATAAGTATCACACATCGTGGCATAGGTTCCCGTTCCCAGTCCCAGGATGAGAATATCACGATCCGGACTATCGCCGTTGTCTATCGGTTCTGCCAGCCCTGCCATATAAGGTGCTGCCAATGCATAGTCATAATACATACCCGTAAATCTCGAATCTTTCATCATAATCGACTGCACTCCAAATAAAACATTAGTAGATAGTGTAACGCTCTTATCATCTTCTTTGACTTGAAGATAATTATAGATAGACTCTCCTTCGTAGGTCAAATCCTGCTCCCAAAAAGCAAAGCTGTAATTGCCGGCACTCAGACTCAGGATGCCAATCAGCAGTAAAGAGACGATTCCCTTACCCATCTGCTGTTTTGCCGATATAAAATAGCACAGACTCAGTAATGCTAAAATAGCCGCAAAAATATAGAACGTAGCTGCAGTGCCTACGGCCGGAATCGTAATAAAAGTAGGCACAAAGGTGCCGATAATACTGCCGATGGTATTCAGTGCTCCCAGTCTCCCGACAATCGCTCCATTATTATCCAAATCTTCTACTGTATACTTGACTAACGATGGCGTCACGGTACCGAGCAGCATCAAAGGAAAGACAAACAAAACCAGACAACTGACAAGAGATGCCCACACCAAGAAATTTTTTGTTACAAATAAAGCAAGTCCTATCGAAATACCGGCAATAACATATTTGCCAACCAAGGGTATCATCGCTGTCCAAAGTGCTGCCAATAGCAATCGGCTATACAAGCGGACAGGATTCGGATTCTTATCCGCCATCTTACCGCCCCATATATTGCCCAGTGCCATAGCGATCATAATCGTCCCTATGATAACCGTCCATACGATCTGTGACGAACTAAAATATGGTGCCAACAGTCTACTGGCACCCAGTTCAATCGCCATAACCGACATCCCTGCAAAAAACTCTGTTAAATATAGAAAATATCGATTGTGTACAATCGTCTTACGCTTGTTCTCCAAATCAATCACCTCTCTCAATCCCTATTGATTATCTATGCCGTCTGTGAACCCACAGGAAACATAATAATAAGCCAAATGCAGCTCCCATACTATCGATGAGCATGTCCTGCCACTGACACCACCTACCCGGTACATAATATTGATGCAGTTCATCCGACACAGCATAAACGGCACAGAATAATTCCAAACCGCCATATCGCACCAAAGGACGCATCGGCCAGATCGCAATGGCAAAGAAACAAGTCCCTGCCAGCAGCAGATATTCTGTAAAATGTGCTACAGTACGCACCACTCCGCTGATCGCCTCCACTGTTTCGGCATCTAATTCTATATGAATCAAGTGTGCTATCGTAATCGTGGTTGCTGTACTGGTCTCTGATGACTCCTCATCATTCTGTGCGGAAAATCCAAATATGAGTAAGAGCATCAAAAGTGCCGGAAGAAATCGGATCCATACGTGTTTTACTTTGGCGATTTTGTCTAACATTGCTCTAATTCACTTTCCGCCATCTGCATGGCCGCTTCTATGACTTTATCCATGTCGTAATATTGATATTGCCCCAGTCTTCCTCCAAATAGAATATGCGTCTGCTCATCTGCTAATTGCTTATACCTGCGATAAAGTGCCTGATTAGGCTCATCGTTAATCGGATAATATGGTTCTTCCCCTTTGTGCCAGGTACTCGGATATTCTCTTGTAATCACAGTACCGGGCTGTGTTCCAAACTCAAAGTGCTTATGCTCGATGATCCTGGTGTAAGGCACTTCCCGTTCCGTGTAATTAACCACTGCATTTCCCTGATAATTATCCGTATCTGTCAGTACTTCGTGTTCAAAACGTAAAGAACGATACCCTAATGCCCCAAATCGATACTCAAAGAAAGCATCCAGCATACCCGTATATACGACCTTACCATAAGTGACTGCACCCGACATCTGCCACTGCTTCTGTGCTTTATCATAATCCGTACCTAGTCTGACTTCAATCCCTGACAGCATCTTCTCCACCAGTGCCGTATAACCTCCGATGGGAATCCCTTGATAACGATCATTAAAATAATTATTATCATACGTAAATCTAACCGGTAAACGTCTGATAATAAAAGCCGGTAAGTCAGTACATGCACAGCCCCACTGCTTCTCTGTATAGCCTTTCACTAATTTCTGATAAATATCCGTTCCCACCAAAGACAATGCCTGTTCTTCGAGATTGTTGGGATGGGTAATATGCAGATCTGCTATTTGCTCCGCTATCTTCTGTTTGGCTTCTGCCGGCGTCGTAATATTCCACATTTTGCTAAAAGTATTCATATTAAATGGCATATTATATAATTCATCCCGAAATCTTGCAATCGGCGAATTTACATACTGATTAAACTCCGCAAAGCGATTCACATAATCCCAAACAGCTCGATTAGACGTATGGAAAATATGAGCTCCATATTGGTGAACACGGATACCCGCCACCTCTTTTGTATAGATATTACCTGCGATATGATCTCTTTGTTCAATCACAAGACAGGTTTTGCCATGCTCTGACATATAATTAGCAAAAGTCGCTCCGAACAATCCCGCTCCTACTACCAGATAATCATATTGCATCTCTTTGTATCCCCTCTCCCAAACCCATGATGATAAAAACAAGTGGCGTACACACGATCTGCTGATAGCAGAAAAAATTATGTCCCATATACGCTAAGGTGCACATAACAACCGCAATCAGGAATGGCTGTTTGATGGCAGTCCGAATCCCACGCACAATCGTGGTCACGAAGATACCCGTATAAGTAATCAGCCCCGATACTCCAAAAAACATAAGACTGGTAAACCATTCATTATGGGCATTGGTCAAAACACTATTGCCAAATCTGGCGGACAGTTCTGTAGAATGCAGGGCATAAGAATATGCAGTAAAACAATCCGGTCCACAACCGAATAATTTCATTGGCAGAGAATATTCGGCAAAAACTGCCGCTGTATAACGCCAGGTAAACCCTCTGCCACTCCCCCATACCTCATTAAAATTAAAATAGTTAATCTGTCTTAAAAAATCCAGGAACTGCGGTGCCTGATCTGTTGTAATCAGATACACACAGACAATACTAAGTGCTATCACAATCAAGGTCAGAGCCACTACAAATATGGGTAGCTGTCGATACCTTGTAATCGTTATCTTCTCGTGCTTCTCCATCCACAGCCAACCAAGGTAAGTACACACGATCATAGCATAAAGCACCCATGTAAAGCTACTTTGCGATACAAAGACAGATAGTGGTTCCAACGGTACCACATTCTGCGGATAGCACAATTGCAGGATGCCGATGATTTTACATGCGCCCAATCCAATTACCAGGACTTCCAGAAAATGTCGAAATAACAGATTGGAAGTAAAGGAAAAGCAAAAAAGTGCAAGCAGCATCAGTGCAAATGCAATATAAGCACTGTCACTGTTTTGTGTTACCATCGTGGCAAATCCCAAGAACACATAAACAGCATAAGGAATCCTCAATCGTCTGTGTTCACTATGCCAAAACAGAAATAAACCAATGGGGAAAACAACACAAAGAAAACTCGAATACCACGTTGCCTGTCCTATCGTGGATAAGAATAAAATACGATTGTCCACAGATAGACCTTCATACAGTAAAAGGGGATCAATCTGAAATCTGTGCAAGATCGCCAGCACAAATACAATAGAAGAAGCTGCTGTTATCATATGGAGAAGGGTTATTTTCCATCGTAACAATCGAGAGATCAGAAAATAAAGTGCTACAAAAGTCATTTGGGATACCAAACCCATATACCAACCCTCATATCCCCAAACAGCATCTGTACGATAAGGCGTCAACGCAAAAGATATCCAAACAACCACTGCATACGCTAAGACAAACCAATCTGTACATGATAACGAGACTCTTTTGAGTGATATCCCCTTAACAGCATAGAAAATCAGAGCCATCAACCCCAATACCAAAAGTAATCCAAAGGTAATGCCCGTAACATTTCTAAAAAATATATATTTTGCCTCTCCCATATCATAATATTTATTATGATAGTAAAGAGGATATATCACAAAGATTATGACCGTGTATAGATACAAGATGGCGGATATCATAAGTCCCGGCAGCTTGACTCCACGGGCAGTTCCCGGTGGTAGTTCGGTATGATGGATGACCGTATACTTACTCATTTACTTCATTGCCCCGATTCATTTCAATTGATTGCAACTCTGTGTTGAGTATACTAGAGTTTCAATTGTTTTACAATATTTTGTTTGAAGTGTTAGCTATACTGTTCTAAATCCACGAAAATTTATATCTTTTTTAACGTATAGATTCTCAATGCTTTTATCAATTTCTTTTTTCTTAAACTCTAAATGATTCTCCAGCAATTTTGTATTGGCCCATGCTAATGCTTCATAATATTCTTCGTCTGAAAGTTCTGTAAAATTACATGTTAGCAAATCAGAATTTAAATGTTTATTCTCATAGAAATCTTCAATATTATTAATCATTCCTTTTTCTAAAGCATATTGATATAAATCTGTTCCCGGATATGGTGTTACAGGTCTGATTGTGCGATTTTGAGCATGATCGTCATATTTAAATAAAAATTCCACATCATTTTCGATTGATTTTCTTGTTTCTCCAATATTTCCAAAAATTATATTTAATCCAGGACTAATACCGGCTTTCAATGTGTTTTCCACACCTTCAATAATCATCTTTGTAGTTAAATTCTTATTCATGTTTTTAAGTGCCTGATCATCAATGGATTCTATTCCATAATTAATGAAAACACAGCCTGCACTCTTCATCATCTGAAGCATTCCTAAATCTTTACAAGCATAGTTTAACCTTCCACTGCAATTCCATTTCATATTAACTTTTTTTTCTAGCATTGCTTGGCAAATTTCTTTTGTACGTGCTACTGAGGACATCAAAAGTTCATCATCAAATTCAATATATGATATTTTATAAGTATCCCTTAAATATATCATTTCATCTATGATACTCTGCGCACTCCTCGGACGAAATCCTTCATCCATACGATAGCAAAAGTTGCATCTAAAAGGGCAGCCACGCCCACTTATTATGCTAAGGCCTCTATCCTTACGCATACTGTTTGGATATTCAGTCAAGACATAGTGCTCCATATTAAATAAGTCCCAAGCAGGCCATGGAATCTCATCAACCTTCTCTATTAGTGCTCTCTTTTTCGTTTGAACAAACTGTTGATTCTCATCTAGATATGCGATTCCATCAACAGTGCTTAAATCACCTTTTTCTGCGCAAACCTTAACTAATTCTTTTACACTTTCCTCGCCTTCACCTATAACAACAAAATCTGCTCCAAATTTTCTCAAAAAGTATTCCGGTTCAGGTGATGGTAAATGACCTCCCATCCAAAATAAAGGTTTGTTTTTTACTTCATTAATAGCATGTGCTATCTGTTTGATTTTTCGATATTGATAATATCCTCCACAACCTCCAACACCAACTATGTCAAATATATTATTTGTTAAATATTCCGTCAAATGTTCTTCGGAATAATGATATATGTCTTGTTGATAAATTTCAACATCATGACCATCATTTCGTAAAGCAGCCGCAATATATGCTAGTCCTAATGGAAACCATGCAATATGACTGTCATTATCATACGCAATTAATAAAATTCTCATTTTCGTTTTCCCCTCTGTTCCGATTTATTCATTTTCCGATTTGCAACTCTATATTGAAAGATTTTCAATATAGATCTGTTTAGTTCTATCTTTTCTCATCGGAAATGCATTCCTATACTGTTCTACATCATCCGGAATATCTACGTAGAGATT
The DNA here is from genome assembly GCA_036652815.1 of Lachnospiraceae bacterium. GTDB lineage: Bacteria > Bacillota > Clostridia > Lachnospirales > Lachnospiraceae > SZUA-378. Next base: position 9,554 of record JAVVVE010000006.1, read on the forward strand.
GCCCTCTTTACCTGATAATATGCCGATCATATCTCCATTTGGATTAATGACACAGCTTTCCCCTGAATAGTACACATCTTGTTGTTTACCAACACAATTAACACCTATCATATACACTTGATTCTCGATCGCACGTGCCTGTAATAAGCTTTGCCAATGTTTGTTACGTACTTCAGGCCAATTCGCCGAAACAATAATACAGCTCACATCATCTGCTACTAACTGAAAGGTCTCGGGAAATCTCAAGTCATAACAAATCAGTGTACACATCTTGATATCATTCAATTCAAAAATTTTCACTGTTTTTCCTGAATTAAAGTAATGGTTCTCCCCTGCAAAGCTAAACGGATGAATTTTGATATAATCGGAAAGTTCTTGTCCATTCTTGTTTATGATTGTGTAATGATTTTCTGCTTTTTCTCCACAAGCCTTAACCCATCCGATTCCAATTGCTATATTATTCTGCCTAGCAAGACACTTGATTTTGGTAACGGTATCGTATGACTCTTCCATTGTTATCCTAATATTCATAGAAAATCCTGTTAAACTCATCTCCGGGAATAGAATAATATCTGCTTTTTCGCCCGAGGCTTCTGCTATATATTTTGCAATTCGCCCCATGTTTTGTTGTTTATCTTCCCATTTTATATTTAATTGGCAACATGCTATTTTCATAATCATTTCCCTTCATCATAGATTTACCAACATGTTCTTCCTCCATCCACAATCACGGTAGAGCCATTCATGTATGAGCTTGCATCTGATACTAAGTATAGAACTGTACTTCTATATTCATCTATATCCGCCATTCTGCCCATTGGAATCAGATTCGTTACTTTTGCCAAGAATTCGTCATTTTGTCCATTATATACTCCACCCGGACAAAGAGCATTAGTACGTACCCCTTTATCTGCCCAATAGGTGGCTAAATATTTGGTTAATCCCAACAATCCGTGCTTAATAACCGAATATGTAATTGGTTTGACTGTTTGTTCCATATCCGGTAAACTTTCTTTTCGATAGATTCTTTGATCCGGTGCTATAATCCCTAAATCAGAAGAAATATTAAGTATCACACCATTTTCTTGTTGTGCCATAATACTACCAAACACCTGTGCACATAAAAAAGCACCGGTAAGACCAACTGAAATATCATTATTCCAAAGTTCAATCGGAAAGTTTTCAAATTGTATGTTCTGCATATTTGCTGCATCCCCTTCTACTTTTGGATTATTAGCAGCATTATTAATCAGAATATCAATATGTCCATATTTTTCTAACAGTGCATTTCCAACCCGGAGTAATGCTTCTCGACTGGTAATATCTACACAAAACGTCTCTACGACACCTTGCTTATGATTCTCTTGTAGTTTTTCCTTTGTATGTTCTAAACTCTCTTGTGAAATATCCAGCAATATAGGTATTCCACCTGCATCCAAAATAGCTTCTGCATGATTACTTCCCAGCAATCCACCCCCACCGGTAATAATAGCTATTCGGTTATCTAATTTGAATTTTTCTAAAATACTCATCCGTTTTATTCACTCCTCATCTCTAAGCATACAAACAAGGTGTCACACCAGTGATGTTCCTCCAATATATGCTGATATTCTTTAATCAACACTTCATCATTAAACATGTCCCATTTTACATGTCCGCCTGGTTGTTTTTCTGATAACCAGTATAAATGATTCGACAGCGGGTATCTTTGAAGTTGTCTATTCCATTTTACTTGTAAACCGGCTTTTTCTGCAAGCAAAGCAATTGTATTATAATTATATAGAATAATATGCGGACTCCAATATGTGAAATCAGCAAATTCTTTTACGTGATACAATGATAATAACGCATCCTCTGAATTAGGAGTTTCTATAATAATTTTCCCTCCCTCATATAAATGTTCGCTCATGGTTTTTAAATATATTAGTGGATTCTCCAAATGCTCTATAACATGAAAACAAGTTATGATATCATATTTTTCTTTACAATCATCAAGGCTCTTATAAACCTTAATCCCTTCAGCATTAATAATCTTTCTTGCCTCATCTTCAATTTCAACACCTGATACACTATGTGCCACTGACATAATACCTCTTAGGAATCCAGCATTGCCGCATCCAAAATCCAAAATTTTCTTTTCCTTACATGTCTTTTCTAAAAGTGCCACACGTCTATCATCGTCTTCTTTAGTAATAGCTACCCAATCTTCAAAGCTTTCCTCTTCTTCGTTATCATGCATATGTGAATTTTCATAAAATTCATCTGATATTTGTTCAAAGGAGGATAAAAATACAAGACCACATTTTTTACATTTCAGCACATTAATATTGCTGTTATCTCTTGTACCACAATGTATTACTTCAATATCTTTATTTCCACACAAACTACATACAGCATTCATTTTTTATTCTCCTATGTTTAATTTAATATCCTTTTTTTTGACCACCGTCTACTACAACTGTATTTCCAGTCATAAAAGAAGCTCTTTCTGAGGCTAGAAATACGATCATATCTGCAATTTCTTCCGGCTTTCCAAAACGTTTCATCGGAACATTCTGTTCAATATAACTCTTTGTGCCAACTTCATCCGCCAAGAGAAGTTCTTCCCACCTACCTGTTGGATAAATAATATTACCCGGGACTACTGCGTTGACTCGAATACCTTGTTCTGCATAGTCTATCGCCATATATTTCGTTAAGGTCAAAATGGCATTCTTAGCTGCTGCGTAAGCATATGGTGCACTTATCTTCTCACAAGCTGCTAATGATGAAAGTAACACAATGCTACTTCGTTGCTGTTCCATTAAAATATCCAGAAATATTTGAATCAGTTTTACCGCACTATACAGATTTATATCAATCAGTCGTGCCCATTCCTCCATATCTAATCTATTCTCTGAGATAGGTTTTCCACTACCAAGATTAGGAATTAGAATATCTACTTTTCCAAAACGTGATATGATTTGCTGTTTTGCTTGCTCAATATCACATGTTTTCGTCATATCACCGCATACTACAAATACATTATCTTGACCATAGCATGCACTTAAATGAGTATGTGTTGCTATAAGTCTCTCTTGATTTCTTCCATTTATAATTACTTTCGCGCCTTCTGCTAAGAAGCTCTTTGCCGTAGCATATCCGATTCCCTTAGTTGACGCTGTAATAAAAACTATTTTATCTTGAATTTCCAGATTCATATAACTCCTTAAATATTACAAATTTATTTGGTTTTCTAACGATTATTTGAATAAATTCTACATTTCTAGCAATCATGATAAATATTGAAGTACAAATTGTTTCTGTTCTCTAATATTTTCTTCTTCCCGACCGTCTTCTCCTCGTGCTGCCTGTAAAATAATACTACCTTTATACTCTATTTGTTTTAAACTCGCAAAAACTTCCTTCATATCTGCGCTGCCTGTTCCTAAGGGTACCGATGTACCACCATAAATTCGATCCTTAATATGTACATTGTAAACATATTGGTTGAGTGAAAGGAGTTCTTCTCTATGCCGATATCCCAATCCCGAACTGTTTCCACTATCATAATTGGCTACTACATTTTTTCTATCAATTTTATCTAAAAAATTTTTAAAAACAGCCGGGGGGAAATCTGTTTCTAATCCCAGCATAATATGATATGTCTGTGCAATTATTGACATATGTTGAATAAATTCAATCATTTTTTTTTGTTCCAGTTCTGTTTTTACAGATGAATTATCTACTAAAGGAATTTCAATTAAATGTGCCTTGATTTGATGAGCTGCTTCTATAATCGTTGTGAGAATTTGAACATTTTCATCATATACCTTCTTTTCTTTCTCTGGCTTTTCTTTATAAAAAGGTCTTCTCATAAAATAGTCAAAGCAAACAGAATGAATCGTTACCCCAGTTTGTTTTACAACCTCCACAATACGTTTACGCATATTAGAAGTCCAAAGTGGATTTTCCTCATAGTTTTCCCAGTCAAAAATCCATTCTATCTCATCTAATCCTAAATTTTTTGCCAAATAAAACTCATTTTCCCAATTATCAAATGGAAAAAATTGAATCTCTCTACCTTTTCTTGGTGTTAATCGTCCCTGCATAATTCCTATACTATGCTGGTTCATAGTTTTTCTCCTTTTATGTTCAATGTTCTGAAAATATGATACTATGACTCGAAATTATAATGTCTCCACCAATTCTATAAAATTTCCCTCAGGATCTTTACAAAAGCAAACTTTTGCATAACCGTTGGGAGAAACAAGTGGTTTTGAAATGAATTTAATTCCCATTTTTTTTAATCTGCTATACTCATGATCAATATTTAATACCGAAACTGCAATGTGATAACTTCCCTGTTCCCAAACAGAAGTTTCATCTTTTATTTTTGATTCCATATCGCATACTTTTAAAAGTTCAATCATCGTTCCATTATCCGCTTCCAATTTATATAGTTCGATTTTCGCATTATTTAGACCTAGAATAGTGGCAATATAATCACTGCTTTCTATTTCATGAATTTTCTCTTTCATTCCCAATACAGCACTGTAGAACTCTTTCATTAACTCTAAATCACTGACATATATTCCCGTATGTCTAATTGCAATCATAGTTTTTCTCCAGTATTAATTATTTTCTGTCACAATTTCCTGCATCGCTTCAATGAGAACATCCATGCCTTCCGCTAATGCTTCCTCTGGGATTGTTAGTGGCGGTCCTACTTTAAGCGTTCCTGTCATCGTCCGAATAGACATGAGTCCTTTTTCAAAAGCTCGCTCTATTACCCTATCTACTAATTCAATATCCAGCTCTAATGTGCCCGGTTTTACAACAATTGCTGCAAAAGCCATACCCATACCATGGATTGCCTGTATTCTGTCTGGAAATCTCGCTTGCATTTCTTGAAATTTTGAACGTAAAATATGTTCTTTACTTTTAGAGGCTTCTACCAAATGGTGCTCTTCAAGAAAATGCAAATTAGCCAATGCTGCTGCACAAGGTAAAGGACTTCCTCCATGTGTACTATTTAAAGATCCATCAACATCAATAATATCAGCCCGGCTCAATACGGCTGATAATGGTAACGATCCGCTAATTGCTTTACCACAACAAATAATATCTACGTCCACATCATAATATTCATATCCAAATAATTTACCGGTTCTCCCAAATCCCGCCTGTACTTCATCAGATACCAGCAGTGCATTGTGTTCAGTCAAAAACTTGCGTAAAGCCTTAATATACCCAATGGGATAAAAAAGTGCTGCCCACCCCTGGTATGGTTCAAAGATTGCTCCTGTAATGGTATCTAAGTCAACCCCCGATGCTTCTAACTGTGTAATATCTCTCTCGAAAAGTTTTCTGCCTGCCTCTTCATCATAAATCTGATCCATACTCTCAAATGCATTGGTTGGACAACACAGATGATAAATAGAAGGATCCATAGTTCCGATCCAGCTCTGAGAAGCCGGCTTCCCTGCCATTGTTTGTGCACCTAATGTTTTCCCATGAAAAGCTCCCTCAAATGCAATCATTCCTACTTTGTCTGGTCTTTGTTTTTTTCCATGCATACGGCAAAGTTTCAATGCACATTCTGTTGTTTCTGCACCAGTAGTTAACAGAAAAGCTTTATCCATAGGGCTAGGTGCCATTTTCACCAACTGTTCTGCTAATAGTGAACGAATTTCCAAAGAATAATAGTAGCTGTTAAGCATGGGCTTATCAAGCATTTCCTGCAATGCTTGAATGATAGCTTCATTGCCATGACCAGTGTTTGTCACAAAGATGCCCGATGAAAAATCTATCCATATATTACCCCATTTATCAAATATCTGATAATCAACTGCTCTATCCCATACGGCATAAAGTTGATTGTTCATAGACCAAGGTTCAAATCGAATAGAACGCTCTATAATTTCCAGACTTTCCGGAACCGGAAGTTTTGTCACTATTTTGCGATTTTCCGTTTCTACCAAAGGAACTTGATGTGGTACTTTGTTAAACATATATTCCGTTGTCATCGTTATATCCTTCTTTCTTACATTTTTTTACTTCTTTTAGTCTAACTTAGTTAATACATCATATATCCAAGAACCCTGTTGTTTAATTTTATATTCAAGATATGAAAAATCTTCTATGGTATCTACTTCATAGCAGCAGGGAGATTCAAAAGCAATCATCCTATCTCCATGCAATAATTGTTGTTCTATAATAAACTGACTTTTTAGCACATCCACATATCCATCCGGAATATAGACGTTGGGAAAACCTTGTCTGCCTTCATTGGCTTCATCTAGCGTTATTTTCTCTGAAAGTGCTGTGAAATATTCATTTTCGTTCTTTAGGAACCACTTGTAAGGAGACTCTGATGCTAAGTGTGCTGATCGTAAGGATGTAGCTTCCTCCCGTTTCATGATAGTTGAAATTGCCGTATCTACAATTTCTACTTCACGAAGCGGTGTGGTAGGGCGTAAATGAATCAAATATTCCGGCACACTTCCTTCGTTATCCATAAACCAATGTAATGCATGATTAATAAATTCTATATCACCCGAACAATCCTCTGCATACTTTTTAGGTCGTAAAAACGGAACCTCCGCTCCATATTTCCGTGCAATCTCAGCTATCTCTTCTGAGTCTGTAGAAACAATCACTCGATCTATCTGTTGCGAATACCTAGCCAATATAATCGAATATGCAATTAACGGATATCCTTGCAATAATTTAATATTTTTCTGTGGAACACCTTTTGATCCAACTCGTGCGGGAATAATTGCCGTTCGATTTCCCTGATCTATTTGAACTGTCATCTTTCATTCCTCTTATACATCTCGTGTTCTACACATTCACAAATAATATGCCCAATCATAATATGCATCTCTTGTATTCTTGGTGTATTTAAGGATGGAACCGATATTACAATATCTGCTTGTTGTGTCATAACACAATTGATATCTCCACCAATCATAGCAACTGTTTTCATTTTTTTATCTCGTGCCGCCTTGATTGCTTCTACAATATTTTTAGATGTTCCACTTGTCGAGATAGCAATAAGGACATCTTTTGCTTTTCCTTTTGCCTCTACTTGTCTTGCAAATACTCTATCAAATGCATAATCATTCCCTATTGCTGTCAAGCACGAGGTATTAACTGTTAATGCTTCTGCGTTCAATGCCGGTCTGTCAAAATAGAAACGGCTAACTAATTCTGTGGCAAGGTGTTGTGCATCTGCCGCACTACCTCCATTTCCACAGAAAAGCACTTGTCCGCCTTCTTGAAAAGTAGTATACATTAATTCGATGACTTTCTGTATCGCGTGTTGTAATGTAATATCCATTCTCACTCGGGCTATTAATTGATTATGTTCCATAAGCGAGTGCGTGAGCTTAGTATGGACTTGTGTGATTCCATCATTATATTTTTCTATCATGTGGATGCACTCTGCCAAGCAGCCATTTCCACCTTCTGTGGATAAAATAACATCTGCCACTGATTTAACATCTGCTATAGCATCTGCCGGGCATAAACTAAGTCCAACATATTGCATTGCTTCTATATCATATTTTCCATCTCCTATATAGCAGATAGATTCCGGTGTTATCTCTAATTGATGTGCTAACTTTTCAAGCATTTGCTTCTTAGTCTTGCATGCATCGTACCAGTAATCCGGTTCAAGTCTCTCATGAATATATTCTGTGAATGTATTCTTTTCTCCGGTAATAATCCCAAACATTATTTGATGCTTTCTTATCTGCGCAATCGCATCAAGATCTTTTAATGAAATAGTTTTTTGCTGTTCTTCTCCTTTTGCAATATATATCTTACCATCCGTAAGCACTCCATCAATATCAGCTACTATAAGCTTAATCATCGTGTTTTATCCTCTCAGTTTTGCTTTTACAGCTTTTTCTGCTTCCGATAATGTCTTCTCACCATTGCCAAGAATAGAGGAAACCGCTCTAATATCTTTTACCAAGCGCTGTAAATCATCTACCTCTAACGATGCTGCCTGATCCGAACCATACATAGTTCTATCTAGTGTGATATGACGTTCTATGGAGGTTGCTCCCAAGACTGTTGCCGCTACTGATACTAATCTTCCAGTTTCATGTCCACTATAACCTATATCACATTGATAACGTTCCCTTAGTTTTGCTATAAGCATTAAGTTCGCATCTTCATTTTTCATAGGATATGTACTATTGCAATGCATTAATTCAAAAGAGCACTTGTATTTTTTAAAAATTGCCACAGCATTATCAATTTCCTCATAATTACTCATTCCTGTTGCTATAAAAGTATGTTTACCTTCTTTTGCCACTTCTTCTAATAATTCTCTATTTGTTAACATAGCCGAGGCTATTTTATTATATGGCAAATCATATTGTTGTAAAAACTTCTGTGCCTCAATATCCCATGCAGACGCAAACCATACGATCTTTTTTTCTTTACAGTATGCATCAATCATATCATATTCTGCTTTTCCAAATTCCAAACCTTCTTTTTGAGCACGTTGTGTTGTCCCCCATGGGCTTTCACGATATCCTTCTAAATATTCTTTTGTATACACCTTATCAATCGTTCTTTTTTGAAATTTAACAGCATCGCAATCACAGATTACCGCCCAATCAATTAGTTGTTTGACTAATTCCATATCTCCATTATGGTTAATTCCTACTTCCGCAATAATAAATGGTTTTTTCATTCTATTCCCCTTTCTTTATTGACACCCTCTGTTTTCTTTTATCATAATATCAGCAACTTGTTCAAAAAAATCAATATCTTGTGAATCACGTCCTTTAATATAATCCATAATATATTTTTTTCGTATATCTTTTGATATTTTTCTAATATATTTCGTTGGATTTAACGTTGGTTTGTCAATCATATATGGTTCGATTCCTAGATAGTCAGTGCACGCATACCTTTCATATTTGGTATTAATCAAATCGCTCCACCAAAATAATAATCGTTTATTATATAAAACAACATAATCCAAAGCAGTAGAATAACTCATGATAACAAATTCGGCATGTTTAACCAATTCTACCGTATGAAAAAGCGAAAATTTTCTATTGCCAAATTCATTTCCCTCATAATTAGCACGAGGATGACCTGAAATAATAATCTCACAGTTAAATTGATTTTCCAACTGTTCAAACAGAATCAATAATTTTTCTTTTACACTTTGTTTGGTCTTTTGAGTATGGTCTTGCCCACCTAATAGTACTATGTCTGGATGAATCGTAAAATCTCCCGCATCTATATAAAGTATATATTTTTTTCTGTTTTTTTCAGGCGGTTGCGAATTTGCTTTTAAATATTCATCATAATTCAAAGAATGTATGTATCTAAATCTACTGTTTTGTTGTAGCAATATTGGAATATGATTTTTATTAGTTCTGGTAGAGCAAAAATAATATTTGGGCGGATGAAGCATTGACTGTGCCAAAAATTTACCATCTGTATCAATCAACATGTAAATGTACTGTAAAAGAATTTCTTTAAAAACATGCATAACAGAAAATTTTGTAAGATTTGTTTTTTCAAAATTACAAACGTATCTCACTTTTTCAATAAGATTTTTTGATAACACCCTTTCACTATAGAGAAGAGGGGGATTAATATGTAATTCATAATAAACACACTTTTCTTTTATTATTTTTTTCCTAATCCAATTATCTTTACTATACGGAATTAATAATAAAAATTGCTTATTCGCATTTTTTCCTATTTTATTTTCCAATTCACTTTTGGATTTAGGATAAAAAACTTCGGTTCTTTTACAAAGTTCTTGTACCGGTGCGATTTTCTTTCTTGTAGCACTTAAATAAATTGTTGACCATATCTGCACATCAATCTTTTTTCTCTTGAAAATTTCCATCCCAAATCTTTGAAAATCTCTTTCTTCAAAATAATTTTGATATATAAAAATTATCTGATTTCTCATTTTTTCACCTATCTTCGTTATTATTTCGATGAACTTTATTTTTCTGTAATAGCAAGTGCATTAACTAATAAATGCCATATAATCCCTTGCCATCCTTCTGCATGTGGTGTGATTCTTTCATCGTTTATTACCGGGATCAAAATACATGCATCTGCATTTTTACCCACATAACCACCATCACGTGACACAAGTCCAATAATTTTAGATCCTTTTTCTGTCGCATATTTTAATGCTTTTACAATATTTTGTGAAGTATGATCACTTCCTCCACCAACCGATAATATTAAGATAACATCCTGACTATTAAGTCTAGATACTCTCAACCATTCTACAAAAGTAGTATCCCAGCCCTCATCATTTACTCTTGCTGTTAGCTCAGATATATTATCCGTAGGTGCATAAGCCTCAATTCCTGCTATTTTCCTAAAATCATTAACTGCATGAGACGCATTGGCTGCACTGCCTCCAACCCCCAGAATAAATAATCTGCCGTTATTTTTTTTAAGCGCAGCCAATATTTCGATGCTTTTTTCGATTTTATCTTTTTCAATGGTTTTAGCTATCTGAATCGTCTCCAAAAGATATTGATTAATATAATTTTCCATATGAATTTTCCCTTCTCATTTTATAAGCTTCTGGCAAAGTCTAATAAATTATTAACTATTCTATTTGGTCTGTAATCTTGCAATTGTTTGCACATATCACATTTTAATGTTCCTATCAATACAGTATTTAAACCTGCTGCTTTTCCAGCTAATATATCAGTATATGAATCTCCAACCATATAGGAGGACTCCCACTGAATATTATACCTCTCTTTTGCCATATATAATAGTCCCGGTTTTGGTTTTCGACAAGTACACTCTTTAATTAAAAAATGCTCTTTTGTATATGTGTTTTCCTTATCATAATGCGGGCACATATATACCTCATCTATTTTTATACCTGATTCTTCTATTTCACTCATCAGCTTTTTGTTAATATCATATAATGTAGCTAAGGATGTTTTCCCTTTAGCTGCAGCCGGCTGATTCGTTACTATAAAAATATAATAATCTAATCTTTTAATGATTTTCAATGCTTCAATGACTTGATCCATGATAACTACTTCTTCTGTTTTTAAAGGAGAGTCAAATTGCTCTATATCATCATTAAAAACGATTTCATTAATTACACCATCGCGATCCAAGAAAATGGCCGGATGACTTTCAAAATAGCGTTTTTTTGCATATTTATCAAATTCAAGCAAAGAGCTTGGGGAACCTATTTCATAAAATCTCTTTATAACGATTTGATTTTCCAACTGTTTATCTAAAGATAGTTTTTTTTGAATCTCTGAAATATCAAATTTTATTCCTTGTGCATATGATAAAAATATTTCTTTTTCATAGATACCAATTCCGTAATCAATATATTCCATTTCCTTTACAGGATTTTGCTTATCATATAAGATTATTTCACCATCTTGTAACCAAACATTGCTTGTATCAAGCTGATTATTGTTTTTAAATATTGTCATCAGTGCTCTTTTTTTACTTCTGGTATAGCGATACACTGTTTCTTTATAATCAATATCCATAAACGAATCTGCATATAGGAGCATAAATTTTTCTTCTAAATATGAAAATGCATTTCTGACTGCACCACCTGTTCCCAATAAATCTTTTCCATCATTACAATATTGAATTGTTACACCTAACTTTTCTCCCGTTTTATAATATTCTTGTATTTTTTCACCTTGGTAGCCTAATAAAAACAAAAATTTTCTGAAACCGCTTTGATACATTAATTTCAATTGATAGTCAAAAAAAGGAATTCCTTGAATCTTTACCATTGCTTTAGGTTCAGCCTCTGTATATTCTTGTAAACGGGTTCCTAGGCCTCCCATAAGCACCACAACTTGAAAATTTGCTAAATCCATCATAAGGTTTTTGTTCCTTCCTTTTCAAATCTAAATCGTACCTCTAGCATTTTTGTTTTTTTCATAGCTGCTCGCAATTGCACCTTGTCTTTTGCATAGAACATAAGAAATCCGCCACCACCGGCTCCAATCATTTTTCCTCCCAATGCTCCGTTTTTAAGTGCAAATTCATACCATTCATTAATTAAAGAATTACTCATTCCTGCAGAACGCTTTTTTTTATATTCCCAATGTGTATTCATGATATCTGCAAAATCATCTAAGTTTCCCTTTTCTAACGCTATTTTACTTTCAAAGCCTAACTCTTTAACATAATTCAAATTCTGAATCATCTTTTTATTATGATCCTTAGTTTTCCTATCTTGTTCATCTAAAATTATCCCTGCAGCTCTTGAAAATCCGGTAAAATACAATACTAAATTATCCTCCAGGTTATAATATGTCTCTTGTGTAATATTAAGAGGTTTGATATCCACATAACCATCTTTGGAAAATGTCATGGTTTTAATGCCACCAAAAGATGCTATATATTGATCTTGTTTTCCGATGGGTTCCTGTAATCTATTCATTTCAATATTACAAGCCTCTTCTGCTAATTCTCTTTTATTAACAACACTTTCTTGCATTGTATGCAGGCCCAGCAATAATGCCGTTGTAAAACTACTAGACGAACCCAATCCAGTTCCAGATGGTATATCTGCCATCGAACAAATCTCTATGCCCTTATCGCAAACATTTACCATGCTAAGAGCCTCTCTTATGATTGGATGCTTTATTTCTGCTATTTCTTTTACTTTCTCAAATTGAGAATATTTCAAAATTATTTCTTTGGTAAATGTCTGATGAATTGTAATATATACATATCGATCAATGGCTGCAGAAATTAGAAATCCTCCATTTTCTTCATAATAGGAAGGTAGGTCTGTTCCTCCCCCTCCTAACGATATTCTAAGTGGGCTTCTAGTAATAATCATAATTCACTCTCCTCATATAACACAGCTTAGTTCCTATCACAAAATAGAGAATCCAATAGCTAAACTATCTCGTGCAAACATTTGTACAGTTTCCAATGAAAATTGTTCGAGATCCTTACCTAATGATGGGATTTTTCGTAAAATATCATTTGTGACCGTAATGATATCTGCTCCGGAATTATTTGCCTGAATTATATTATACACCTCACGGCAGCTTGCCCACAGCACTTCTGTCCCCGGTTTCTTTTTACAAATTGTTACAACCTCTTGTACTATAGGCATAGCATCTATTCCTGTATCCATGATTCTGCCCGCAAATATAGAAAGAATGTTTTTTGTATTTGGTGCAAGCACTTCTATAATTTGTTTTGCTTGTTCAAAAGTAAAAATAGCCGTGATATTAAGTTGTAATCCTTGATCAGATAATTTTCTTACCAATGGTACACTGGTTTCTCCTTTTGAATTAGTAATAGGTATCTTTATATAGACATTTGATCCTAATTTTGAAAGTACTTTCGCTTCTTTCTCCATAATGTCAAAGTCATCAGAAAAAACCTCAAAAGAAATAGGTAAATCTGTGATTTTATCCGTAATCTCTTTTGCAAATAATAAATATTCTTTTATTCCGGCTTTTTTCATAAGCGTTGGATTGGTTGTGAATCCTTTAATATATGGCTTTTGATACTCTTGCATCATTTCAGCTATTTCTGCTCCATCTGCAAATATTTTTATTTTTAATTCTTCTATTTTCATTTTTCCCCCCTAATGATTATAAAGACTCTTCTCTTCAAACGCAGCGTGTAGAAATTCAAATGATTTTTCTATTTCTTTACTCATTTTTTTCTTACATGCTTCATATTCAATTTCTTTTTTTATGTCTATTTCTTTTTCACTCTTTATTAGTCTATCTTCCAGTCCTGCCATTTCTGTGATTTGTTCTAATCTCAAATCACTTCTTCTATCTGTAAAAAACCATTTAAAACACCAAAACTGTTTTTCAAAAATAATAGAGAAAATCACTCCATGAAAAGAACTTGTACATATGAATTCCGCATTTTTTACCAAATAGAGAAATTTTCCTACACCTATGTTGTTATATTGATCAACGTGACTTAGTTTTGCAGTAATTCGAGGTGCAATACATATTATTTTTTTAATTCCAGTTTCCTTTCTTATTTTTGTTACAATTTTTTGTGCAAGACTATTCATATCAGCCGGTATATATAATAAAACATATTTTTCTTTCAGATTCATTGGAACAATCATTCTGTTCCACTCTTCTCTGGTTACCAGCAATGTGGGATCCACAACATTTTCGACATGTAATCCGCTTAAGCTCTCAATCAATGGAACGGTCCCTTTTTCTCTGATGGAAATCTTATCAAAATGTTTCAAATATTTACCCATTTTTTTATATATGTTTCTATGTTCGGAATATACTTTTCCCATTGGTTCACTGGCTGCATAAGCTATACGCTTTGCTTTTCTATTTTTTACTCCCAGTAACAAAATCGGATCAAACTCCATTGGATGCCATATTTGATCACTTCCGCAAAGTAAAACAGTTGCTTTTTGAGTTGACTTTTCAACTTGATTTCTTGTAAAAACCTGTTTAAAGTCTATCGATTCCTCTTTCATTATTTTATTTACAAATTTTCTTGTTTCCGAATACATATTGCGATTCTTAGAAAAAGGATTGAAATGTATCAAATAATATTTACAAATATTCCAAAAATTTCTTTTCCTGTATGACAATAATGTGACTTGACCAACATTTAGTTCACTTATAATTTTTCCAATTGCACACCCTTGCAAGACTTGCCCATAATTTACAATATTATCTGCATCACACCATGTAATAATATTAATGATTTCATTTTTATTGTCCATATTTGCAAGCTCCTTTATGTATGACAATCTTAATACTATCTACTAATTTATATTTTTCTTTATTAAAATAATATTTTAATATATCTTGATATAAATATATTTTTTTATGAAGATATATTTCTCTATTATTATTTATAAACCTATGGTACGCACTACTTTCATTCATTCCCAGCATCATATATAATTTCATGGTTAATAAAATATTTTCTTCTCTTTGTATTTTCCCAAATTTGTTTTTAACAAGCAGTAGCTTTAACATTTCCTCTCTTTTTTTTACTTCTTTATTTCCCTTACATTCCATGTAAAAGCTATTGTTTAAAGGATATGTCAAATGTTTTTTCCCCCACTGATACTTTTGTATCAATGCATCCCTTTTTTCTTGCAGTTGAATAAAAGTTTTAGTTCTATTTCCATGATATTCTCTATACGCAACTAGCTCTTGTTGTATATTGCATACCTTATATCGACCGGCAATCTTAACCCATAGCAAATAATCTTCGCTAACCATTCCCTCATATTTCCATTTCTCTCTTATTTCTTTTGTTCTAAACATTACCGAAGAGGAAATAAAACTATTTTCAAAACACAAATGATAGCAGATGTTTTTATATGTTTTAGGAGTATGTTCAATGGATTTTATCTGATTTTTATCATTGACAATATACGCATTGGATCCACACATGATTAAATCGGTGTGTTTTTCCATTGTTTTTACCTGTATTTCCAGTCTCCTTGGCATACATATATCATCATCGTCTAATCTTGCCACATATTTTCCTTTTGCCAAATCAAGACCTCTATTTAAAGATTTATCTAATCCCAATCTAGCCTCATTCATAATTAATTTAATTCTTTTATCTTTAAAATTTTGTATGATTTTACAAGTATTATCCTTAGTATCTGCCTCCAATACAATAATTAATTCTAAATTTTGGTAGGTCTGTCTCAGCACACTTTCAATAGCATCTCTAATAAACTGTTCCCCATTGTACGTAGTCATCAGTACTGTAACTAATGGATTTCCCATAATTTATGTATGCTCCTATTCTTTTTTATATTTATCTATTAAATATCAAATATTATATCTTCCAGTGAAATAATGGGGCAAGATATCTTTTGGCACAGTTCTCGTTCTATTGCCTCAAATGCAAAGATTGCCGAGACAATAACTGCATCTACTTCTTCAAGTTCATCGTCAGGTTCCACTACTTTTATTTCCGAATAAGTACTGCCTATATTTTTATCTATGGCATACTTTACTTCAATCGATGTGCCTTTCAGATCCTCATATAATCGATTTCCCATTTCTCCCATTCCATAGATTGCAATTGATTTATAATCATTGTCTGTAAAATATTTTTCAACTGTTTTTCCCTCTTGTTTTAAATTTAGCCACTGGTTTAATACATTATAATATGTTTTAAACTTGTATACTTTGTCATCTCGTTTTGCTAATTTTATTCCCCCTGCAAATCCTCCTAATATTCCAATAACTGTTGCAATTACTGTTGTTGTTTTTTTCATTTTAATTCTCCTATTCTTTATATTTCTATTTTAATTTGATTATAATACTCAGCATCATCTACTTCTACTACCTGTTCATCTCCATATACTTCATTATTATATTTATTTGGAATATAAGTAGGTCCTCGACCTTTTAATAACCATTCATACTCTAAATCCATATGTCCCGTATCTATTGCCCAAAATCCGGCTAGTGCTAAATCATAAGCCAACACGGTTGCTGTTTGTCCAAGTGCAATAATAAATAATTTCTTTTTATTAAACTTCTTGGCCGCCTCTAGAATCTTGTTATATTTATGAAAAGCATTTTTTTCAGGAGCAATAATTCTTTCAATACTTTTAGCATTATCGAACAAATTATTTCCTACTCCCATACGTGTTGTGGTTCCTTCAATAAAAACAATCTCTTGTTTTTCCCAGATTTTTTTTAAAAGATAAAATCTTTCAACTGCTTCTTCCGTCTTTTCATGTTTATAGATTGAATATGGACGTGAAATATATGCATTATAATATATCTTTTTCATATCAAGTACACTATAGTGAAACTCTCTTGTTTCTTCTGTCATGTATTTTCTTATGCCATATTGTAAACTTTCATTATATTTTTGTAGGTTACCATAATCAGCAGCAATAGCTACGATATGTTTATTAACGTTAGAGACCAAAATTTCTTTTAATCTTTGTGCTAGGTCTTTGTTATCTATTTGATATGGATCTGTTGCATGACCTGCCATAATTTCAAATTCGCCTTCTCCATATCTGCTAACTGATAATTTTTCATTAATTATTTTTTCTACAGTATCTTTCTCAGAGATAATGGTCGGAAATTGATATTTTTCTTTTAGCATATTCTCTGCAATTTCGTATTCTATATTTTTCATAGCTATCTTTTGCTTTTTAATAAAGTCTTTCATTTGAACGTCAATTCTTGTATGAAAAGATTGCCATTGTGCTTTTTCTACATCAAAAATATCTTTATATTGAGAAAAATCTATATCTTCTCTATAAAACAATATAATCTGTTCCTTAGAAACGCCCAGCATTTCTAGCTGCTCTTCTACCATCTTATAATATAGCGTAGCAATTACAACATAATCATACTGAAAATGCGATATTTCATTAGGAGATGCAATCTCCATTCCATCTATGATAGTTCCAATCTTGTCGGCACTGTTATCCAACAATCCTTGTATTATTTCTTTAGAAACAACTGATTTTAATACCGGATTTAGACTTTGACCCGCACCGAATATTATTATTTTAAACATTGTTTTCCTCCCTTTTCGTATATTTTAAGAAATCCTTGTTGGAGCTTCCGTGGTATTTTAGGATTTTTTATGAATCAATTCGGAAAATTCCTTAATGCTATTTGAGACAATCACGATATCTTCTTCCGTTAATCCCACTCCACTTGGAATGTAAAAACCTTGTTCTGCAATTATTTCTGCATTGGGACAACTCTCATTTTGAAATAAACCCATCCTTAGCAATACCGGTTGTTTATGAATCGGATAAAAGAATGGTCTGGTCCCTATATTGTGTTCTTTTAACCATTGCATCGCATCCATAGCGTTATAACCTGTTGAATTTTCTATGACCAATCCATAAACCCAATAGATATTTTCCGTATATAACGTCTTTTCTAATGGTTGTCTGATACCCTCTATTTCTCCAAGTAAGGAACGATATTGCATTCCTATTTTTCTCTTTTTAAGTACAGTCGCCTCCAGCTTCTCCAATTGTGCAACTCCTAATGCAGCCTGCATATTGGTCATACGAAAATTACTGCCAATCTCTTCATGTACAAATCTTCTCGTAGACTGAAAACATAGATTACGTATGCTCCTACATCTTTCTGCCAGCCCTTCATCATCGGTAAGTATCATGCCCCCTTCACCACATGTGACTAGTTTATTAGGGTAAAAGCTAAAAGTACTAATATCCCCAAAACTTCCGCACTGCTTTCCTTTATAAGTTTGTCCATGAACTTGTGCTGCATCTTCTATGATTTTTAAATTATATTTTTGAGCTAATAATTGGATTGGAGTAATATCTACCGTTAATCCATAAATATGAACGATCATAATTGCTTTTGTTTTGGAGGTAATCTTTTCTTCTACCAATGTAACGTCCATATTCCAGGTATCGTATGCACAATCTACTACAACAGGAACTAGACCTGCTTTTACAATGGCCTGTGCACAGGACATAATCGTAAACGCTGGCATAATTACCTCGGAACCTTTTTCAATCTGTAATGCTTGCACTGCTGCTTCTAGTGCTGCGGTTCCATTGCTTACTGCAATAGCATATTTTCGTCCGACATAAGCAGCCATCTCTTCTTCAAATCTTTTAATAAAAGAGCCTTCACTGGAAATCCATCCTGTATCAATGCACTCATTCAGATATTTTTTTTCATTACCATCTAGCAATGGGATATTTACCGGAATAAAATCATGCATGTTCATGTACCTCCTTATACAATGGGTATTCAACCGCATGAGCAAATCTTGTTTTATCTTGATCGCCCGTATATGGACCTTGTTTCACTTCAAACATCTCCAGTTCTTCCAAAACCTCAAAACCGTGTCCCCCGGATGCTAACATAATTACATCTCCTGCACTTAAAATATAGCTTTCCAAATATACTCGTTCCTCATTAAAGAAATCCACCCTCAGTTTTCCGGATTTGATAAAAAGAACCTCCTGCGTATAGTGAACTTTGCGTTCCACAATATTATGTACATGTGGATCTATTATTTTCCCTGTTGGATGATGCATATAAGCCATTTGCTGTGAGTACTCATTCGGCGTGCAAAAGTATACTCCATCTGTTTTAAAGTCATGTTCCATAATAATAGCTAGTACCACTTCCTTGTCCTTAATCAAAATCGGCATATGTTTTCTCCTTAATATCCTACTTTCATTTTATACAATTTCAAACTGTTTACTGCTTGATAGCTACAAAATAAGCCGTCCAAGTATCCAATGTCGGGCTCTTCTTTGTCTTACAGTCAATACATTGCAGCAAGCATAATCCATTCATTTTTAAATATGTTTCTATCTCCGGCGTGAAAAGATAACGCATAGAATGGGTTTCTTTAATCCGCTTTTGTACACAAGTCGTTTTATTTGTAATAACAATATCATAATTAACATCCACGACATTTTTTTCAAGATGAAGCTTTGGTTCTGCAATGCGCATAATCTCTGACTCAGATGTGTTTACTCTTTTTACTCTGACACTAGGCAAATCATGTATAACACCCACACCATACCATGCATCAAAGATAAAAATACCGCCTGTAGATAATTGTTTTCCTATTGTTTCAAATGCTGCAAGTAAATCTTCATTGCTGTTCAGGTAGCTAATTACATGAAACAAAGAAAGCACAATCGGATATTGAGTATGGCTGTCATAATGCCTTATATCTGCCGTTTCATAAGTAATAGGCAATTCACCCGAATTTTTTTTTGCAGTTTTTATCATTTCTTCGCTTAAATCTATACCATGAATACGATATCCATATTGAGTCAACTCTCTATCATGTTTACCGGTTCCACATCCAACCATTAAAATGTCTCTTTCATGACTATATTGCTGCACTAAATCCATAATTTCTTTCGCTTCGGCTGCATAATCCTTTTCATAGTTCAATGCATCATATACTTTTGCATATTCCTTAAAAGCTTCCATATACATTAACATCCTTTCCTGGGTATATTTTTCAAACTTCCTTGATGTTTAATCAGCCATATTATCTAAAAATACAGAAAAAATTCCATCAATATATTTATGTTTGTTTACGAGCAACTCACCCAGTGGTTTTTTATGTGCTATATATTCCCATATTTCCACATGCTTTTCCGCATATTCTTTCCACGTATAGTGTTCAACTGATCTCACAAGCACAGCTCTTTCTTCTTTGATCTGATTAAGTACATTTACAAAGTCAGGCATCGTCTTGCATGCATAGCTAATACCATTTGAAATATCCAAATGAAATCCCTGTGGCGTTACTATCGTCTTAACGCCTGCTGCCAAAGCATCCATAAAGCCCATGGAGCCTTCATCATATCCGAAAAACAAATAATAATCCAAAGATGGAATCACTTGTTTTGTATATAAATCATAGTCAAAGTGATCATAATATTCTACTTCAAACCCTCTCATTCTCATTTCATGAACAATATTTTCCCATCCATTTCCCATAATTGTAAAGGTAAAATATTCCGGATTGATTCCGTCGCAAATCTCAAGGATATTTTCTATTTTTTTTCGATGATCAAAATTTGCATGGTTACGATGTGTAATGCCTAAAACAAATTTTTTGGGTTTAATAACAGCGTCTTGACCCGGATTGACATAACACAGTTTTTCTCTTGGAACACCATATTCCGCCAACATTTCCATTGTTTCTCGAGACATACAGATACCCATTTTTGCTGTTTGCAACTGGAATTTGATTTGTTCCAAGGCATCCATACAATCTACATGTGCTATCATAAGAGTATCATTATACGCTGCAATTGGTTCAAATGGATGATTGGGAATATGATGATTAATATCAGCCGTAGGGTCTGGGCAGCTTCCTATCTCTACGTCTACCCCCATCTCTATCAAATATTGCTCTAATTTTTGTGCAAACTTAGTCAATATCCATCCCATTTTATCATAAGAAATAAGTCTTACTTTTAATGGTTTCTCAATTCTTTGATAGGTATAAATATAAGCACTGTGATATGTATTAAATGCAATATTATTATAAAAATTGAATATTTGTGCATTAACATTTAATTCTTGTAAAAAATCACAAATCTCCTGAAATGTTTTTTCTTTTTTATTCACACAAACAACAATATACATTTCTTCTATTTCATTCACAAGGTATTCCGGTAGAACTACTTTAACACCATTAATCGCTTCTATTTCCTTTGCTTTTTTATCACAATAGTAATCTATTTGCGGTAAATAAGGAAATATTTTTTGTCCTGCTGTTCCGGCACCATATACGATTATTTTTTTAGGATTATTTCTAACTATTTCAAGAAAATTATCACTGCTTTGCATTATCTTCATTTTATCTTCTCCATGTCCTCTTTAAATCAAGCTCTCAATAAAATCCATATAATCTTCCCAGCCATTCTGCTTCTCTATATATTCTTTCGCTTGGTATCCACATTCTGCAAGATTTTTTCTATCTTGATTCAATAATTCAATGCTTGTAACGATACCCCTAATATCTTCTCTATCATGTACAAAACCATTTATTCCCTGCTGAATTACTCCATTCACTCCTGAAGTATTCGTTACAATCGGAACTACTCCAAAGCTCATCGCCTCCAACATGGCAATTGCACAACCTTCGTAATCCGATAAATTAATAAAAATATCTTTATCCTTCCAAAATTGATTCATCTCATAAAATGAAATCATACCATAAAGATGAACTTTATTTGATAATTGATTGGTGTCTACAAACTGTTTGATTGTTGGATAAAAACTTCCGTCTCCTGCAATATGTAACTGATAATTAATCTTTTTATTTTCTAACAATTGAATAAATGGAATTAATAAATCCGCTCTTTTTTGTGCTTTTTCTATTCTTGCAGCATAGGCAAGATGAATGGCTTGTCCCTGTGGCGTATAGCTCTTATAAAATCCTTTTTCACAGCGAATGGCATTCTGCTTCAGATATACTTTTTCAGGATTCACACCATATTGATTGATAAAATTTTCTCTTATTTCTTTACTAACGCACAAAAATACATCTGTAGTATCTATAATTGCATTATTCTCATCATATATCCTTTCGTAGTCTGAATGTATTAAGGATATAATTCTAACTTGATCCCCATACTGCTTTTTCGCTATATAAGCTGCTGCATAAACTTGTGCCAATTGATTAATAACAATGGTACAAGGTAACAATTCTCTTATTCTTTTTAAGACGCTATCGACCGCCTCTTTATAATGAGACAAATTAAAATCAAATAATTCCGTTTCATGTTGCATAGAAGTATAAAAATTAGAATTCTTTTTATTTATATTTGAAAATAACTTGACAGCATATCCTCTTTCCTTTGCAGAGACCGCAATATCGATGGCTAATTTCACTGCCCCACTTAACACAAAACCCTCTGAAAAATCAAAAA
Organism: Lachnospiraceae bacterium; assembly: GCA_036652815.1. GTDB lineage: Bacteria > Bacillota > Clostridia > Lachnospirales > Lachnospiraceae > SZUA-378. Next base: position 31,956 of record JAVVVE010000006.1, read on the forward strand.
TAACATTCCTTTTCTTTTCTTCTAGGTATCTTGCATCCATAAAAGATAATATAATCTGTTCTCTCAAAATAATCCTATCTTTGTTTATTCCCATGTCCAACAGCTGTTTTTTTATTTCACTGTAATACGTACTCGCTATCACAATAAAAAAAGAAGAAGATAGGGTTAGTAGCTTTTCCGGTGACAGGATTGGTTTTCCTTCCATTTGCTTTCCGCATTTATATTTATCATTATCGAGAAAACACACGATGTCTACCCCTAAGTCGGTAAGTATCTGAAATGTATGCAAAGCACCATTAGAAGCACCAAATATAATCACTTTTTGTTTATGTAGATTTTTCATATGGTATCATTACCTCTCTGCATATGTTATACAATAGATGCGGTTGTACACCCTCGCATCTATTTGATATTTCGGATACTCATTGAATCCGGTAAGCAAATCTTCTTGTACCGCCGACAAGGTTTTCTTCACTTCCTGTACTTCCCGTATTATATATCCCTGTGCTTCTATCTGTGCCTTAATCTCTGCCCCGTAATGATAAGTGAACTCCTGTGAGGAAGCACACAATAGCCTGCCGCCTACTTCTCCCGTTACTAATCGTTCCATCGTCGTAATGTGTCTAATGTTAAATACTCTGAGCAATATCTGTGTATTTGGTTTCAGAAGCGGTTTTATCTTCTCCAATAAGGTCAGACCCAGCTTCTCTATCATACATTCTATTAAGATACTATCGAATCGCCTATGTGTCTCTACTAACATTTCTATGACATGACTGTCTTGATTCTCTTCATAAACTTCATCTAAAAATCGTGCTGCAATCTGCCTTCTGATTGGATGATCTTCGATACCTACTACATACATCGCCGGCTGCTTGTCTTTGAGTTCGATAGCTAATGCTCCAAGACCGCATCCGATCTGTAAGATCTGTCTTCCATCTTGCTCTAATATTTTATTTAGTACATATTGATTACAGACCGCATGATGGTTCCAATTCATTCCCTGCCATTTGTCTTCCAATCGCAATTTGTTTGTCATCATAATCTGTTCTCTATTGATATCTTTATGCGTAAAAGAAACATTCATAAAATGATGAATAAATGAATTGCGGCAGATCACTGCTTTTTTTCCAGCACATAATGCTCTGATATTATAATCATCATCTTCATAATTACCAATGGCAAATCCTGTATCAAATATGCCAATCTCATCGATTAAGCTACGTCTCAGTAAGAGGCAGAAAGCAACCAGTCTTAAAGTATGCCATGCCGAAGCATCACTTTCAGCTATTGTAGAAGCGAATTCCTGCATCTGTTCCAAATCATCGTTATAAGGAACCTGTATCATCTGTTTTCCCACAGTCGCATTGGTCAGCGGTCCTATCATATCAATCTCTCTATGTTCTTCCAAATAGGTCACCATATTGAATAACCATCTGTGTGTAACGATCGTATCATTATTCAGTAACAGGATATAATCTCCTTTGGCAATTGCTATGCCTTGATTGCATCCTCCCGCAAAGCCCATGTTGCTAGGGTTCTTGAGTAGGATAATATCCTCTATCGTATCCAGATATTGTATCGTCTCTGCATTAGAAGCATTATCCACGATAATAATCTCATACTCAATATCTCTTGTATAGCGTCTGATACTCTCTAAACATTGTTTGGTATAAGATAGCTGATTATAGGATAAGATGATTATACTACAATGCGGTGTATGCATATGATTCTCCCCATTCCATTCGTCATTTAATATATCGACAGAATCTGACTATTCATTAGTTTTTTTACTTTTTTTCCATACAAAATATTGCATACAGAGGCACTGCATGAATCCCATTTTCATATCCAAAATTTTTCAGTGAAAATCTGTACACATTTTCCGGATTATATTTTTTTATAAACTGATTTAAACTTTTTGACTTATTATGCTCTCCCTTTTTTACCTCTATCGCATACCTGCCACTTTGGTCAAATGTAACAAAATCTAGTTCTGCAGAATATTCGCTTTCCCAATAAAACAAGTCATATCCATTCGCAGCTAACTGAGTAGCTACATAGTTCTCGGTTACCGCACCCAAAAAGGTGTTTCCCATTCCCGACAAAATCGTTTGCTGCATGATGCCTGACTTCATAACCAGTAAACCCACATCACACATATATAGTTTAAAAGATGCCAAGTCCACGTACGCTGACACCGGTTCATTTCCCTGTTCTGTCTTTTGACACTTAAGAACGACTCCAGCCGCATTCAACCATTCAATTGCCTCTCCAAATATAGTCGCTGTTCCACCTTTTTGGACTACTTTATATTGGAATTTTTTATTTTCTTTGGCTAGTTGTGCCTGTATTGAATTAAAACATGCTCTTATTTTTACACTGCTGGCATTTTCTGCATACTTTGCCATGTCTGCCAGATAGTTGTTCATAATTTCATTTTGTACGAGTGGAATATCCAATAATTTCCCGCTTTCCATGAATTGATTAATACATGCCGGCATACCTCCAACAATCAGATATTGTCGATATCTTTCTATTGCTTTTTGGTGAAGGGCCTCTACAAGAGCGGTCATCCCCTTATAACTATTTCTTATCTCATTACACAGAAAGTCTTCCTTCATAGCCCATAGAAATTCTTCAAAATCCAATGAATACAACGTCATTGTTTCCACTTTTCCTACTGGGAAAGAATATCTGGCACGATTAATTGCCACTCCTAACAGACTTCCAGCTGCAACAATATGGTATTCCGGTGTATCTTCGCAAAAATACTTTAAGGACGTCAAAGCACGTTCGCATGCCTGGATTTCATCTAGTATGATTAAAGTTTCTCCAGGAACTATTCTCTCTCCGGTACTCGCTTCCAAATATTGAATCAATCTTTCCGGAGCAATATTGCTTTCAAAAAAGCTTGCTATTGTTTCATTTATTTCCAGATTGACATAGACCATGTTTTTATAATATTTTTCCCCAAAAGCTCGTAAAATATAGGTCTTTCCAACCTGTCTTGCTCCATTTAAGATAAGTGGTTTTCGATTTTTCTTTTGCTTCCACTGAAATAATTTTTCTTCAATTTTTCTTTTCATGATAGTACCCTCATTGTATGAATTTCATCATTTCTCTTTCCTTCATAATAAGGTAAAATGATTAATACGTCAAGAAAAATCAGGATTTTCTGATTTTTCTTGACGTATTAATCGTTTTACTCTATTTAACTTTTCATTTTTATACTACAGAGCGGTGTATGCATAGGATTCTCTCCAGTCCTTCGTCTATCCCGACTCTTGCTTCAAAACCCAGCCGATATAGTTTTTCTGCATTCAGTATCTCTTTTGTCATCGTAGAATAGCCTGCTTTCTCTGTCTCACTTGCACAAGCCTCGATGACTGTAACACCGGCTGCTCTTGCCAATGTCTTGGCAAAATTTTTAATCGTCACTTGACTATTGGGATTGGCCACGTTATAGGCTTCTCCTACAGTGCCTCGTAATAAAATCGTAAGTATCGCCACTGCTGCATCTGCCAGATAGGTATAAGAGCGGTATTGTGTGCCGGCACTCTTTAATATGATATCCTTTTGTGCAAAAGCCCGTTTCATAAATTGCACATCGGCTTTGGTGCTGTTTTCCGACATCGTGGCTCCATAGATATAAGACAGCCTGGCGACGCAGGTATTCAGTCCATACTCTTGATAATAAGCGGCACATAATGTCTCTGCTGCTCTTTTTCCTTCCGGGTAGCAGGAACGGGGCTGCATCGATAACACTTCCCCTGCATCACTCTCTAAATATCCGGTTTCACGGTGTATTGTCTGTTTGCCATAGATTTCTCCACTACTTAATAGTAGTACTCTCTCCGGTTGATGTACTTGTTTTCTACTATGCTCTAAGAGATTCATCATTCCCAAAAAAGCACTTTGCATTGTCTGTACCGGTTGTGATGCAAATGCTTGTGGATGATTATTTCCGGCTGCGTGGATTACATAATCCCATTCTATCTCTGTCTTGATCTCATCGCAAATATCTGCGACAAGTATCTGTAAGTCGGTTCGATTCCGATAAGGGTAGAATCTACGTCGGCTCTTTATCTCATCCCTGCAGAATGCTAAGATTCTCATCTCAAGCTGTGCAATATCGTTCATTTTGAGAAATAGGTCTACCAGATAAGAACCGATTAATCCGGTCGCACCTGTGACAAGGATTGTCTTATGTGCGAAACGTTCCCAAGGTAACGCTTCCCTGCATATTTCCTCTAATTCCCTCTGATACAGTGGACTATCCAAGATCGTCATAACGAGCTCCTTTTATTTCATCCATTCGTCTTTCGAAGAATGTAACAGTGCTTTGAATATCTCAATATCATCTGTCGTGGTTAATTTGAGGTTCTTCTCAGATCCTGTTGAAAAATATATTTCTTCTCCCAATTCAATCATCAAGGTACAGGTCGCGATAGAGTCTGCAATGCCTCTGTGTGCTGCTTCCTCATGTGCCCACACCAATTTTCCCAAAGGAAAAGACTGCGGTGTCTGTGTCCGTGCCAGCTTATCTCTATGTATCATCGTCGTGGAACTCTCCCTGTTATTCGTCAACAGCATTGCTTCTGCACAAGGCACTACCGTAATTGCAGAGCCATGCTGTATACAGCAGCTAATATTATCCGATATAATCTCCTGTGATACCAGTGGACGGATAGCATCATGTATTACCACTATATCTGTATCCTCGCACACACCATGTAATCCCATGATACCACTTTTTAACGAACCTTGTCCGTTTTTGCCACCCGGAAACACCCATTTTAATTTTGTAATATTGAATTGCTTGGCATATGCCTTTAAGATCTCCTGCCAGCCCTCCAGGCATACTACTGCGATGGCATCAATATTGGGATGACGTTCAAATGCCTCCATCGTATATACAATAACCGGTCTGTCATTCACATTGATAAACTGCTTAGGAATATCCTGATTCATGCGTTGCCCGCTTCCCCCTGCGATTAGTAATGCAATATTCATACTCATTCTCCCATCTTATAAATCTGTTCAAATAATCTGGCTGATGAATGTCCATCTATTGTTTGGAACATTCTGGTACGGGACTGTCTTCTGGCTGCTCTATGTGTATCCTCCAGCAGCACCTGATTCACTGCATGCATCAGCTCTTCCATCGTTGCCGCTTTTATCTCCGGCATATAAGTATCCTGTGGAATATAGCTGTCTCTGGTATTCGCTTCATATAATGCCAGGTCGTACTGAAATGCTACAACCGGTCTGTCTAACAGCATATAATCAGTATAGACAGAAGAATAGTCCGTAATCAGTACGTCTATCAGCCCTAGAAAAGAATAAACATCTATTTGTGCATCTGCACTGATGATATTAGAATATTGTATCTCTTCAAATCGTTCTTTCAGTTTGGATTTTGGATGTAATTTGGTAACGAGTATTCTCTTGTGTTCTATCAAATATTGATTGAAAAGCTCCAGATCCATCACTGTAAAAAAAACTTCTTCCGAATCTCTAAATGTAGGTAGATAAGCCAGCAAGGTGTATCCTTCTGTCTTTTTCTCCTGCAATCTCTGCAGTAATCGCTGCTCCTGCACTGTTAATAGGTTATGTATCAGACTCTCTGTTTCTGCAAACAGCATATCATTTCTCGGATATCCTTCGATGATAATATGTTTTGCATCAGTCCGAAAAGCCGATTGAAATATCTCGGACATCGCTTCAGAAGTCGCTAATGTATAATGATTTGGCTTCTCATCCGACATTCTTCGTAACCAAGTCTGCCACCGTTCTCCTATATTCTTTGGGTGACGCACCCGATCAAATACATTATCATAATTTGTCTTCTTATTGCCGGAACCATGCCATAGATTGATCTTAACAGCTCCACCCGATAGCCAAAAAGATATGTCCTTTGAATAATTATCAAAGATATATCTACCTGCATGCAGTTCATACCATATCCCCTTTAGTGAGCGATAATAGTAGGCTTCCTGTCCACAAGCCTGCAGATAAGTTACGATATCAGTTTGATGAGAAATCCAAATGGCATGGATTTTATCAGCTTTATGCTGCCTCGTATACAGATAAAGATATCTGGGATTCTCTGCAAATCTTTGTCCAAAACCGGAACCAAATAACCATATATTTTTATCTCTGTGGCACAAAAAAGAGAGTCCGTACACAGGTAGCAATAATAATTGTCCCCAATATTTGATTCTCTTAATTATGTTCCCATACGCCATCATCCTATCCTACCACTTCTTAAGAAATGTCTTACGTTCCATCGGATCCATTTTGCTAATCTGCTCATCCATATAATAAGAATCGCTCTTCATATGCTGTGTGGATACTTCTTCAAAGATAGCACCATTGACCGATGAAAAAGAATGATATTCGCCACGCAATACAGTCTGCATATCACCCGGTTTTAAGGTCTTGTCTTCTTGTCCATCCATCTGTATCTCTAAGTCTCCATAGAGTACCTGAAAAGTCTCTTCTTTAATCTTATGTGCATGAGAAGGGTGTTTTTGTCCCGGCAGTACGATGATATATTTCTTACAGTACTCTCTATTAATAATATTGATAATAATAGCACCATGCTGTCTAAAATGTTTCATCCCATAATGATGAGACAGCTCCACTTCAAAGTTATCTCCGAGTGCAATGCCTGCCTCGTAGAGCATGCCCTTAGCGTCATGTACTGCAGTACGCACGATACCGACTCCGGATACTTTAGGCTGTTCCACGATCTTCTCATTAAGAGCGTAGTCTTTGGAAGCCACCATGCCATCTTTGAATCCACCACTGGTGAGCTGCTTTTCTTGACAAGGCATCGCATAGAACACATCTGCTTCCGTCATAGTCTCTCCCGCCTGAATAGGATGTTTGGCATAGACTCCTCGCATCAGAGAGGTCAGGGAATCTATCTCTGCCTGCGTTACATACTTGTCATTTGGTTTACGTACCTGGCAGATCTCTTTTGCCAATAACGCGGATTTTACCCAGTTCTCTGCCTGCTCCGGATTCATCGAGTACGCATTTAATCGGATGGTGTCAGTTGGCAGTCCTACATGGCGCTCCAGTATCTGTGCGCCCTTCGCGATCGCTAACATCGGCACCACCGTATTATCAGGATCCTCATGTCCCGAATAGCCAATGGTAACATCCCGATATCTACGATTCATCCTATCGATGAAGTCCAATTGTAAGCCTTCTAACGGTGCCGGATATTCTGCGATGCAATGTAAGAAAGCAAACTCACAGCCCTTATGTGTAAAGAAATTATATATCTTATCAATCTCAGCTAAGGTCTTTCCACCCGTAGAGATAATCAAAGGTTGCTTAGAAGCTGCCGCTTTCATCAAAAGCGGCCAGTCGAGTGCACTGCAGCTGGCGATCTTAATGATATCCAATCCCTGATCCATACACCACTCTACCCCGGTCTCATCAAAGGGGGTACTCATGGTAAGCATACCTTCCGCGCGTACCGCATCCACTAATCGAGATAGTTGGTCGTAACTCAACCTGGTACTTAAGAATCTCGGTATATGTTTTACATCTTCTCTGTCTTTAAAGTCCGGATGAATAAAAGTATCCAGATCCCGATATTGTAATTTCACTGCAGCTTTAATATTGTATTGACGGGCTATCCTGCCCATGGCTTTGATAATATCGATACCATGCTCTACGCTACCCTGATGACTATTCGCCATCTCAAATATAAATAGATTCTCCAGTACATTACTTTTCATGGAATACCCCCTTATGAAATACTCTGTCCAATTTATCATCTTTTAGGTCTGTCAATATCGTGTCTATTGTGCTTTGAATCTGAGTCATATATGTTTTTCCCATCGTGCAAGCTGTTATCAGTTCTTTTTTCTCTTCTCCCTCTACTTGATAGATGTCCTGCAGCAACTCTGTCGTGCTGTTCTGCATGAGATGCTGCACATAATGGTAGATGGTATCTTCTTCAATCTCTGCCGTCAGTGCATTGACTTGTTTCATGATCCTTTTCATGTCTCCTGATGCATATCTGTTTTGTAAGGTTAAGGTAAGCATCTGATCATAGGCTCTGCTCCCACGCTTGGCGAGCGATAAGATATGTTCCAGTCTCTCTGGCATGTCATAGAGATAGGTCTCAAATCGTTGCTTCTGTTCTGCATTCAGTAAATCAGGTGTGTCTCTTATAATCGCAGCGATATCTACTGTTTGCCTGCACTCTCTTGCAATGGCATCCCGTAGTGTCATCATCTCGGTGCCGTGTATCATCGCACCGCCCTCTGTTGCATCGATGACGTGCAATCCCCGATAGTTTTTTATCTCATATTCAAACCAATCCAGATAAATCTTAAATTCCAAACTGGAGGCGATAGGTTGTCCATCTATTCCCTCGACTTCTATCGTATTCTGACTTTCGATAGCGAGATTTTGTTCCCCGCGTACTGTTTCTTTGGCATGCGTGCGATGGTCGGTATAAGCCAGATCCTGTCCCACCAGGATAATGGTAGTGAATCCCAAGAGCTTTGCAATCGAAAAAGCTTCATTCGCTACGGAACCTCCCGACGATGTGATCGGCAGCAGCACCTCTTCTTTGGATAAAAATTCTTGTACATGTGGATTCATATCCTGTACAAAAAACAAATTATCCGGATGAGCTTCTAATAATTGATATCTACTGGATAAATTACAAAAGAGAGGGATTTCCCGAATCCTTTCCTCCGTAAAATGTGCCAAATCTTTTTCTCCATCAATCGAAACAAAAGCATCCGGCACTATATGATGTGCCAGTAGTACTCTTAATGCCGAATCCGCTGCAATCAAAAAGCTTTTTCCGGCTGCTTTTTTTAATTCCTCTATGTTATGATCCAGGGATGGTCCCGCCGCTACGATGATCGCAGGCAGGGTATGTGGTAATCTCTGCCACAGCTCCTGTATCGATTTACTATAAGCAAAGCTCCTATAATTCATTATCGTATTCAGGTAATAGCTCGCACCGAAACGTCCCATCACATCCTGGCTGGCGGTGATGGTCTGACAGATCACTTCTAATTTTTTATAGAACGCATCCCATTCCTCATGGAAAAGGACCGGATAATTCAGATAGCTTTCGAGAATCAGTTCCTTGATATCCCTAATATCTAATTCTCTCGCCAACATGTCTTCATAGCTGAGTTCTCCCTCTTCTGCCACGACAGGTACGACACGCTCATCTGCTAAGATCGCACTGCAGTCAAACTCTTCCAATACCTTTAGAAATAGAGTCAGCGACGGCTCATAAAGCAGGATCCTGACTTCTTTTTCGCAGTTCTCCAGTAGTGTCCTAACATACATCCCATTTCCAAACCCAAACAACACGATCTTATTCTTATAGTTCGTCATCTTTAGTCCGCGAAACCAGGTGTCCAGGAGATAATCGGAATCATAAAGAGAATCTAACTGATACTGCTGCGTCCCCTTATCTACATACAATACTTTTCGCTCTTCTATCAGTTCCACTCCGGGTATGAGCTCTTGTGTCTCGCTTGGTTGCTCTAATGCATGCAGCAGATTATGATATAAGATCGGATCTTTTTGTTGCAGTACCTTTAGGTTAGTCTCCAGATGACTGTCTATATTCACATCCCTGTTCTTCTGTGTCATAATACGATCTCCATCTTCTCCATCCTATCCAGATATAGCATCAGATTCTCTTTGGTCTCATAATGAAGGACATCTATCATCGCAAACCAGTCTTCTCTTTCCAGTGCTTCCATGATCCGTTCCATCTGCCCCTGCCAATAAGTCATATCTTCTGCTTCGTCCTGTAATTGCGGCAGCTCATAAGAAGAGATAATAATAGGTATGACTGCCTGTAGGAGATTAATGAATACCGGCATCAGACGTTCGGCCGCATATGCTCTGTTCTTAGCGATAGCTTCTGTCAGCAAGTCTATGGTCTCTATGGTCTCTTTTATCTTATCTGCAAATATCTGCATCGTTGCATCCATCGCTGTCTCCTTACTTGTTTTGATTGAAAAAAGGATTGGCTAAACGCCAATCCTTTTTGGAATGTACTGTAGCAATTATCCCAGTAATGACAATACGCCTTGATTTGACTGATTTGCCTGTGCTAACATAGACTGACCTGCCTGTCCGAGAATATTATTCTTGCTGTATTCAACCATCGTCTTAGCCATATCCGTATCACGAATCGCTGCTTCTGCTGATTGTGTGTTCTCAACAACGTTATCTAAGTTCTTAACTGTGTATTCAAGTCTGTTCTGAATAGCACCCAGTGCAGAACGCTGTTTGGATACTTGTGCAATAGCACTTGTAATCTTAGAGATAGCTGTTCTTGCAGTCGATACTTGAGTTAATGTAATAGAATTGATTCCGAGACCTGTTGCATTCATATTCTTGATACTGATTCTGATTCTTTGTGCAGACTTGTTGGCAGCACCAACCTGAATGTCATGGTTGAATTTACCGGACAATAGTCCCAATGTGTTGAACTGTGTGGACTGCTGTACTCTGTTAATCTCACTAACCAGTGCCTTTACTTCGGTATTGATAGCTCTTCTATCTGCTGTGGTATTCGTTCCGGTAGAAGATTTGACTGCTAATTCATTCATACGCTGTAACATGTTATGTACTTCTGTCAAAGCACCCTCTGCTGTCTGTACGACTGCGATACCATCTTGAGCATTAGCGGAAGCTTGTGTTAAGCCTCTGATCTGGCTTCTCATCTTCTCACTGATGGTTAATCCTGCTGCATCATCTGCTGCACGGTTAATCTTGTAACCTGAAGATAACTTCTCTGTTGTCTTAGCTTGTGCACTTGTTGTGATACCTAACTGTCTGTTAGCATTCATTGCTGTTAAATTGTGTTGTACTATCATAGATATTCCTCCTTGAAATTACGGTAGCATCCTTGCCACTCGTTTGCCGGGCATGTAGAATCTTTCGTCGTACGCCTACTTGAGTCTCCTGCCTGTGATTGGTTCGTAAAGACATTTCTTTCTTTACTTATATAGTATATCGGTATAATTCTCAGATACTTTATACCGAATAATACTTTTTTTTATTTAATTTATTTATTTCTTTTCATCCAGCATCTGTGGGCTCACGATACGGTTACGTCCCATAGCTTTATAATAATCACTCGCCGCTCTGGTGGTAGTCCTGGCCTGTTGGATGTCTTGTCTTGCGAATCTGAACTGTCGTTCTGCCAGTTGCTTGTTGCGAGCCTCTGCTGCCTGAATAGAGACGCTCTTGTCGGTAATCCTCGAGATCAAATCCTGTAACACATGTATCTCATCGGCATACTGTGCCTGATGCTGCAGCAACTCCGGTTTTACCCGTTCATATACCGCCTCAAAGCCATCGTCCAATTCATTCAGTCGCTGAATCAGCACGGTCTTTTGATCCATATTCGTATCCAATGCCTCTGTGTCTAATCTCTCTGCCTGCATCAGTTCGGTCTGTTCCTGATTCTTCTGTATCACTTCGTCCAATACCTGCAGTTTTTTCTGTAAGCTATCCATTAGTACACTGAGATAATTCTTCTGTTCTGTCATGATAGTCCTTTCCGCATAACCTCTTTCCAGGTATCTCTCATCGTGCGAAGGTGTCCCAGTACCTCTTGGAGAATCTCAGCATCCTTCGCTATATTGGCTTCCCGCAGTCTTTTAATAAGGTAATTATATACTGCATCAAAATCTTTTGCAACCGGATAATCACGATTTAAAGTGATCTGAAATTCTTCTATAATGCGTTCTGTTTTCATGATATTATCGTGGGCACGCTGGATACTGCCCTGCTCGATTCCGAGGATTGCGATATTACAGAATTTGATGGCACCTTCATAAAGCATCAATGTTAATTCTGCGGGGGAAGCGGTCATGATCTTATTGCTGTTGTACTGTGCATATGCATTACCTGCCTGCATAATAAGTACCTCCTTATTTCGATTGTTCTGTCTTTTTTAAGTCCATGTATTCTATCAGCCACCTAACAAGGAGTTCATAGAGCTCTGTGAGGCATTCAATTTACTCATAGCGGTCTCCATCGCGGAAAACTGTTTGTAATATCTATCCTCCATCGCGGTTAATTTTGCTTCTTGTTCTTTGATCTTAGCTGTGTAGCTCTTATAATCTGCTTCCATCTTGACATCATCATAAGCGTGGTAAGTAGTACGGTATCCCGTCACCCTCTTCATCTCCTGATTCATCTGTGTCGATAGATTATCTGCGAATTTGGAGAAGAATTTACCCACTTCCTCCGGATTGGCTGCGATCGCTATCTTTAGCTTATCCTGCTCTCCCGAGCTGGCTGCATCATCCCGGTCTCCCGCGATATGATATGCATTCTTCTCATTTTCCGGTGCATTAAAATAGCTCTGTGTCTCAATCCCAAAATCAGTTAAGCTCAATACTTTACCATTGACGGTAAAAGATGCCGTCATATTAGACTTCATCACAGAGCTGACAGACTCCAGATTGGCATCCCGCTTTAGTAATGATTTCTTAATCTTTTCTTCCCAGTCCTTAATCTCAGACTCAGACATCTCTTTTTTCTCTTCGCTGGTCAATGGTTCATAGCCTTTCGAAGATGCTGCATTATAGGAAACGTCCATCTCATTCATCAATTTATTATAATCTTTGATGAATCCTTTAATCTGATTATAAACACCTTCTGTATCGGTATCTGTATTAATCGTGGTATCTTTGGTAGATACCGCCTGTGCGGTAATGGTAAGTCCGTTTACGGTAAATGTGTTGCTGTCTGAGGTAAATTCTGCACCGTTTAAGATAATCTTGGCATCGTCTCCCAAGACTCTGATGGGAGAGGTCGCATCCTGTATGATGGTGCCTGCTTTGGCTATTGCTTCTACTGCTGCCTCTACCTTCTTCACAAGGTCTGCATTGACTTCATCTGTAAGGAGTGGTTTTCCGATTCTATCATTATTATAATTAATCTTAACTTGATTGGCTGCGATCTGATCCTGCTGTTCCTTAATCATCGGTTCAAAGGTCTTGGCATCCTGCAAAGTCACCAGATTCTTCTCATCTGCAGGCAAGGTATCCCATACACCTGCGGTTCCTTTTTTACCGAGTGCATCATATTCTGTCTGCTCCTGCGGTGTCAGTCCTTCTGTTGTGGCTTTCTTGGCATCCAGTTCTTTATAGCGATTCATCTCTGTCTTAATGGTCTCTGTCTTAGTTTTCAGCAATGTAATATTGTCATCCAGCGTGTTGGTGCCGGTAGCATCTGCTGCTTTCATGGCATTCTTATAAGCATCGCCGGCTAAGTAGTCCGTTTGGGCTTTTTTGATTTTATCTATATTCTGTTTGCCGGTCTCATTATTGGCAGTCAGTGTCGTGTTTTCTGCCTTCATCTGTTGTTCGCGTATCGCGATCTCTGCAGCGGTTTTGCCTGCATTCGTCAGATTGGTAATCGTCTCTGCGTCATTGGCGCCTTTTAACTTAGACCATTCCAGATATTCCGGATTGGATACGATATCTTCTTTTGTTAAGAGTCCCAACCCCGACAGTGCTGACAATCCCTTACTATCCTGTGCTGTTATAGTAAAATCGCCCTTAATACCACTGTTTTTGGCACTCACAAAGAATCGCTGATTTGTACTGTCAAAGCTGGCGTCCACACCTGCTTTCTGCATTTTCTTGGTCAAATCGCCTATCTTCATATCAGAAGTTAATTCAATCACAGTTTCTTTGCCATTGGCTGATACTTTAATCTTGGCCTTCTCTCCTGCTGCCAGAATGCCTACGTTCTCCATGGTTGAACTGTCACTATATTTCTTATCGTTGCTTAATTTACCGCCGGTCAGATATCCTGCTTTTGCCAGATTCTTGACCGCTAAGGTCTGTGTACCCTTCGTTGCACCATTGCCTGCTACCACAGTCGCAACAGTCGGATCAGCCACGGTTGTCTTTTTCTTATTGTAATCGCTTTCTCTACGTAGATTATCCAGCGTTTTGCTAAAGAAACCATATATCTTGGTATTCAGATCTTTCCATGCTGTTTGTTTCCAGCCCAGCTTCGTCTGTGCCTTGACCAGGTTGTTCTTCTTAGTACTGGAAGCTTTGACCAGCTCCTGTACCATACTATCTGTATCCATACCGGATACCATACCCGATAATCTTATTGGCATCTGTATTACCTCCTAACGTCTCTCATCTACTAACAATCCCGCCAGCTCCCATGCTTTGGCTATCATATCCAACGTTTTCTCCGGTGGCAGCTCTTTGATGGTCTCTTTGGTCGTTTTATCTATAATCTTAATCGTCACGCGATGGGTGCCTTCGTGAATACCGAAGATGGCTTCGGAATTATTTAGATTCTTGTTCAGTTTATCGACCGCTTTTTTCATCTGATCCTGATTGAGTTCCTGCTGTTCTTTGGTTCCGGTATTCTGCCCATTATCCTTATGGTCGGCATTGCTGCCTTGTTTTACTGCAGATATGGCATTCTCTTCCGGCAGCGTCACACCCGCCAGTGTACCATCCATGTTCTCACTGTCTGTATGCTGTCTCTCGCTCTGTGTAGTTCTTGGTATCTGATTCTGTGCCTGATATACCATAGCACTATTTACTGATTCTATTGCCATTTTAATCACCTCCGTGTGATATTCTATTGATTATTCTATATATCGGCAGATTTGGGTAAAAGTTTATAGAAGATCCTGTAAAGCCTGCAAACCCTCTGCCTGCATCGCTTCTTGATTGGCTTCCTGTATCTGCAGATAGACTTCTTTGCGGTATACCGGTATCTCTTTCGGTGCACTAATCCCGATCTTGACCTGCTCGCCTTTGATCTCTAAAATAGTGATCTCTATATTATTGTTGATGACAAGTGCTTCGTTTTTCTTCCTGGATAATGCTAACATGTCATTCACCTGCCTTCTTCGCTGCCTGTAAGATGTCATAGATAGGGAAACGTACTTGATACTGTTCTCCTTCAGCGATGACCTGGCAAGCATGCCTGTTTGCTCCGTTGATGATAAAAGGTGCCCGTAGGTTGACCGACATCTTCTTGATATCAGCCGGGACGGTAATGGTCACTAAGACCAGCATCTCTTCCGGATGCATGGTGCCAAGCGGTCGTAATAATTCATCGTCCACCTCCGGATTGTAATCTCCTATGACATCCAGAGGATCCATAACCGGCATCGCAAACGCAGGCTCCTGTATCGATTGCATCCAGCGGATACCGGCTCGTTTTCCACTCGTGTCATCATGTAGTAATGCAAACTCTGTTAATTCGGGAAATCCGACGATACCATTCCCGAATCTGATAATCCTGTCCTCATCAATCTCGACTTCTCCAAATACTTTTGTGTTTATATGCATCTTTTTAACCTGTCCTTTCTTAATATTAGATAAAATCCATCAAGGAATTTTGTATAATCTTACCGGTAGCCATCAATGCTGCATTGTAGGACATCGTAGCACTCTCCAGTTCTACTGCCACTTCTGTGATCTCGATGCCTTCATTGGAGGCCGTCAGTTCTTTAAAGTTAGACTGTTGTTCCTGTAAGCGGTTCTTCACGAGATCCAATCTGGCTCCCCTGCTGCCGATGTTAGTCTCAGCCAGCGTCGTTCTGCCCTGGTATGCTTTCATCGCAGTCATACCGGCCGAATAGAGTTTACGTTCTTTCTCTATGAGTAAGGTATGTGCTTTATTGGCTGCATCCAATCTGGCTTCTACTTGGACTTGGTCATATTTTGTATTCCCCTTCATCGATGTTAATCTCTTAATCGCCGCTTCCATATCGAGCACTGCCTGTGAAGCATTCAGTAGTTCATCGACATCCCTGCCGATATCATGCGTAAAACATTCACTCGCCAACGTATTGACTTGTATCGTCTGGTTAAAGCCTACGGTGTAGGAGATGATCTGTTTGCCATCATCTTGTACATTTCCCTTGAGATAATCATCGTTGTATCGAACTTCTTTGGGTGCCCCCGGTGTTGGCGGTACGGTGGCCGGATTCTTCTGACAGTTAAAATAATGTTCCGGTCTTAAATCTCCTTTATCCCACTGTTCTTTCTCGTAAGACGCTGTGAGTTCTGTATCTGCAGGTAAGGATTGAATCGCCGCAGTCACTCGACTGCCAAGAAGCATCTCTCCTGTTTCCGGCACAAAAATAACCGTATCTTCATTCCCCGGTGCATTGATCTGTTCATATGGACTGGGAAGTGTGGTAGATGACATCGGTACAATCTTGACATTGGCACCTCCCACTTGCAGTGGTGCATAAGTCTTTGTCCCATCCGGTGCAACCGTTGCCACCATAAGTGCCGGATTGGGTGTTGCCGCCGTAGCTTGTGACAGGGTATCGTAAGACAGTCGGATTCGATTGACTTCACTCTCCTGGACTCCTTGCTCGGTCGTTGCACCCGGTGTATTGAAATTGCCCTCATTCACATTGGCAAGACTACCTGTATTTACATATTTAATCGTACTGATTGACTTTGGATTCAGTTGTTCCGTAATCCGGTATGGGACTTTTTCATTTGTCTGAAATAATAATTTGGATTCGGTTCTAAAGCCCGTAAAGATGCTTCTTCCTTCGTAATCTGCATCCCCTGTTGCATAGACTTCATCTCTAAGAGCTTTGAGATCTTTAAGAATCGCAGCTCTGTTTTCAGAATTAAGCGCATCATCCGAACCTTTTTGGCATTGTTTATACATATTCGACAAAACATCAGCCACTGTGTCTACTGCATCTTCTGTTACCTTCATCCAGCTCTGTGCATCCGGTACATTCTTCTCGTAATATTGTGTAATCTCTGCTAAATTGGTACGTAGTCTCAATGCTCTGATCGCGATGACCGGATCGTCTGACGGTCTGCTGATCTTACGCTGTGTGGACATCTGTGTATTTAATTTATCCTGTAGCAGCTTATTGTTGTTAATATTGGTAACGGAATTGCTCTGCATAATCTTATTGGTAATACGCATATCTGTCCCTCCTTAGGATTATACACCGGTTTGTAGGATTAATCTGTCATAGACTTCTGTGAGTGTCTGTATCATCTTGGATGCTAAGGTGTATGAATTCTGATATTTCACCAGATTGATGGCTTCTTCATCCTTATCTACGCCGGATACCGATAATCTCTGTATATCTATCGTCTTTGTGATACTGTTATAGTTACTGTAAAAAGTATTGGCATTCTCTGCATTTAAAGATACATCCGCTAAGATCGTATGTAAGAATGTACTGGCAGAACCACCGCGAAAATTCATTTTTTTGGTGTTCGTCTTTAAATCAATCAAATCGTCTAAAATATCGCTCTTGTCTGCTCCCGAGTCTTCTCCTGTCCCTTGATTGGTATGCGTAGCAAGCTTATTAGGATCTTTTAGCATCTCAGCAGAGATATCAAAATTATGTGCCGTAAGGCGATAATAGCTGTCATCTTTGGAACTGACTGTATACTTTTTACCAAGATTCGCCGGATCTTCCGGATCATAGGAAGTCGTAAAGCCGAACTGTTTGCTGTCCGTTGCATGATTTCCTGTAAAACAATTTGATGCCGGATCTCCATTTCCGTCTACGGAGTTCTCCTGTGTCAGCAGTTTATTGAATTCTGCGGAGAATCCACGCACCCATTCATTCATCTGTTGCATATAATAAGGGATCCCCTGATATTTGATGCTGTCTCCGATGCTCGCTTCCTTGCCGGCTTCTGCGGCACTGACCTTAGTCTTATTGGTATCGCTTAGGACAAAGGTGTAAGAATAAGTCGGCGGGGTTTTCGTTGTATCTGCCGTATAGGACCAGCTGTCATAGTGATAGAGTTGATTCCCTAAATTAATCACTCCGCCACCGGTCGGCAAGGTGGATTTATCAAGATCTTTCAGATGGCCTGCTGTGACATCGATGGAAACGGTCTGTTTTCCATTGTCAGGACTGGCTGCGTCGTTAATCGTATTTACCGCTCCTATAAGTCCTTGAAAGTTGACACCGTTATTGCCATCACGCAATTCCAGCAACGCTTTTAATTCACCGCCCAGATTGTCACTGTACATACCAAAATTAGAACCGTTTTCCCATTTTACATCATAAAGTCCATCAACATCACTCTGGTTGACTTTCTCATGAGCAGCACGTGCAACACATTTGAGTGTATTGTATTCACCGGTATCCACCAGCTCCTGTCCGCCTGCGATTCTGACAACAAACGTATTGGCTCCCGTGACTCTCGTGGGATCGTTGGTGTCATGTATCGGTGTCTCTGTCGTAGAGATATCTACGATAGCAGACAGTTGGTCTACCAGAACCGTTCTGCGGTCACGTAGTTCATTGGCTATCGTTCCTTTTAATTCAATGGAGTTAATCTGTTTATTCAAAGAAGCGATCTCTTCTGCCAATGCATTGATCTGGTCTGTTTTTACCTTAATCTCGGCGTTGGCATCTTTTTGTGATTTTTCAAGATTACCTGAAAGATTATTAAAATAGTCTGTCAGGCTCTGTGCTTTTCCGAGGAATTGCGTCTTCAAGGTCACGTCGCCCGGAGAGTTCTTAAGGGAAGCGAGTGCATCATACATCTCTGAAAATATAGTTGCAAAGCCTTTCATCGTCTTTCCGTCATCTTTGAAGTAATTCTCGATCTGCTTCATATAATATTGTTTTTTATCATATTCTCCTGCATTGGTATTACTGGTCTGATATTTCACATCATAGAACTGGTCACGCATACGTTCTACCGCTATCGTATCGACTCCTGCCCCTGCACAGCCATAGGTCGAGAAGGTACGTAAAGCGTCCATCGCCTGTTGGGATACCTGTTGTCTGCTGTAGCCTTTGGTCTCGATATTGGAGATGTTGTTTCCGGTCGTATTCAAGCCGACATTCGATGCTGTTAATCCACTGTATGCTATATTTAACCCAAAAAATTGTGATGGCATATGCTCACCTCTTCTATTTTTCTATTCTTCTATTTATCTGCCAAGGGTATTGATGATGTGTTCTAACATCTCGCTGATGACATTGATATAACGGCTGGATGCATTGTATGCATTTTGAAACTTAACCATATTCGTCATCTCTTCGTCATTTGACACTCCCATAATCTGTTGTCTTGCATTCTCAATGGCACTAACGGTAGCTTCTTGATTCAAAGTGATGTCTCTGAATACCATGCCTGAATTACCCACCTGAGATACCAAATCCGAATAATAATCTGTAAAATTATTTTTTTTCTTGACGTTAGGATTTAACGAATAAGATTCTTCTTCAAAGATTGCCGCAAGTCGGTCGATGGTGGCTTGATCTACGCTGTCTTCGCCTTTCATAAAGCTAAGCAGTGACGGATTCTGCATCAGCTCCGGATTAATCTGTAGATTTGTGATGGTGTAGAGATTCGCAGTATCTTTGGCATTCGGTAAAGCAGGTGGTGTAAATTCCGGTATGTAATTGCCTGCTGCATCGTAGCCATTGGTAGATTTCTTTTGAAATATCTGGAGTGGATTGCCATCTGCACCACGTAGATACTTAGAGCCCGGATCTCTGGTGCTTTCTTCAATCGCTGCATTTCTGATCACTTCATTTATTTTAGTCGTTACATTATGAATCAGTTGGTCAAATTCCGCCTGTACATTCATCACGATGGATTGTGAGATATTCTTATTATAATGATCTGTATCTGCGATATCAGCATAATTCGCATGATGATCGCCTCTGGATAAAACAAGAGATTTGAGTTTTCCGATATCGGTATCCAGATCAGAAGAGACGGTCTGTGTCAGATCAAACACTTTGCCTCCATCCTCTAGGCTATATTGTTTGGAGCCATCCTGGTTTAGGGTATAGCTGGCACGATGTGGCCAAAAAGGAGTATAGAATCCCGTCGTCTCATCCATATCGGCACCCATCTCATAGATTCTGTCTCCCGATACGAAAGGTTCTCCTTCGATGCTGACCATCATCGAACCAAATTGGTCTTCTTCATATTCTATATTAGCCAGTCCACTTAACTCATCCAACAGTTGATTCCTGGCATCGATCAGGTCATTGGGGCTTTCCACGCCCGCTTGAACCAGAACTATCTGCTCATTTAATTTTTTAATCCGTTGTCCATAATCATTGATGGTATTGACTGTTTGTTTGACTTGCAGATTCAAGTTGTCCTGATAATCTGTGAGTCCTTTATAGACAGCACTTGCTCTTCTGATAAAAGCATCTGCCCTCTGCATCAGGGTATCTCTTCTAACCGGATCTGTAGGGGATTTGACCAGTTCAGAGACAGATTCTTTGAGTCCTGACAATGATTCTCCAAATGCTTTGCCATACATCTCGCCCATCAGGGTCTCCACTTCACTCATAGAGGTGGTAGAGGTCGCATAGAACTGACTCCTGCCTGCTTCTTTTCGATATGCCTGATCCAGAAAATAGTCTCTTACCTGTCTCGTCTTAGAATAATTAACGCCGAGTCCCACCTGTTGGTTGGAGACAGAGCGTGTATTGGTTGATATCCTATTATATTCTTTATTGCCCAATAATACCTGCTGCCTAACATAGCCTTTGGTATCGATGTTAGTCATATTATGAGCGGTTGTATTCAAAGCGTTTTGGCTCGTCTGTAACCCAGAGGAACCGATGTATAAGCTTCCCATTAATGGCATGTTGTCACCTCAAGTATTGTTGATTATTGTTTGGCATCAAAACGTCCCGCTAAGACTTCTCCCATAACATCGCCTGCGTTAATCGCACTGCGATTGTAATTGGCTGTCTCAGGTGCCGTCCTTAATGCCTGCATGTAATTCAAATCAAATTCCACCAGCTCCAAGGCATTGGCAATCAAAGCACGATTCTGTTCATTCACATGCACCATATGATTCATCGTATCGTGCAGTTTATCGTGTATCTCGGCTAATTGTCGTTGTTCTACCGGTCTGGCATCTAACATCTGAATTAGATGGCTCAGTGTTAATTCTTCAACATCCTTGTTGAGTACATTGGCGATATCCTTAATCGCAGTCATTCTCTTCTGCTCCAATGCCGTAATCCTGCTTACCACCGTCTGTTCCTCTTCGGTGAGCTTCTCTAGCTTAGTTAAATCTCCTTCTACGATAATAGAAGGCTTACGCATGGAAAGTTCCAGCAATATCTGATATTCTGAATTTTCTTGATCCAATACGGTGATTAAGTCTTCCATTAAACTAGCCATTTCATTACCTCATTTCGTTATACTTCTCTAACATTTTGTCTGCAAAGCTCTCACTGCTCACATTGTAAGTGCCATTCTGGATACTGGCTTTGATAGGAGCTGTGATATTTTGTCTTACATCGGGGCTGTTCGCAATCGCTTGTTTCGCAGTTTGGATATCCTTTCCCGCACTGGAAATCTGTAATTGATCCGCAAAGCCGGATTTGGATGTATTCTGTGCCTTGTTTGCACCCTTTTTATTGTACATTTGCTGTACTTGTGTATATGCTTCAATACGCATAATAGACTCCTCCTTCCGTGGATATTCTATTTGTCATATTATGTATCGGTCTTTTCCATCAATACTTAATAGATTTTTTAAAAAAATTAAAAGCCACCCTTTTGGATGGCTTTTGTCAATATTTTTTTCCTCAGACTTCAAATAATAGATCTGCATAGGTAGGCATAGGCCAATCATCTTTGGATACGAGCATCTCCAATTGATCAATCGGGATACGAAGTGCATCCATAGCCACTTTGACCGTATCCTTATAGTAATTGGCTTTGGCTTTGCCATCCGGCATAGCACGAGCAGCTTGTTCCGATATCGTCAGCTGCGTCAGTGCACACTTAGCAGCCTTTAAATGTTGGGTAACTTCTCCGAGTAATTCTGTCTGTACCTGAGCATCTGCTCCGGCCTCTTTCACAGCTATTACGGTATCTGCCAGAGTCTTTGTATATTTGACCACAGCAGGCAGGATCTGTTTCGACGCCATATCGATCATCGTTAAGGATTCGATATTGATGGTTTTTGCATAGGTCTCATATAAGATTTCCTCTCGAGATTCCAATTCTACCTTCGTAAAGATACCGAATTTTTCAAAAAGATGTATCGTCTTATCCGTTGTCAGAGTCTCTACTGCATCTACCATAGAGGTGATATTAGGGAGTCCTCGTCTAGCAGCTTCTTCTACCCATGCCTTGGAATAACCGTCTCCGTTAAAGATAATGCGCTGATGCTCTGACATATATTCTTTGATCAAATCATGCACTGCGATATCAAAATCCTCCGCCTGTTCCAAGATATCGGCTGCTTCGCAGAAGGCCTCGGCTACAATCGCATTTAAGATCGTATTGGGGCTGCCAATGGAATCCTCTGAGCCCACCATACGGAACTCAAACTTATTCCCTGTAAATGCAAACGGCGAAGTTCGATTGCGGTCTGTCGCATCTTTCTCAAAATCAGGGAGCGTCGAGACACCTGTCTCCATGATACCGCCACCTTTGCAGGTTGCTGCAATCCCTGTTTCAACCAGTTGTTTTACAACATCCTCCAATTGCTCTCCTAAGAACATGGATATAATAGCAGGTGGTGCTTCATCTGCACCCAGACGCAAGTCATTGCCTACATTAGAAGCACTCTGTCTTAATAAATCTGCATGGATATCAACCGCTTTCATGATGCAGGCAAGCACCAGTAAGAATTGGATGTTTTCATTTGGGGTATCTCCCGGTTCTAACATGTTATAGCCATTGTCTGTTGTAATAGACCAGTTATTATGCTTTCCCGAGCCATTGACTCCGGCAAAAGGTTTCTCATGCAACAGGCAACGCAAACCATGGTTGGCAGCGACTCTCTTCATCGTTTCCATCACTAATTGGTTATGGTCAACCGCTATGTTGGCAGATTCGTAGATAGACGCCAGCTCATGCTGTGCCGGTGCCGCTTCATTATGCTGCGTCTTTGCCGTTACTCCAAGCTTCCACAGTTCTATATTCAGTTCTTTCATATAAGCACCGATACGTTCTCTGATTACGCCAAAGTAATGATCGTCCATCTCCTGTCCCTTGGGTGCCGGTGCGCCAAATAAAGTTCTTCCGGAGAACAGAATGTCCTCCCTCATCAGTGCTTTATTGTGATCGACCAGAAAATATTCCTGTTCTGCACCCACCGAAGCCGATACTTTCACAGCGGCGGTATTGCCAAACAGATGAACGATACGCAGTGCCTGCTCACTCAATGCCTCCATCGAGCGAAGCAATGGTGTCTTTTTATCTAATGCCTCTCCTTTATAAGAGCAAAAAGCAGTCGGGATACAGAGGGTCGGTCCTGTTGCTGATTGTTTGATAAATGCAGGTGATGTAATGTCCCATGCCGTATAGCCTCTGGCTTCAAAGGTAGCTCGTAAGCCGCCTGATGGGAAAGAGGACGCATCCGGTTCGCCTTTGATGAGTTCCTTACCGGAAAACTCCATGAGCATCTTGCCGTCTTCGTCCGGCTGTGTGACAAAAGAATCATGTTTTTCAGCCGTAATACCGGTCAGCGGCTGAAACCAATGTGTGTAATGGGTACTGCCTTTTTCGACTGCCCAGTCTTTCATGGCTTTCGCCACAACATCCGCTGTTGAGGGAGATAATTCTCCGCCATTGTCCATGACATTTTTTACTTCTAGGAATATCTTCTTGGGCAAACGTTCTTTCATCGTTCCCAGTGTAAATACATTCTCACCAAAAATAGTCTCTACATTCACAGTTTCATTTTCTCTCATCCCTTATTACTCCTCTGCACTAATTTTAACTCTTAAGATATCATATCGTTGTGGTACAAGACTTAATCGAACCTGCAGCACCTGTTGTGCATGTGGCGCACTGTCTACCGGCTGATGTTCTTCGTCGTACATCGCCTGCACTGTTACTGTCAGATTATTTCCCTGTGGCTGCATAATCTCTATCTCATCACCTACGGAAAATTTATTGCGCTGCTCTATCACAGCCAGTCCTTCTTCTGTCACTTCGTTTACAATACCCAGGTATCTGTATTCATTGACATAGGTGCTCTCATCATAGATCTGTGTCGTCTCATCCGGTTTTCCAAAGTAAAATCCCGTAGTAAACTGCCTATAAGTGCACTTGGATATCTCTGCACGATAAACAGGCAGATTATCTTGATATTTCTTGGGAGACTCGCTATAATCATCGATTGCCTGACGGTAGGTTCTGGCAACGGTCGCAACATAGAGAGCCGTCTTCATACGCCCCTCTATCTTAAAGCTATTAATCCCGGCATCTATTAATGCGGGAATATGTTCAATCATGCACAGGTCTTTGGAGTTAAAGATATAAGTGCCTCTTTCATTCTCATAAACAGGCATATATTCTCCCGGTCTGGTCTCCTCCACGAGTGCGTATTTCCATCTGCATGGATGGGTGCAGGCACCCTGATTGGCATCTCGTCCCACCAGGTAATTACTCAGCAGACATCTCCCCGAATAAGAGATGCACATAGCCCCATGCACGAAACTCTCGATCTCCATCTCCGCCGGAATATGTGCACGGATTTCTTTGATTTCTTCCAGGGATAGTTCTCTTGCAGACACGACTCTGGTAGCTCCCATCTGTTTCCAGAACAGATAGGTCTGGTAATTGGTATTATTGGCCTGTGTGCTGATATGGATGTCAATCTCCCCACATACTTCCCTGGCGATCATGAATAACCCCGGGTCTGAGATAATCAGTGCATCCGGAGACATCTCTTTTAATTCTTCAAAATAGCTTCTTGCCCCTTCCAAATCATCATTATGGGCAATAATATTGGCTGTAATATAGACTTTTACATGATGGTCATGTGCAAACTCGATCCCTGTTCTCATATCTTCTTTAGAGAAATTCTTAGCTTTGGCACGGAGTCCATAGGCTTCGCCTCCAATGTAAACTGCATCTGCTCCAAATATAACTGCTGTTTTTAATACTTCTAAGCTGCTGGCCGGGATTAATAGCTCCGGTGCTCTTCTCTGCTCTTGCATGTGATACTCTCCATTGGTCTGTCTGTTGTTTTGTTCTATCTCTTTACGCTTAAGGTAACACCGTCTCCAACCGGCAGAATCGTGGTATCTAGATTCTCATTATGCGTCAACTCGTAGAGATATTCCCGCATCCTGCTATGAATCGTTCTGTTTCTTCTGGGAAGTGCATAGCGTGATTGTATGATATCGCCATCCTGTAAAACATTATCCGATAGCAAGAGACCGCCTTTAGGCAATAATCGCAGTATATCCGGCAGGAAATTAATATATTGTGCTTTGGCTGCGTCCATAAAGATAAGCTCATAAGAAGTGTTTAAATCGTGTAAGATGTCCACTGCATCTCCTTCTAATAAGGTGATGTTCTCTTCTCTGCCTGCTTGTTTAAAGTTCTCTTTGGCAATCGGTATCCTTTTAGCGTATTTCTCAATCGTCGTAATGTGGCATCCCGGTGGTGCATACTCACTCATAAGCAAGGTTGAGAATCCCACCGCCGTACCTACCTCCAAAATCGACATCGGCTTAGATAGCGTGAGCAAGCATCGAAGCAGATGCTGCGTGGAACGTCTGATAATCGGGACATCGGCATCCAGTGCCTGTTTCCCTAAGTCTTCCAGCCAGTCCGGCAATCCCTGCTCCAGTGAGTCTAAAAAGGTTGCCATCCTCTCATCCACTATCATGGTGTATTTTCCTCTTCTGTCGTCGGTTCCGGCGCGATGACCGCTAATATCTCTTCTGCTGTCATGGAGGTATTGAGTTCATACGCTCCCGGTTGTATCTTACCATAATACTCTGAGATACGTTCCTGCAGCCTAAACAGCTTAGCATCTCTGATTAACCCGTTGGTTTGCAATAGCTCTGCTATTTCCTTATCACTCTTGTTATCTGTAATCACTAAATTAACAGCTGTTCCGGGGGCTGTTTCCATAGGTGGTTCCGCGAAAAGGCGAAATCCGTATTCATATGCCGAGGTTGCCGCTCTGTATACCCCCACCACAATCAAGATCGCCAGTGCTATCTTAAGTATCGTTCCCATTACCGTCGATGTCACTTTCATTCCATTCATATCTGTAACCGTACCTTTCTGTAAGATAGCTTATTCAAATTCTACTTTCTCCGACAGATCCGTATAAATCTTTTGCATCATACGACAAAAGCTCAGCTCTGCTGCCAAGAATCTGTCTACGACGGGATTCTCACGAAAAATGGCGTATTCCTCACTTAATGCATCTGTCTGTTTAGCAATCTCATCGGACTCCTGCAGATTCTGTAAGGCAAAGTTCTTCTCCCTAAATTCATCAATCTGTTGTTTTAAGCCCGGTTGTGCTTTAACCTGTTCTTTTTGTATTACATAATCGCGATAGATGTCTGTACTCTTAATTACTGTCGCAAAAGCTTCTATCTCTTCATCAATTGTTATCATCTTACTATCGAGCCTCTTTTATACTTCCATAATAATTGGCAGAATCATCGGACGTCTTTTCGTCTTTTTCCAGAGGAATTCACTTAAAGAATCTTTTGTCATAGTTTTTATTTTACCCCAATCACTGATATTGCGATTCAGACATTTGCTAAGGGCTTCATTCACTACATTTCTGGCTTCTTCCATCAATTCATCCGATTCTTTCACATAGACAAATCCTCTCGATACGATATCCGGTCCCGAGATTAGCTCATTGCTCGTCTGATCCAGACCGATTACCACGATCATGATACCATCCTCGGCAAGATGCTGCCTATCCCTCATCACTACATTGCCGACATCACCAACGCCCAAACCATCTACCAAGATCGCACCTACAGGCACTTTTCCCGCTACTGCCGCTCCGTTTTGATCGAGTTCCAATACCTCGCCCGAGCTTAAGAGAAACACATTTTCTTTTGGAATCCCGAGCTCCATGGCTAATTTGGCTTGTGCCTTGAGATGTTTATACTCACCATGCACCGGAATCGCATATTTAGGTTGTGTCAGCGTATATAATAATTTAATCTCTTCCTGGCAGGCATGTCCCGATACATGGGCATCCTGAAAGATAACATCTGCCCCTTTTCTGGATAATTCATTGATGACTTTTGTCACTGCCTTCTCATTACCCGGAATCGGATTGGAAGAAAAGATAACGGTATCTCCCGGCATAATCGTTACTTTTTTATGGGTATTGCTCGCCATACGGCTCAATGCCGCCATGCTCTCACCCTGACTGCCCGTTGTGATGATAACGGTCTGCTCTTTGGGATAATTTTTCAATAATTCAACATCCATAAGTGTATTCTCCGGGATGTTCAGACATTTAAGGTTAGAGGCTGTCTCTATAATATTGACCATACTTCTGCCTTCTACTACTACTTTACGCCCAAACTTGTCTGCAGAGTTAATAATCTGCTGCACACGGTCAACGTTAGAAGCAAAGGTAGCTATAATGATTCTGCTCGATTTATGTTCTGCAAAAATAGTATCAAATATTTTGCCGAGTGTCTTTTCAGATTGTGTAAATCCTTTTCTTTCCGCATTCGTGCTGTCGCACATCAAGGCAAGGACTCCTTTTTTGCCCAGTTCTGCAAATCTTTGCAGATCAATCGCATCTCCAAATACAGGCGTGTAATCCACTTTAAAATCACCTGTATGCACCACGATCCCTGCCGGTGAATAGATAGCGAGTGCTGCCGCATCTACGATACTATGGTTGGTCTTGATGAACTCAATCCGAAAACATCCCAAATTGATAATCTGTCCAAATTTAACCACCTTACGTCTTACTACATTAGTCAGGTTATGTTCTTTTAATTTGTTCTCAATAATACCCATGGTTAATCTGGTAGCATAGATCGGTACATTTAATTCTTTGAGGATATAGGGTAATGCCCCGATATGATCCTCGTGTCCATGTGTAAATACAAATCCTTTAACCTTGTCTGCATTGTCCTTCAAATAAGTAATATCCGGAATCACTAAATCAATCCCCAGCATATCATCCGCCGGAAAAGACAGACCGCAGTCGACAACAATAATACTGTCCTCATATTCGAAAGCAGTAATGTTCATGCCGATCTGCTCTAAGCCTCCGAGTGGTATTATCTTTAGCTTAGAACCATTTTCATTTTTAAGTTGTTTCAATCAATTATCCTCCTATATTGCTTGTGTTGTTTATATTAATTAGTCCTCTGTTACAAATTCTACATCATCCAGTATGCCATCAAACATCACGGCTACTGCTTCCAGTTCTTCTTCGTCTGAGACAATCTCATATACGCTCTCTTCTTCTTCCTGTGCAGATAGATCCTTTAAGATAAGAGCTTCTCCGTCTCCCTCTTCTTGATCTGTCACAAGAATATAGTTCACGCCTGCGATCCTGGTCTGTTCCAATACATAGAACTCCACTGCTTCGCCATCTTCCGTATAAAATGCGACGGTATCTAAATCTCCAAATTCTTCTCCCATATAAAAACCATATTCCTTTCAACTCTCTCTGCCAATATATGTCTTATTCTGCTCGCTGGTTCGCCCGTAAATCCAAAAATCCCTGCAAAATAAATACAGCGGCTATGCTATCCACATAGTTGCTTCTATTCTCTCTGCGTATTCCCGCTTCTATCATCGCTTTATCTGCAGCTACCGTTGTCAGACGTTCATCCCACATCGTAACCTGCAATCCCGTTCTTCTCTGAAGCATCTCTTGAAAAGCGAGTGACTTCTCTACCCGTTCTCCCTCAGAACCATTCATATTCACAGGGAGTCCCAAGACAATCTCACTCACTTCATATTCTAATATCAGTTCTTCTATGCGTGCCAGTGTCTGCCGTAATTTATCTTCTGATTTCCTTCTTATGATCTCTTTGCCTTGTGCTGTAATGAACAGAGAATCGCTGATGGCAACTCCTACTGTCTTAGATCCAAAATCTAAGCCCATAATCCTCATAGTGTTTTCCTCTCTGCTTACTCCCAATGATTCGCTTTAATGTATTCTTTGAGCATCTCTTCTACCAACTCATCACGCTCTGCCTTCATGATGAGACTTCTTGCATTTTTATGGCTCGTGATATAAGTGGGATCACCTGACATAATATAGCCTACAATCTGATTCACGGGATTGTAACCCTTCTCCGTCAGTGCTTCGTATACTGTGGATAGAATAATCTTAACCCCTGTTTCCGGCTCTGTTTCTACTTTAAAATATTGTGTATTTCCTAAATCTTGCATAATGTCACGCCCTTTCACAGTTACTTCTTATCTTACCCTATTTATTTTGAAAATTCAATGCTTAGAAGTATATTATCCGAAAATAATTCTGTAGGCACTACAGTTCTAATGCAGTTTTCCAGATTTTCTTCCGTCTGCACTCCTACTTTAACATAGTGTACGGTATGCCCAATCCAATAAGTTTTGCCATCTATCTGCTTGGATTCTTCAAAGAGGACTTCTTCCGGTTGATTGAGATAATATGTCCTGAATCTCTTGGATTGTTCCAATGCAAGAGCCTGTAATCTGCTGCTGCGTCTTGTCTGCAGTGCACTGTCTATCTGTAAAGGCATGGTAGCTGCCGGTGTTCCCTGTCTCTTGGAATATTTGAAGATATGCATCTCGTAATAGTCTATCTCGCGCAAGAACTGCTCCGTATGCTCAAATTCTTCTTCGCTTTCTCCCGGAAAACCCACGATCACATCTGTGGTAATCGCCGGATGTTCATAGAATCTGCGTAGAATCGCCACACAGTTACGATACTCCTGCGTTGTATAGTGTCTGTTCATACGTTGTAAGGTCGCATCGCATCCGCTCTGTAAGGACAGATGAAAATGAGGACATACTTTTGGCAAAAGATGAAGTGCCTGTACAAATTCGGTCGTTATAATCCGTGGCTCCAGAGAACCTATGCGGATTCTGCGAAGTCCCTCTATGGCATGCAGCTTGGTAATCAGCGTCAACAGATTATCGGGTCCTTCCCAATCGACCCCATAAGAACTAATATGTATCCCGGTCAGCACAATCTCCTGATATCCATTTGCCACAAGACCTTCTACTTCCTTCAAAATATGGCTCACGCTCCGGCTGCGCACACGCCCTCTGGCATAAGGGATAATGCAATATGTGCAGAATTGATTACAGCCATCCTGAATCTTAATATAGGCTCTGGTATGTTCCGCTGTCTTTGTCAACTGCATCTCTTCATATTCATCGGTTTGATTAATATCAATAATCGTATCTTCTTCGGGACATTCATTTTGGTAAGCTTCTATGATAGCTACGATATCTTTCTTCCTATTATTTCCAATCGCTATGTCCACACTCTCTTCCAGTGCACTCGTATCCTGCCCTGTTTGTACATAGCAGCCGGTTGCAATAATCAGCGCCTCCGGATTACGTTTTCTTGCTTTATGTAACATTTGTCTGCTTTTTCTATCTGCTATATTGGTTACACTACAGGTATTTACAATATAAATATCTGCCAATTCATCAAATGGTACAATTTTATATCCGCTTTCTTGTAACATTTGTTGCATAACATCTATCTCATATGCATTTACCTTGCATCCCAAATTATGTAGTGCTACACTTTTCATACTATTCCTCACTTTTTTTGTATTGTTTTATCATTGACTTTTTTCCTCGAAACCTTTACTATAGACACAGAAGGTACGAAACAATTTAAGGAGGTATTTCCCAATGAAAACAGTACAGATATCATTAAATTCTATTGACAAAGTTAAATCTTTTGTTAATGACGTTACAAAATTCGATTATGATTTTGATTTAGTATCAGGCAGATATGTAATTGATGCAAAATCTATTATGGGTATCTTTAGTTTAGATTTATCCAAACCGATTGATTTGAATATCCATGCAGAAGAGAAAATCGAAGAAGTTTTGGCAGTATTAAAGCCATATATCATCTAATCTTAATCAAATCAGAAAGCAAGACCATGTGTCTTGCTTTTTTGTTGTCTTACTTTTTTATTGTTATGCTATCGGTTATTGTTGCACCACAATCACTTCATCTGTCTGTAACGCTGTCTCTATCATCTCTTCAATCCGTTCTTCCAGATTCTGCTCGTGTATCTTGATGACTTTAAGATTAGGCTTAGTGACCGGATGCTTCGCTACAAAGATCGTACAGCAGTCTTCAAACGGAAGAATCGATGTCTCATAGGTATGAATCTGTTCTGAAATAGTAACAATCTCCTGTTTATCAAATCCTATCAGTGGTCTATATACCGGCATCGTGCAGACTTCATTGGTCACTGCAAGACTCTGCATCGTCTGAGAAGCAACCTGTCCGATACTCTCTCCTGTAATCAGTCCAATACACTGATTCAAAGATGCGATCCTCTCTGCAATCAGCATCATGTAACGACGCATGATAATCGTTAATTCTTCATGCGGACATTTCTCATAGATATATAACTGAATCTCGGTAAAATTAATCACATGTAGATGAATCGATCCGGAGTAACGCGTTACCAACTTTGCCAGGTCAACTACTTTTTGTTTGGCTCTTTCACTGGTATAAGGCGGTGCATGAAAATAAACTGCATCCAGCTTGACTCCTCGCTTTGCTATCATATATCCCGCCACAGGAGAATCGATCCCACCCGATAAGAGCAGCATCGCTTTCCCTGCCGTACCAATCGGCATACCGCCCGGTCCCGGAATCACAACAGAATAGATGTAGATGCGTTCACGAATCTCAATATTGAGGGTAATCTGCGGATGATGAACATCCACTTTCATCTCCGGAAAAGCATCCAGGATTCGTCCCCCCATCTCTTCATTGATACTCATCGAATCCATCGGATAGTTCTTTCTTGCCCTTCTAGCCGCGACCTTGAAGGTCTGATGCTTATCCGGATAGGTCTCATCCATATACTGTAAGATCGTTTGGCTCAGATCTTCAAAGCCTTCATCTTCCACATGTACGACAGGACAGATGCCCGCGATGCCGAACACTGTCCTTAGATTCTCTATCGTCTCATCATAATCATACTCACTTAATACTTCTATATAGATTCTTCCCTGTGTCTTATGCACCTGGAATCGTCCTTCACATCTTTTTAATGCATAACGTATCTGTGCTACCAATGCGTCTTCAAATAAATATCTGTTTTTACCCTTAACACCGATCTCGGCATATTTTATTAAAAAAGCTGTATACATGGGATTCTCCTCTGTAGGTCAGATCCTTTCGTTACTATGGTTCTCTAATGTCTCGTATATTTACGAAGCATAGGTATCATATCACACATGGTTTCTATTGTATAGTGGATTTCTTCCATCGTTGTAAAAACAGAAAAGCTGAAACGCACGGTAGAGCCTAACAACTCAGGTCGGATTCCGATGGCTTGCAATGTCGTTGACGTGGTAACACGATGTGCCGCACACGCACTGCCTGCTGATACATAGATACCCCGTTCTTCCAACGAATGAAGCAGTACTTCGCTCCTAATACCTTCTACCGACACACTCACGACATGTGGAGCACTATCGCGTCCTGTCAATCCATTGATGCTAACCCCATCTATCTGTTGGATGCCTTCTAGGAAGGTCTCTTTCAATGCATAGAGTCTCTCTGTTGACTCTTCCAGATGCTCATATATTTCTTCAATTGCCCGAGCCATACCGGCTGTTCCCGGAACATTCTCCGTACCGGAGCGTAACCCATTCTGCTGTCCACCGCCATAATTAATCGCTTGCAGCTTGACCGAAGCGTTATGATATAAGAATCCAATACCTTTTGGTCCATGGATCTTATGCCCGCTCACAGACAGTAGATCGATCCCCATCTTCCGCGGCAATATTCTGAATTTTCCATATCCTTGTACTGCATCCACATGAAATATAATGTTAGGATTAATCCTCTTAATGAGCGCTCCTGCTTGTGCAATGGGCTGCAAAGAACCTATCTCATTATTGGTATGCATAATTGATACCAAAATCGTGTCTTCCTGAATCGCTTCTTCCAGATCAATCAGTTGAATCTGTCCGTTATGGTCTACCGGCAAATAGGTCACATTGAATCCTCTCGTTTTCAGATATTCCATCGTTTGCAGGATAGCCGGGTGTTCAATCGCTGTTGTAATCAGATGTCTCCCTGCTCTTTGATTGGCAAGTGCCGCTCCGATTAATGCTATATTATCAGATTCTGTTCCCCCTGAAGTAAACAGAATCTCTTTTTCATCTACCTTTAAGTTTTTGGCAATTACATCTTTGGCATAGCGTATATATTGCTCTGCCTCCATCCCTTTGTTATGCATACTGGATGGATTTCCATAATCTTCACACATAATCGTGGTCATCAGTGCCGCAACACCGGTCAATACTTTTGTCGTAGCCGAATTATCAAGATATACTTCCATACTCAGTTCCCTTCCATGCTGTTATTGTATTATATGCATTTGATTTTTAACAGTTCTGTCCCTCACTGTTCCAGTTGATACATAATCCATGCCAACATAGTGAAGCCGGCTGTCTCTGTTCGCAGGATTCGTTTTCCCAACGTAATCGGACTCATCCCCGCATCTATCGCTGCCTGTATCTCCATCTCATCAAATCCGCCTTCCGGTCCTATAAAGACCGCAATCGTTTGTTCAGCCTGTAAAGAATCCATGATGTCTTTTGTATGTATCATCCCTTCTGCCAGTTCATAAGGGATTAATTTAACATCCATCTCTCCGGCATAAGCGATGGCTTCTGTCATCGTCATCACATCTGTAATCTTAGGTATCACCCGGCGTTTACTCTGTTTGGCCGCTGCCTCTGCGATAGCCTGCCATCGTTCTATCTTATTCTTAGCCTTTTTCTCATCGAGTTTGACAACCGCTCTTTTGGTAGCCATCGGGATAATCTCATAAACACCCAGTTCCACTGCTTTTTGAATAATCAGTTCCATCTTATCTGCCTTGGGCAGACCCTGAAACAGATATACTTTGGAAGCTAACTCTACGCCGTCTTCTTTTACAAAACGAAGTTCACACAGAACGGCATCCTCTTCAAACCCTACGATCGCACAGCGATATTCCTTTTGATCTATTCCATTGCTGACATTCAATTCTTCACCGATTCGCATACGTAACACATGTTTCATGTGATTCACATCTGTTCCCGTTATCCGTATGGTATTGCCTTGTATCTGTTGGGGTTCTACAAAAAATTGATACATACACCGCCTCTTTTCTATTGTGCTTTACGTGCAGTCACGCTCACCCATTCTCCTTGACGTGTCACTTCCACTACCGTAAAACCGGCTGTTTTTATCGCTTCTACTACGATTGCTTCTTTTTCTTTAATAATGCCCGAAGTAATATAGTAGCCTCCCGGTACCAGGTGCTGCAGGATAACAGGCGTCAAGGGTACCAATACCTCTGCCAGGATATTGGCTGCTATCATCTCATAGCACCCATATCCTATCGTATCCTGTATCTTTTTATCGGTAATCAGATTGCCAATCATGACTTCAAACTTCTCCGGCTCCACTCCGTTGACTTCCATATTTTCATGAGTCGCTGTGATGGCACAGGGATCCAAATCTGTCCCTTTGGCACTTTTCGCTCCATACATCAATGCCAGAATACCCAGGATCCCACTTCCGCATCCCACATCCAGCATCCTGGTATCTTTGGTCACGTATTTCTTGATTTGTCTGATACATAACTGTGTTGTCTCATGCATCCCCGTACCGAATGCAGTGCCCGGATCAATATGCAGTATCTTCTTATGTGCATCTTCCGCTTTCACAGTCTCCCAGGAAGGGATTACTAATAAGTCATCAATATAGAATTGATGGAAAAATTCTTTCCAGTTATTGATCCAGTCTTTGTCTTCTGTCTCAAAGAGCTGTATCGACCCCTCACCAATATCCATGAATCCACGTATCTCTTCCAGTTCGACCTGCATCCTGTCTATCGTCTTTTGAATCTCCTCAGATGCTTCTGTAATTTCCACAAAAAAGCTAAGGTAAGCGATCCCGTCATCCGCCGGTCCATCGGGTAAAATATCCACAAACATCTGCTCTTTATCCAGTGCGGTAAGCGGCACTTTATCCTCTATCTGTGCGCCTTCCAGACCAATATCATACATGGCACTGATAATAACATCCTCCGCCTGTGTTGTTGTCTTAATCGTTATCTTATTCCACTTCATCGCACCCTCCTGTTTTTAATTTCTTTCCATATAATTTTCAGCCAATCAGATCCTGCTAGAGAACATGCCTCATACAGAACTTAATTGGCTGAAAACAATATCTTGTCCTATGCTTTTAGTTTTTCCAAAAGCCCTTCTTTTTCTTATCATGTGCTTCATTTGCATCCGCACTGGCTTGCTTTGCTGCATTTAGGCTATCACCCGTCAATGCATCAAATTGCTGTAGTAATTCTTTGGCCTCCGGTGATATTTTATCCGGAACCTGTACGACCAGAGTAACATATTGGTCTCCTCGTATCTCTTTATTACGCAGAGATGGTATGCCTTTTCCTTTTAAACGTACTTTGGTATCTGTCTGCGTGCCCGGTTTCACATCATAGATAACTCTGCCATCTATGGTGTCTATCAATATCTCACCACCCATAGTCGCTACAGCAAAGGACACCGGAACCGTAGAGAAGATATTGGTATCCTGACGCTGAAAAATAGGATGTCGCTGTACCACTACTTCTACCAAAAGATCGCCTCTTGGTCCTCTGTTGGCACCGGGTTCTCCTTTTTCTCTGATTCTGACACTCTGACCATTATCAATACCTGCCGGAATGGATACCTTGATAATCTTTTTATTGGCAATATAACCACTACCATGACAATCCGGACATTTTTCTTTTACAACCTTACCACTGCCACCACAGTCCGGACAAGTCTGTACATTACGCACAGTTCCAAAGAATGATTGCTGTGTAAATACCACCTGCCCTTTGCCGCCACATTTTGAACAGGTCTCAGGGTTCGTTCCCGCCTTGGCACCGCTTCCATGACAAGAACCACATTCATCTTTTAAGGTAAGTTCAATGTCTTTATCAACACCAAACGCTGCCTCTTGAAAAGTAATGTGTATACTTGTTCTCAGATTAGCACCCTTGGACGGCCCATTATTTGCCCTTCTTCCCGAGCTGCGTCCACCATCAAAGATATCTCCAAAGATATCTCCAAAGATGTCTCCGAAATCAGCTCCATTGAAGTCAAAACCGCCAAAGCCACCGGCTCCACCACCACCGCCTTCAAAAGCAGCATGCCCAAATTGGTCATATTGACGCTTTTTCTCAGGATCGCTCAAAATGGCATAGGCCTCTGAAGCTTCTTTGAATTTCTTCTCAGCCTCTTTATCACCCGGATTCATATCCGGATGATATTTTTTAGCCAACACTCTATACGCTTTTTTCATTGCGGCTTCATCAGCGTTCTTGTCTATTCCCAGAACTTCATAATAATCTCTTTTTTGCTCAGCCATTTTTTATTCCTTTTCCTGTATGTGATTATACTTCTCTATAATCTCCGTCAACAACATCATCTGCCGGATTCGCATCTGCTTCTGCGGCTCCTGCCTCAGAACCCATGCCGCTCATATCAGGGCCGGCACCTGCTGCACCTGATTGCTCATACATCTTGGCAAACAATTCCTGTGCACTGGTCATTAATTTTTCCTGTGCTGCTTTTACTTCGAGGACTTGATCTTCTGTCAGTTCAGCATCTTTCGTTTTCTCTAATAATTCTTTCAAAGATGCCAGTTCTGTCTCTAAAGAAGCTTTTGCTCCGGCATCAATCTTATCTCCGACTTCTGACAATGCTTTCTCTGTCTGGAAGATGAAAGAATCAGCATCATTTCTTGTATCGATTGCTTCTTTTCGTTTCTTATCCTGTGTCTCAAACTCTGCTGCGTCTTTCACTGCTTTGTCAATATCATCATCTGACATGTTGGAACCTGCTGTAATCGTGATGTGTTGTTCTTTGCCTGTTCCCATATCTTTTGCTGTTACATTAACGATACCATTGGCATCAATATCAAAGGTTACTTCTACTTGTGGAACGCCTCTTCTTGCCGGTGGAATACCATCCAGTCTGAATTGTCCGAGTGATTTATTGTCTTTGGCAAATTGTCTCTCGCCTTGTACGACGTTAATATCAACTGCAGTCTGATTATCGGCTGCTGTAGAGAAGGTCTGGCTCTTCTTCGTCGGGATCGTTGTGTTACGTTCGATCAGACGAGTTGCAACACCACCCATAGTCTCGATTGATAAAGACAACGGTGTAACATCCAATAATAAGATTTCACCTGCGCCGGCATCTCCTGCTAATTTACCACCTTGAATAGAAGCACCCAGTGCTACACATTCATCAGGATTTAATGCCTTACTCGGCTCTTTTCCTGTTAATTGTTTTACTTTTTCCTGTACTGCCGGAACACGTGTTGAACCACCTACCAGTAAAACCTGACCTAATTCACTGGCTGATAAGCCGGCATCTTTTAATGCATTTTGAACCGGAGCTGCTGTTCTTTCTACTAAATCATGGGTTAATTCATCAAATTTAGCTCTCGTTAAGTTCATATCAAAATGCTTAGGGCCTTCTGCTGTTGCTGTAATGAATGGAAGGTTGATATTCGTTGTAGTTGCAGAAGATAACTCTTTCTTTGCTTTCTCTGCTGCTTCTTTTAATCTCTGAATGGCCATCTTATCTTTCGATAAATCCACGCCTTCATTTTTCTTAAATTCCGCTAACATATAATCAGTGATCTTTTGGTCAAAATCATCGCCACCGAGTTTGTTATCACCACTGGTAGACAATACTTCGATAACACCATCACCGATCTCAATAATAGATACATCAAAAGTACCACCGCCAAGATCATATACCATAATCTTTTGTTCATGCTCATTATCAAGTCCGTAAGCCAGTGCCGCAGCGGTTGGTTCATTAATAATACGTTTTACATCCAGTCCTGCGATCTTACCTGCATCTTTGGTTGCCTGTCTTTGTGCATCATTGAAATAAGCCGGAACAGTAATAACAGCGTCTGTTACTTTTTCACCTAAGTAGCTCTCTGCATCTGTCTTCATCTTCTGAAGAATCATGGCTGATATCTCTTGTGGAGAATATTTTTTATCCTCAATCGCTTTTTTGTGATCGGTTCCCATCTCTCTCTTAATAGAGGATATGGTCTTCTCTGCGTTGGTAACTGCCTGACGTTTTGCAGGTTCTCCGACTAATCTTTCTCCTGTCTTTGTAAATGCTACTACGGATGGTGTTGTTCTTGCTCCTTCTGTATTGGCAATTACAGTAGGTTTTCCACCTTCCATAACCGCTACACAACTATTTGTTGTTCCTAAATCGATACCAATAATCTTACTCATATCTGTCTCCTCCTATTTTGGCTGTATGAATATTTGTTGTAATTGTTGTTATAACTATAAATACTATTGTACGACCGCAACCATGCTATGTCTCACTACACTGTCACGATACAGATACCCTTTTTGTAGTTCCTGTGCCACAATCCCTGTTTCGTATTCTTCACTCTCTACCTGCATCACTGCATTGTGGAAATCAGGATTAAACTCTGTTCCGATAGCTTCTATTGGTTTTACACCAATACTATCTAATTCTGTCATCATCTGTTTGTATATCTTACTCATGCCTTCTTCAAACGGATTCCCTCTGTCTGCTTCCGGAATCGCTTCCAAGCCTCTCTCGAAGTTATCTACCACCGGCAGAATCTTCTCGATTACACTTTTGGCACCCAATTCAAACATCTGCGATTTTTCTTTTTCGCTTCGTTTTCGGAAATTATCAAATTCTGCCATTTGGCGTTTGGTCTTATCTTCCAGTTCTTCGATTTTTTCCTTTAATTTATCTTGTTTCTTGTCTGGTTTTTGTTTTTTTCTAAAGCCCTTTGTGTCCTGAGTATTCTCTTCGTTAGGCTGTTCCTTGGATTTTTCCTCTTCAGATATCTGTTCTTCTGCTTCGGGTTCCTCTATTTCAATATCGTTTTCTTCTTTTGTTTCTGTTTCTGTTTCCTCTATAGTAACATTTTCCATATCTTTATTTTCCTGCAATCTCCTTCAAGCTCCTTCCTTCTGTTTATTCTTCTGTTTCTTGCTCTGCCTATTCGATTAGGTCTTCTTATACAACACATCTAATTGATTCCTTAATAGCTTAAGTGTACTGATAACCTTCTCATAATCCATCCGTTTAGGGCCGATAATCCCTATCGTTCCTCGCATACCTTCTTCTAATTCGTAGGTTGCTGTTACCACACTGCAGTCTTTCATGGTCTGAATCGGTGTTTCATCGCCTATATAGACCTGAATACCTGTATTTTCTTCTGTCCCGAAAGTCTCATGCAGCAATTCTGCAAGCTGTTGTTTCTCTTCTAAGGTATTAATAAATTCACTCGCTCTTGTATGATCGCTTAATTCCGGATATTTGAATATATTATTGACGCCACTGGTGTAGATCTCCAGATCTTCTTCTGTTCGAATCGATTCTGCCACAGCATCCAACACATTACTAACGATATCACTGTGAATCCCTGCCTTTTGTTTCAAAGCAGATATCATACCAAGGTTAATCTCATCAATAGAGAGACCATTCAAATGTGTATTCAATAAGATATTTAATTTTAATATCGTCTCGTCATCCAAAGCTTGCGTTACCTGCAACATATTATTCTTAATAATATTACCTTCTACCACAATCACTGCCACCATCTGATGTTCATCTACGCGAGATAGTTGTATAAACTTTAACTTATTCTTCTGATATCTCGGTGCTGAAATCATAGTTGCATACTCGGTATTGGCAGCAAGCACTTTCGCGACCTGTTGAAGCTGGCGCTCCAGTTTATCCTCTTTCTGTAAGAGCAGATCGTTCTTCTCCTCTACCTGACGTTCTTTTTCTTCCATCATAGCATCTACATAAAGACGATACCCCTTATCCGATGGAATCCTTCCCGCCGATGTATGTGGCTGAACGATATAACCAAGCTCTTCCAAATCAGACATCTCATTGCGAATCGTTGCAGAGCTAAGATTCAAGTCTGTGAATTTGGAAATAGTACGTGAGCCAACAGGTTCCCCTGTTTCCAGATAATTGCGAATGATGGCTTGCAGTATCCTCATTTTCCTATCATCCAATTGCATCCTATCACATCCTTTTGTTATTAGCACTCTGTTGATGTGAGTGCTAACATCTTCTTTACCTAAATTATCACTCTCTTAACTCGTTGTCAACACTATTATGCAAATTAAATTATAAAATAAGCATAAAGATTCAGCCCTCATCATTGCTGTAACGATGAGGGCTGAATCTTAGATAGCGTCATTTAGCTATTAAATGTCAAAGCTGCCGATTGCGGTTCCGTTCATAACATAATATACTTTGTTTTCTTCCGGTTTTACATAAAGTTCAACCGATTTCAAATCATAGAGTTTATTCTTTAAGTCATATTTCCATACATCTTTTGCAATCTTAACAAGAGCTTCATCGGAATAGCTCTTCGTTGCATATTCTATACTGATGCTTTCTTTAATAGCTGCCGGTTTTTTGAGAGCTGCGGTTTTTGCCGGAGCTGCGGTTTTTG
The DNA here is from genome assembly GCA_036652815.1 of Lachnospiraceae bacterium. Classification (GTDB taxonomy): domain Bacteria; phylum Bacillota; class Clostridia; order Lachnospirales; family Lachnospiraceae; genus SZUA-378. Next base: position 72,474 of record JAVVVE010000006.1, read on the forward strand.
CCGGAGCGGCTTTTTTTGTAGACTCTGGTTTTTTAATTGTTTTCTCTTTTTTAGCAGGTGTTGCTTTTTTTACAGGTGCTACTTTTTTAACAGCTTCTGCTTCGGGAGCCGGAGCTGCTGCTTTTACCTCTACTGCCGATGTCACAACTGGTGCTGTTGTTGCCACAGGTTGTACAACAGGCTTAGCTACAGGCTTTGCAGCCGGAGTTGCCGTTGGTTTTACAGTTACTTTTGATTTGTAATCTTTCATAAGATTTACTCCTTTCACACGGTGTTACTTATCTTGTTATCATTACTTTTATGTAGTATATTAGAAATCTCTTTCAGTCTAAATAGCTATGAGATATGTGGAAAGTGTAGCTCTTCTCCACTTAATTGTCAACCTCTTCTTTGTTTTTTCATTTTTAGTCTTCGCAGAGTTCGATTATTTTTCTCCCAAAACGGGTAAGGTAACTAAAAAAATACTTCCTTCTCCCGGGGTACTGATCAGCTCTATTGTTCCATTATAATATTCTACAATATGTTTCACAATGGACAACCCCAGACCTGTTCCACCCATCTTCTTGCTCCTGCCTTTATCGACACGATAGAAGCGTTCAAAGATCCTATCTTTCTCTTCTTCGGAGATGCCCATACCGGTATCCTGCACCTCAATGACCATATTTTGCATTTGCCTTATAATGCGGACGGTAACACTTCCACCTGCATGATTATACTTAATCCCATTATTGACCAGATTGGTAATCAGCTCTTGTATCTGCTGCATACTGGCTTCTATGATGATCGGTTCACATTCTCGGCAAAGCGTAACCTGATATGCGGTTGCAATCGGTTCCAAAGATTCAAATATCTCATCTAGCAGCGGAGACATCCGAACCATGGACAGCGTTACCTCTGCTTCCTTGGTTTCTAATCTGGATATCATCAGAATATCATCAATTAAGCTAGTCATATGATCCATCTCTTTTAAAATACGTATCATAAAATCCTGCTTCGTTTTTTCATCCTGTACAAATCCCTGACTGAGAAGTTCCGCATATCCTCTTACGGATGTAATCGGTGTTTTTAATTCATGGGATGCATTAGAAAAGAATTCCTGCCGTACTCTTTTTTCAAACTCTATCTGTTGTATATGTGCCCCTATTTCGTCAGTCAAATGTGCCGTTGTATTGGATATAATATTGAGCTCCTCATATTGATAGTGCCGGTGATGAAAATTGGGTTCATTATAATTGACTTTTCCCAGTTCCGTAGATATCTCGCGCAGCGGTTTTGTGATGGTATCGGTAAAACGAAACGTTAAAATCACTGAAATAATGAATGCAATCCCAATACCAACTAACATCATGGGAAAAATAGCCACCAGGTAATCCAAAATACCGGCATAGGGAATCGCCAGGCGAATCATATAGTCCCCTTTTTGTGACACGCATGCCACATATAGCATGTTCTTTTGCAGCGTGTCGGAATAGCGGTTGGCATAGCCTTGTCCATGAGCAATCGCATCTTTAATCTCTTGTCTATCCGCATGATTCTCCATTTGTTGAATCTGCGTAGTTTCGGTATCAGCATATACCGTTCCATCGATACCAATCACACTAATACGAAGAGACTGATCGGGTGAAGATGCATGGAGCTTGATTAACTCCTCCTGAATATCCTCTCCATAATCCAAAGAATAGTCCACTACATGTATCGTGTTTTGCATATTGGAAATATTATTGTCCAGCATATGATTGCCAATGAAATAGTAAGAAATAGCGCTGCTAATAGCCAATGCTAATAGCAGCACACCAAAGAATCGAAATAATAAGGCACGTCTCATGCAAAATCTCCATTCTAACCAATAAAACGATATCCAACTCTTCGAACCGTCTGAATATACTGATTACCTGTTTCTCCTAGTTTCTGTCTTAAGGTTCGAATATGAATATCAAGTGTTCTCGTTTCAATCTCTGTATTATAATCCCAGAGTTTATTTAATAATTCTTCTCGTCCTACCACTCTGCTTCTATTCTCAATCAGATAGCACAGCAATTCATATTCTTTATAGGTAAGAGTCACCGGAACATCCTGTACAAATACTTCTCTGGTTGCCAGATTGACATACAACGAATCAAAGGTAACACTATCCTGCTCTCCGTTTGTGACACCCGTGTCTGTTCGTCGCAACAAGGAACGAATCCTGGCTGCTAATTCTAATACGCTGAACGGTTTGGTTAGATAATCGTCTGCCCCACCGTCCAAGCCTATCACCTTATCGTATTCTTTATCTCTTGCCGTTAATATCATCAGTGGCATAGCATGGGTGCTTTTCTGTCTCCTTAGATAGGCAATCGCCTCTAAGCCGTCCATCCCCGGAAGCATCAAATCAAAAATGGCTAAATCCGGTTTCTCCGTCTCTATAGATTCCAATGCCGGTTCCGCTGCTTCATAAGAAGTAACCCGATATCCATATCCTTCCAATGCAATCGTAATCAGATTGCATATATTCTCATCGTCTTCGATTACAAATATATGTTGCATGCGTTCTGCCCTTTCTATTGTTCCGTCATCACATATTCAGCTATATTGGACGCATGATCTGAGATTCTCTCTAAATTACTGAGAATATCTAAGAATACGACTCCGCTTTCCGGTTCACATTTACCTTTGGATAATCTGCCTATGTGTTTTTCACGCATCTCTTCTTCCAGCTTATCTACATTATTCTCATATTCTTCTACCTTCTGCCCTGCTTCTCGGTTAGCTTCCCGTCTTGCGGTTACCGCCCATTCCAATGCATACAGTGCTTGTGTTGAGATCTCTTCCAGATCTGTAACACCTCGTTTAGAGAAGGATAACTTGTCCCGTCTTCGAACTTCTGCCAGTTCTGCAATATTCTCACAATGATCACCGATACGTTCCATATCACTAATCGTGTAGAACAGGTTCTTTACAACCAGATGCTGTGCTTCTGTCAAAGACAGATTCTCTACCTCGACTAAAAAAGTCGTTAATATCTTTTCCAATTGGTTGATACTGGATTCCATCTTAAAGACTTCCTGTGCCATATCTTTATCCGCAGATTGCACTGCTTCAACCGCCAGTTGTGCTGTCCGCAGTGCAACTTCACCCATATAGGACACTTCCTTGGTGGCATTTTGAATGGCAAAAGAAGGATTGGTTAAGAGTCTGCGATCCAAACGACGTTCCGCTTCCGTTGCGATATCGACGGTAACTTCCTCTTCTGCTTCTTTACCCACAAGAACACCTGATAGCTTCACTAATTGATTGGCAAATGGGAAGAGACATATCGTATTCAGGATATTGAATACCGTATGGAAGATAGAGATCTGCACCGTTGATATATGAGCACTTGCCCACTGTGTATTAAACAGGAACAGCACATACATAATGATACCAAAGAAGATAGCTCCTATCGTATTAAATAATAGATGTATTATAGAAGCACGCTTTGCATTGCGTCCGGTTCCTGCACTGGAGATAAGTGCCGTCACACAGGTACCGATATTCTGTCCTAAGGTAATAAATACTGCTGATTTCCAATTAACGACTCCATTCAATGCCAGCATCTGCAAGATACCAACCGAAGCGGAGGAACTCTGTATAATGGCTGTAACACCGGCTCCTACCATCACAGCCAGAACCGGATTCTGTCCTAAGATACGGAATGCATCCTGGAAAATCTGTGCATCCTGATAAGGTTTGATGGAATCCGACATAAAAGTAAGTCCAATAAACAAAATACCAAAGCCAACCAAAATCTCCCCGATTTTTTTCTTATTCTCTTTTTTACTAAATAAAATGAAAAATGCACCTATCCCTACCACTACCGGTGCAAAAAAGGATGGCTGAAACAGACTTCCCCAATCGCTCATCGACACCAGCCATGCCGTTACCGTAGTACCGATATTGGCACCCATAATCACACCAACTGCTTGTGTTAAGGTCATCATACCTGCATTGACAAATCCTACTACCATAACCGTAGTAGCCGAACTACTCTGTATAATTGCGGTAACTGCCGCACCTACTGCTACTGCTACAAACCTATTCTTCGTTAAGAATGCCATAAGCTGTTTAAGCTTGCCACCGGCTGATTTTTGTAAACCATCTGCCATAATATGCATTCCATACAGGAATAGGCCAAGGCCTCCAATAAAATGAAATATCATCTCCAAATCGTCTTGGGTCAATTGTTTATCCTCCACACTCTGATTACATCTTCTTGTTCCTTACCCATTGTAACAAGGAAATGCAAAAATAGCTGTAGTATAATGTAAAATTTATGTAAAATCTTATAACAATCTTACATTTTGGATAATACCGGTTTCTCGAAAAAGTTCCCACTCTGCAATAGTAACTGCATGATCCCCTATTTTTTCAAGGTATTTTGCCATCATCATAAGGTCTATACAAGTATCCGGATTCTGATGGTTTTGTCGTAATAAGACGATAATATCATTCTTGATTTTATTAAACAATTCATCCACTACGTCATCGCCTTCGATCACTTGCTGTGCCAAATCGATATTGCGACCGGAGAAAGCTTCGATGGCATCATGCAGCATCTGTTTGGATGCATCTATCATCGGGGTAATATGGGTGCTATAGGACAGAAAATTTTCTTCCCTGTTTCGCAGAATCAGTTCTGCGATATCCACCGCATGATCTCCGATTCTTTCAAGGTCTGTTACCACCTTCAGTGCAGAAGAAACCAAACGTAAATCTCCGGCAATCGGCTGCTGTCTTGTAATAAGTGAAAGACATTGTGCCTCGATACTGCGTTCCATATCATTCACATTTCTATCCTGTCTGGTAATCTCTTCGGCAATACCATCCTCCATCTTATCGACTGCTTCAAATAATTTGTCGATGGATTCTTCTACACTTTGGCTCATATTGGTTAAACTTTGTCTTAATTTTTCTAATTCTTGTTCATAATGAACTCTCGTCGTCATATGCTCTCCTTATTTACTATTGCATCTTCCTTGTTATCCAAAGCGGCCTGTAATATAGTCTTCCGTTTTCTTATTAGAAGGTCCTGTGAAAATACGATCGGTAATATCAAATTCTACAATCTCTCCATTTAGAAAAAAAGCTGTATAATCCGAAACTCTTGCCGCCTGCTGCATGTTGTGAGTCACGACCACCACGGTATATTTACTCTTTAAATCTTCCATCAGATCCTCTATCTTTAAGGTAGAAATAGGATCCAGCGCAGAAGTGGGTTCATCCATCAGCAAAATCTCAGGCTCCACTGCCAATGCCCTTGCAATACATAATCTTTGCTGCTGCCCACCGGATAATCCCAGTGCTGATTTATGCAGTCTATCTTTAACTTCATCAAAGATCACAGCCCCTTTTAGGCTGTTTTCAACGATTTCATCTAATTTAGCCTTAGATTTCATTCCGTGGATTCTTGGTCCATATGCTACATTATCATAGACGCTCATCGGAAAAGGATTGGGTTGTTGAAAGACCATACCCACCTTCTTACGCAGAAGTGTAGTATCGACCTTGGGCTGATAAACATCTTCATTATCAACCAGGACCTGTCCTTCTATCTGTATTCCTTCTATCAAATCATTCATTCTGTTAATCGTTTTGAGAAATGTTGATTTACCGCATCCGCTTGGTCCTATTAATGCCGTAATAGTGTCGCTTTTAATCGCAATATTAATATCCTTTAACGCATGATTCGTTCCATAATGTAGATTTAATTTATGTGTCACGATCTTATTGTTATCCATTGGTTTTCCCTTTTCCTATTCTTTTCGGTTTACATTAAATTTTCCGGCTAAAAATTTTGCCAATAGGTTCATCATAAATACAATCACTAACAAGACAAAGGCAATCGCAAACGCTTCCTTATATTGTGCTTTTGACATACACAGGTATAATTGAATCGTTAAGCTGCCACCCGATTCCAGGATCTTATCCAAATACCCCATTGCACTTTTGGGCAGTAGATAACCGCTGCCTGCTGTGAAAAGCAGTGCTGCTGATTCTCCTACGATTCTTCCAATAGATAGAATAATGCCTGTAATGATGCCCGGCATGGCAGAAGGCAGTAAAATCGTTCGAATCATATACCATTTTGTTGCCCCCATGCCAAGTGCTCCACTGCGATAAGAAGGAGGCACTGTCTTTAATGCTTCTTGTGTATTTCTCGTAATGAGTGGTAATACCATAAGGGTCAAGGTCAAGGCTCCTGTTAAGATCGAATATCCTAATCCGATCGCTGTGCCAAAAAACACCATTCCAAACAATCCGAAAATAATGGAAGGGATCCCTGCCAGGATTTCCGTTGTAAACTCAATCAGGCGAACAATCTTACCCGGTTTCGCATATTCATTAAGATAAATCGCTGAACCCACTCCTATCGGAGTGGCTATCAAAAGAGTTAATGCCACGATGTATAAGGTATTTACGATATTACCTGCGATTCCAAATGTTTGATGACGGCTGCTTGGCTGCGTTGTCAAGAATTGCCAATTGATATTACGAATCCCTTTCATACACACATATCCAACGATTCCAATGAATAAAAGTAGAGAAATAGCTGCCCCCATATAGATAACTGCGGTAATCATAATATCTGATCGTTTTACTTGTTTTCGGCTTATGCTATTTGGCATTTATTTTATCTCCCTTCTTCAATACAACAGTCAGTGTCAGATTAATCAGCATAATAAAGAAAAACAGTACCAAGCCAATCGTAAAGAGCACTTGTCTATGCGTGTCACTGGCATAACCCATCTCGCTGACAATGGCAGTCGTTAAGAATCGGACTGAATGAAAAGGAAGTGGTATATTAACAGAACTGCCCGATACCAGACTAATCGCCATCGCTTCCCCAATCGCTCTGCCAACGCCAAGGACTGTTGCAGTAGCAATACCCGATTTTGCAGCCGGCAATATTACCTTGAAAATAGTTTGGATCTTAGAAGCACCTAATGCCAATGAAGCGGATTTAAGGTGTGCCGGCACTGCTTTAATCGCAGATTCACTGATATTGATAACGGTTGGCAGAATCATAATCGCTAAAACAATGACTGCCGATATCAGATTGGCTCCTCCCGTAAATTGATGTGTTGTAGAGCCTTTGAATACAGCTACTTCAATCCGATACATCACCGGATTTAAAATCAAAATACCTAATAGTCCATAGATAACAGAAGGGATCCCTGCCAGCAATTCAACTGCCGGTTTCACAATATTGGCAAGCTGCTTGGGCGCTACTTCTGCTAAAAATACTGCTGTCAGCACACCGATCGGGACTCCTATGAGGATCGCCAAAAAAGTGCCTATGATGGAAGTTAATATGACATAGAGAATACCAAAAGAGGGGTCTGCTGCGGTTGGTTTCCATACCGTACCAAATAATATCTCGCGTACTCCTACTTTAGTCAGTGCAGGTATGCCATTCATAATCATATATATCGTAATGGAAGCAACGGCCAATACCGCAAAAAACGCGCAGATGGTAAACACCACCTGTGCCGTTCTTTCTATGCCTGATTGTGTTCTATGGCTTCCAATAATTGAATGTTTCTGTTCTATCTGATTGTTTTTAGCCATGTTGATAACCTTACTCTTTCTAACATCGCATATTATCTTAGATTTCATTAGGATTTTAGTTTTCATTAGGATCCTAATCTACTGTGATCAGCCCAACCTCTTGAATGAGTGTTTTGCCTTCTTGTGTTGATAAATAAGCAAACATTGCCTGTACTGCTTCACTTTGCTCTGTAATCTCTCCCCTGGTTGCCATGACAAACGGTCTGCTTAGCAGATAACTACCGCCCTTAATATTCTCTACTCTTGGTTCGATCTCTTCTATCGCAATTGCCACTACTGTATCATCTACTACGTCCAGTGATACATATCCAATCGCTCCCGGTGTAGAAGCTACTTTTGCCATAACAGCACCTGTACTATCCAACTCATTGGCATAGGCACATGCATCCGCCACTTCAAGGATCTCTTCAAAAGCTCCTCTGGTACCTGATCCCGCTTCTCTTCCTACTACAACAATAGGTGCATCCGTTCCCCCTACTTCACTCCAGTTCTTAATCTTACCGGTATAGATACCACTTAATTGTTCTTTACTCAATCCCTTTACAGTGTTAGCCGGATCAACTACAACCGCAATCCCATCTATCGCAACAATATTCTCAACAATTCCGGCTTCTTTTTCAGAATCTTTTAGACTTCTTGAGGAATTACCGATGTCTACGCTTCCAGCAGTAACAGCTTCTATTCCTGCTGAAGAACCCGTATACTCTGCGGTTACTGTAATGTCAGGATATTGTTCCATCATGCTCTCCGAAAGTGCCGTGGCAAATTTTTCCATTGACGTGGAACCTGCCATCGTAATCGTACCGGATATCGTTGTCTCGGCAGAAGCTGCGGTCGTGCTTGCTGCTACGGTCGTGCTTGCTGCTGCGCTTTCTGTACTTGCCATGCTCTCTGTGGCTGTACCTGTTGTCGTGCTTGCTGTGCTTTGGCATCCCACCAAACCGCATGTCGCCAGCATTGCTGCTGTTACTATGCTTATCATTTTCTTTTTCATCTTGTTCTCCTCTTTTTCTCTTTCTTTTTCTTATTCTTTTTTTGTTCTTTTGTTTACAAGAATAAGATACCTCATTCAAGAGATTCGTAATAGCATAGTTACGTACAGAATATGTAAGGTCTGTGTAAACTCACAAAAAAATCACCCTTTATGAAAGAGTGATTTTTGCAAATTATCTATATCAACCTAATGCTTACTGCTTATCGCAGTGCAAAATACCCCAATACTAAGATACCCAACACAATACGATACCATCCAAACACCTTGAAGTCATGTTTTTTGATATAATTCATCAAAAACCGAATCACAAGAATAGAAACTATAAATGCCGATACCATGCCTACCAACAGGATAATCAGTTCGGGGGTGGTAAATGCAAATCCAAATTTAAGAAGCTTCAGCAAACTGGCTCCAAACATAACCGGCACTGCCAAAAAGAATGTAAATTCCGCCGCAACCGTTCTGGATACTCCAATCATCAAAGCTCCCACAATCGTGGCACCTGAGCGGGATGTCCCCGGAAATACTGCCGCAATCAGCTGAAAAACTCCGATCCAGATGGCAGTCTGATAAGTAATCTCAGCAATCGTATTGATATGAGGCTGTTTCCCTCGATTTCTATTCTCAATCACAATAAATGCAAGTCCAAATACAATCAAGGCAATCGATACTGTCCAATAATTGTAAAATAGAGCATCTAAGATATCATCAAATAAGATGCCAATCAGTGCCGCCGGAATACAGGCAACCAGTACTTTAAACCACATGGTAAACGTGTCTTTCTTTATATAATATTTTTCTTTTGTACTAAACGGCCATAATTTTTTCCAAAATATTAAAACTACCGCCATAATAGCACCTAGCTGTACCACCACTAAAAACATATCCCAGAACTCTTTGGATACATCTAATTGCACAAATTCATTTAACAATATCATATGTCCTGTACTGCTGATAGGAAGCCATTCTGTGATGCCTTCTACGATACCAAAAAGAACTGCTTTTATGATCTCAAACATACTATTTACTCCTTTATGTAATACTTATTTATAATATTCCTGTTGCACAAAACGGCGAAGTGCTGCTAAAGAACGTGTCACTTTCTCTGTATTCATGCAATATGCCATTCTAAAATAACCGGGACATCCAAATCCATCTCCCGGCACCAGTATGAGATCATACTTCTTCGCCTTTTCGCAGAATATCACAGCATCTTCTTCTAATGCCTTCGGAAAGATATAAAAAGTTCCCCCCGGTTTTACACAGGTAAAGCCTAGGTTCACCAATTCTTCGTATAAGATATTGCTGTTTCTCTCATATACCGATAGGTCTGATGTCTGATCTACTACGCCGGCAACTGCCAGTTGAATCAGCGATGGTGGACAATTATGCCCGATTCCTCTTGATATCTGTCCACACATGGCGATAATCGTCAACGCATCCTGACAAGCCGGATTGGCTGCGATATAACCGATGCGTTCCCCCGGAATCGATAGTGATTTGCTATACGAATAGCAAGATAATGTATTGGCATAATATCGAGATAGATAAGGTGCATCCACACCTTCAAATACAATTTCACGATATGGTTCATCTGAGATCAGATAAATGTCATGTCCTAATTGTTCGGATTTGCGTGTAAGGAGCGACGCCAATCTCTGAATCGTCTCTGTTGAGTAGACAATACCCGATGGATTATTCGGTGTATTAATCAGAATCGCCTTTGTTTTATCTGTAATCATAGAATCCAAAGCATCAAAATGAATCTGGAAATCCTTTGTCTGTGCCGGCACCACTCGTAACCTGGCACCCGTTAAGTTTACATAAGGCTGATATTCTGAAAAATAAGGTGCAAAGGTAAGTACCTCATCCCCTTTTTGTGTAACTGCCCTCAGGGCATGTGCAATCGCACCCGCTGCTCCTGTGGTCATAAAAATATGCTGTGCTGTATAAGGTAATCCAAAACGTCTTTGTAAAGAATCCGCAATCGTCTCTAATACGATCGGAATGCCTAAAGTCTGACTATATCCATGAAGAGTCATTGGACTGCTGTCCATGAGCAGCTCTATCATCTTCTCCGTAAACTTCGATGGTGGTGGAACCGATGGATTGCCAAGGCTATAATCAAATACATTATCATAGCCTATCTCTGTTCCACGCTTTCTTGCATAATCAAATAGTTCTCTGATTGCTGATTTCTCTGTCAGCATATTTTGATATTGTTCTGCCAGCACGTTAGTCACTATCCCTTTCCGTAAACCCTAATTCTATTTCACTGAGTATGGCACATGTCAAACTCTATAGTTGACATAATCAGTTGCATCTTTCCATGAAGTTCAAAAGAACCATATCGAAAGGGCAAAATAAAATGTCTTCCTTTTATAATCTTCTGTCCATCAATACTGCCTTCGCCTTCTATCACGCTACAAATGAGGAACGGATATTCCTGTTGTAAGATAACAGAATCCGTCACTTCAATCTTCCAAACAGTATAATACTTGGATGTAATCAAGCGATTCATACGATTGCTTGGAAGCTGTGCTGCCGGCCGCAACACATCTTCGATGGGTTTCGATGGTACCGTCATCACATCTAAGCTCTCTTTCACATGAAGTTCTCTCAATTCTCCATTGCTATACCTGTTATAATCATATAGGCGATAGGTAACATCACAATTCTGCTGAATCTCAAATATCATGATACCACCCTTAATCGTATGAATCGTGCCGGAATCTATCTGTATGAAATCACCTTTTTTAATCGGAACACTACGTAATAAGTCTGTCCATCTGCTCTCCATTACCATGGTATACAATTCTTCCTGTGATGTGGCATGATGACCTACGACCAGTTCTGCGCCCTCTTCACAATCCAAGATATACCAGCATTCTGACTTACCAAAAGGGCCTCCTTCATGCTGCTTCGCATAAAAATCATCCGGGTGTACTTGGATACTAAGATCCTCCTTGGCATCCAAAATCTTAACCAACAATGGAAATTGCTCATAGGGCAAATAACCAAACAACTGTGGAGCTTCTGTCCACAGTTGCGTTAAGGTACTGCCGTCATAAATGCCTCCTGTAATCTTGCAATCACCATTAGAACGTGCACTAATCGCCCAACATTCCCCTGTATGATCACTTGGTATCTCATAATGGAACTCCGTCCTTAAACGTTCACCGCCCCATATCATCTCTTTCCATACCGGTTCTACCCATAAAATAGGTGTATCCTGTGTACCCATAAATGATTCCTTCCTTCAAACATGACAAAAAATCTCTGTCTGTAGTATCGGCATTTTTCATCAACAATATTAGTTAATGTACTGAGTCTGTCAATTCTTGTGTCAAGGTATAGATGCTATCCAGTGATTTAACAAATTCTGCCATTTCCTGTACTGCTTCTTCCGAAATCTTAACTCCCTCTTTGGAAGAGATGGTTACGTCTTCACTATCCTGAGAGAGCTGCATAACGCTCTCTGCAATAGTCTCTGTAGCATTTAGAATCCCCTTAATCGTCAAATCCATACCATTAATAACATCGGTTAAGTCTCGCACTTCTGTACTGATAATATCAAATTTAGCTTTTGTTGTTGTAATCATCTCGTTCTGTTTGGTAACCGAAGCATTGGAATGCTCAATGCTGTCCACAGCTCTTTGCACATCTTTAATAAGTTCACTGATAATATCTGTAATCTGATTGGTAGCTTCTTTGGTCTGCTCAGACAACTTACGGATTTCATCTGCCACCACTGCAAATCCTTTGCCTGCCTCTCCTGCCCTTGCTGCTTCAATCGATGCATTTAAAGCCAAAAGATTCGTCTGGCTGGAAATACTAAGAATCGATCCCGCAATGCTCTTCACTGCATCGATTCTGGTCGTCAGCTGTGTAGTCGCATCTGCTGTTACTTTGCTGGCTGTTTCTACATTTAAAGCTTGCTCTTTAAGGTCTTCCACAACTGCAGAGCCTTCCTCAACATTCTGTATCGCTCTGCCCGAAGCTGCCATCATCTGCTTCGTTTTATTCTCAGCTTCATCTGTACTCTCCTGGATCGTATAACACATCTGTGCCTGTCCCTGAATCGCAGTTGCACTGTTTTGTGTACTGGTAGCAATGGCCTGGATGGAGGTATAATTGGCACTTATGCTCGCCTGTAGAGATTCCATGGTATTCTTGGAATCCTCAAAATGCCGCATCAGATCACTGCTGATCGTAATAACCTTGTTGTGAATCAATGTCTGGTCGTTCGTCGCTTGACCGATTTTCTCTATATTTTCAGTATTGAAATGTATCAATAGTTTTGTGACTACAAGAGAAGTATAGATCATCAATACAACAATCATGCCCTGAATCAAAATCGCATCCTGCGTAATCAAATCTGCCTTCATCAAGCGCGTGGTTAGTATTATATTTCCAATGATAATCGTCAGATTACCGGCTACCAGATATCTCGTATTCAGATAGGTAATCGCTATCATAAGAATCGGAAAAGCATACGCATAGGTCATAGAAGATTTGCCTAACAGCATAATCACAAAATAGACAATAGCCGCTGAGGTTAAAAATACCGTGGCACAAACTTTAGTATCTTTTTTAAATATAAAAAAACCTGTTGAAACTATAAGTGCTACCATCGCAGTCAGTGTCTGCACGGCAACATCCAACGGCTTCCCACTCTTTAAAAACTGTGCTCCCGTTGACAAAATAATATAGCCAAGAATAACCACTATCACTGGAAATATTGCTTTGTTTGCCTTACGGTATTGATCTCCGGTCATTATACTGCTCTTCATATGACTAATTACCTCCTTATTTATTGCAAATCAATCCAATAATGAATCATGCGCTTGTTTTGTTCACACCATTCTCCTACTTCCATAAATCCCAGCTTTCTAATCAGTGCAATGGATGCCTTGTTTTCCGGTCTGATCATACTCTCCAAATGGTTCAGTTCCAGTTTGACTCTTGCATATTGCATAATTGCCATGCAAACTTCATACGCAAATCCTTGTCTCTGGTAAGCTTTGCCAATCATATACCCCAGTTCAAACTGTTCAATTCCGGCACGTCCTATGATTGTACCGGACTGCTTCTCAATCACAAGCCACATTCCATATTCATAGAATCCATAGATATGTTCCATGTATTGTTTTGTATATTCCGTTTCTTTTGTTATTTCATACAGATCTTCCATATATTCAGTGATAGATGCATCTTGATATAATCTATAGAGTTCTGCAACATCCGAAATGGCGATTTCTCTAATGATACAACGTTTTGTTGTAAGAATCGTCCACGGGATACCTTTATAACGCTGATACACCTGTAAGAGATACTCATAATTCACAGCATCCATATCCGTAACTGCATAACGAACAGTGCCATAATCCTGCTGTTCGTAGTTTGTATCTAAAAGTGCAATGACCGGAATCTGTTTTTCTTTTAGTTGTTTACATAGGATTGCAGATTCTGCGATACAGAGGATTCCATCTATTTTCTCTAATTGATTCAATTCCACTGCCTGCAAGGAGTCGGAGAATGGCCACAGAATCTGCTGTATCTCAATGTGGTGCGCATGCAGCTCCTGAATAAGTGCATCGATTGGGTGCTCTTTCATCGTGTAGCACAAGACTGTTTGCAGCTTCATTACTCTTTATAATGTACATGAAGTAACTCATGTGCTCGTGTCTCAAGCATCCCACCATGGTACAGATTATGCACTACCGGGTTCTCTTCACTTCTTTTAACCAGAGAAGATTTGTCTGCTTTATAAAGACCTGCAATACGCTCTTTTTTCTCTGCTTTATGGCTGAATGGTTGTCCGGCTCCTGCAATACAGCCATAAGGGCATGCCATAACCTCGACAAAATCAAAGTGTTCTTCTCCACTCTCAATCTGTTCGATTAAAGTCTCTGCATTTCCAAGACCACTAACGACTGCGATTCTAACCAGTCGCTCTCCTAATGGAATCTCAGCCACTTTAATCCCATCCATACCTCTAATACCTGAAAACTCGATATCTTTTAATGTTTGTGAAGTTTTATCTGCTACTATTTTACGTAAAGCCGCCTCTGTTACACCACCCGTAACACCGAATACGACACCCGCACCGGTAGAAATGGAAAATGGCATATCAGGTGCTTCCGGTTCTATCTCATTAAACTGGATCCCGCTCTCTTTCATCATCTTGGCAAGTTCACTGGTTGTTAATACATAATCCACATCAGGAACCCCATTGCGTTTAAATTCTTCTCTGGCTGCTTCAAACTTCTTAGCTGCACAAGGCATAATCGCAACAGATACTGTGGTCTTCTCTTCCTCTTGTGATGCCTCTTTATAGTATTCTTTTAAGACGGCACCAAACATCTCCATCGGTGACTTACAGGTAGATACATAAGGCATCAGTTCTTTATGCTTAGTCTCTACGTATCGAACCCACGCCGGACAGCAGGAGGTGAAAAGTGGGTAACGACGATCTTTTTCTTCTAACGTATGCACCAGTTCCTCTGCTTCTTCCATAATCGTCAAGTCTGCACCTAAACAAGTATCATACACTGCGTCAAAGCCAAGCATCCGAATCGCCATAAATATCTTACCTATGGTATTCTTGCCGGCCGGCAGTCCAAATACTTCTCCCAACGCTACTCTGACTGCAGGTGCCACCTGTACAACGACTCTCGTCTTAGAATCATAGATAGCTTCCCATACTTTATCCACATTACTTTTCACGGTAATCGCTGCCGTAGGGCATACTGCAGCACATTGTCCACAATTAACACAATCCGTATCTACTAGCTTGCGGTTAAATGCCGGTGTAACGACCATATCCGATCCTCTATAAGCAAAATCAATCGCTCCGACCTGTTGTGTCTCATTACACATCCTGACACAATCTCCGCAGAGAATGCATTTACTCGGATCTCTTACGATAGAAACTGAAGAGTCATCTATGATCTGATCATCATGGGTATTCTTAAAACGTATGGTATCCAGTCCAAATCTGGCTGCCAATTGCTGTAGTCTACATTTTTGGTTCTTTTCGCAGACTGTACAATCTCTGCAATGAGTAGCCAGTAATAATTCCAGAATCATCTTACGATGATGACGTAATTTGGGTGTATTGGTGCGAATCTTCATCTTATCTTTCGGTGGAGTAGAACAAGATGCCAGGATACCGCCCCGTTCATCCTCTACCACACACATTCTGCAGGCTCCATAGATAGACAAATCAGAATAATAACAGAGTGTTGGAACATGGATTCCAACTTTCTGTATTACTTGAAGAATATTTTTCTCTTCGTCAAAGTCTGCACGGATGCCATCTATTATCATATATTTTGACATACTTAATCTCCCCCTATCTCTCTTCGATGGCATTGAAAGGGCAGCCTGCTTTACATGCTCCACACTTAATGCATTTATTGATATCTATCGTATGCGGTTCTTTCACTGTTCCTGTAATCGCTCCTACCGGACACATTCTGGCACATTTGGTACAGCCTTTACATACTTCCGGATTAATCTCGTAATGAACCAGTGCCTTGCATTGACCTGCCGGGCACTTTTTATCTACCACATGCGCGATATATTCGTCTCTAAAATATTTTAAGGTACTGATAACCGGCGATGCCGCTGTCTTACCAAGTCCACATAGTGCGGTATCTGAAATGGTCTGTGCCAATTCTTCCAGCATATCAATATGTTCCATCGTTCCTCGACCTTCTGTTATATCGGTCAGTAACTCGAGCATACGTTTTGTTCCTTCACGGCAGGGAACACATTTACCACAAGATTCATTCTGTGTGAACTTCATAAAGAAACGTGCCACTTCAACCATGCAGCTCTTATCATTCATCACAACCAATCCACCGGAACCTATCATTGCTCCTGCTTTTTTCAAAGAATCAAAGTCTAATTTCATATCCAGATGATCCTCTGTGGCACTGATGCACAAACAACCTCCGGAAGGTCCTCCAATCTGAACTGCTTTAAACTTTCCTCCTTTTACGCCACCACCGATATCAAAGATAACTTCTCGTAGCGTAGTGCCCATAGGGACTTCTATCAAACCGGTATTACATACATTACCGGTTAAAGCAAACGCTTTGGTTCCATGATTATTGGTAGGTCCCATCGTCCGATACCACTCAGCACCTTTGTTGATAATCGGCGGTACATTGCAAAACGTCTCCACGTTATTCAGTACGGTCGGTTTCTCAAAAAGACCTTTTTCTACTGTTCTTGGCGGTTTCACACGTGGCATGCCACGGTTTCCTTCTATAGAAGAAGTCAGCGCACTACCCTCTCCGCATACAAAAGCTCCGGCTCCCTGACTAATCGTAATTTCAAAGTCAAATCCTGAGCCCAAAATATTCTTGCCCAGCAGACCTTTTGCCATGGCTTTATCTATCGCCGTTTGCAATCTGACAACGGCAAGTGGATATTCTGCCCGCACATAGATATAACCCTGATGTGCTCCGGTTGCGATACCTGCTATCATCATGCCTTCTATGACTCGATGTGGTTCCCCCTCCATCATAGAACGATCCATAAATGCACCCGGATCTCCTTCGTCTCCATTACACACAATATATTTTTCTGTCTCTGTTTGCCGTAATACCTGTTCCCACTTCTTACCTGCCGGGAATCCACCGCCACCACGTCCCCTTAGACACGCTTCTGTTACTTCCTGTACGATCTGCTCCGGTGTCATATCAAATAGCGCCTTGGCAACTGCACTATAACCGCCTACCGCTATGTATTCTTTGATAGACTCTGCATTGATGTGTCCGCAGTGCTCCAATGCTACTCGCGTCTGCTGTTTATAGAAAGGGATCTCATCCTGTTTCTGATACGACTTCAAGGTCTGGTCATGATATACCAGATGATCCACTACCTCATCTCCGATGATACTCTTCTCCAGTATTTCTTCACAATCTTCTAAGCGCACTTTAATATACAACCAACCCATAGGCTGGATGCGCAGTAATGGTCCCATCTCACAAAATCCATGGCATCCGCTCTTTTTTAGTCCTACGGTATCATGTGGTTCTTTCTCTAATACCAAAGAGCATTCTATATGGCGTTCTTCCATTAACTCTTTTAGACGTGCATAAATATCCAGAGAACCGCTTGCAACACAGCCGGTTCCGGCACAGATGAGGATCTGTTTGCGTTGGCTGTCTAAGGACTGCTTATATTTTCCCTGCATAAGGGTCAATTCATCTCGGTTATTAATTCTCATCTGCCGCTTCCTCCTTCAACTGTAAGATCAGATCTCTTGCTTTTTCCGGTGTCATAGCAGGATGTACTTTATCATTTACCGTACACACCGGTGCTAGTCCACAAGCGCCCAGACAAGAGACTGTTTCCAATGTGAACAGCATATCGTCTGTATTGTGCTTTGTCTCGGATAACCCCAGTTTACTTCTGAACTCTTCCAAAATCGGAACGGATTTTCTCACATGGCAAGCTGTGCCATCACATACTTTGATGACATACTTTCCTTTTGGCTCCAGTGAAAAATTCTCATAAAATGTAGCAACTCCATAAATCTTGGCTTCACTCAATTTCAATTTCTTTGCAATATAACGTAATGCTTCTTCCGGCAAATAACGGTATTTCTTCTGAACATCCTGCATTACCGCAATCACAGAAGTGGCGGCATAATTATGTGCCTGTAATATGTCGTCCAGTTCCTTTATCTCTTTTTGCATCTCTTCCTGTGTCAGCATAGATATCTTCCTTTCTGATTCCTTGTATTTATCGCATAATAAGCCTCGACAATCTATCGACATTTTAACATAAAGTAACAAAAAAGGATAGATGTAAATACATACATCTATCCTTTTCTCTTACAATAAACAAAAGAATTATTTGCGATTAGCAGGTTCTATATTGATTTTTTTTCCTTTAATCTTTACATTCTTCATTGCATTCATGACATTGCCTGCCACATCAACCGGTACTTCTACAAAGGTATATTGGTCAAACATGTTAATGGAACCTACCAGTTTGCCCGGGATCCCTGATTCTCCTGCAATTGCGCCTAAGATATTCCCCGGTGTAACTTTTTGGCTTTTCCCTATATTAATGAAGAGGCGAACCATCCCATTCTCTGCTCCGGTATCACCAAAATCTGCATTCTGTTGTTGTTCTGTATCGATTTCTTTGGTATTGAGATGCATCTTAAGGAATGCTGCAGCTACATCCATCGCTGTATAATCTTCATCGTTAATCTTCTTTTCCAGCATAGCAATCATTGATGTCAGATCTTCCTCCGCAATCACTTGTCCTATCTCATGGAAGAGATTATCTGTTCTGGTCTGGGTCACGTCGTTCAGAGACGGAACCGGTTTCGCAACAATTTTAGTCTTACAATAACGCTCAATATCTTTTAATTTATAAACTTCTTTTCCCCTGATAAAGGTAAATGCCAGACCGGTCTTACCGGCACGTCCTGTTCTGCCGATACGATGTACATAGTACTCGTCATCCTGTGGCAAATCATAATTAAATACAATATCTATATTATCTACATCGATTCCTCGTGCTGCAACATCCGTTGCAACCAAGATCTCTGTCTTACCTTTTCGAAAGCTCTCCATGACACGATCTCGCTGCTGTTGTTTCAGATCGCCATGCAGTCCTTCTGCAAAATATCCTCTGCCTTGAAGGTCTGCTGTTAATTCATCTACTTTTTTCTTGGTATTGCAGAAAATAACCGATAACTTCGGATTATAAATATCAATCAATCTGGACAGGACTTCATCTTTGTTGCCCGGTCTTACTTCAAAATAGTATTGCTCAATATTCTTAACAGTCAGATCTTTCTTTACCATGCGGATGATCTCAGAATTCTTCTGAAATCTTCTGGCAATGTCCATAATCGGCTGTGGCATCGTAGCTGAGAAAAGAACGGTTTGTCTACCTTCCGGTGTGTCTGCCAGGATAGTCTCTATATCTTCACGGAATCCCATGTTAAGCATTTCGTCTGCTTCATCCAATACGACGGTATGAATCTCACTGAATTTAACAGTTTTTCTTCTCATATGATCCATAACACGGCCGGGCGTCCCGATGATAACCTGTACACCTGCTTTTAAGGAACGAATCTGCTTTGTAATATCCTGTCCGCCATATACGGGAAGGATCTTCACATCATGCATATATTTACTGAGTTTACGCACTTCTTCCGCTACCTGAATCGCTAATTCTCTGGTAGGACACAGGATAATAGCCTGTGGTTTCTTAATAGAAGTATCTATCTTCTCCAAGAGTGGAATCGCAAATGCAGCCGTCTTTCCGGTACCTGTCTGTGCCTGTCCTACGATATCTTTACCCGCTAGCATTGCCGGAATTGCTCGTTCCTGTATTGGTGTTGCCTCTTCAAATCCCATATCCGTGATTCCACGCATTAATTTACTGTTTACTTCTAATTCATCAAATTTCAAAATCTCACCTGTTACCTTTCTCAATAACAACATAACAACAAAAAAAGCTTTAGCTGAAAGAAAACGGCAACTACGTAGCCCTTTCAAGACTAAAGCGTGTTTACAATATTTTTACTCTAGCAGATACGGCATCTGCTGTCAAGCGTTTTTTGGGGAAAATAAAATGAGGTTTCCAATTTGTTAAAAGCATACTATAATGGAAACAATCCTATCATACAGAAAGCGAGTCCTCCCTATGATCTTTAGTAGTATTACTTTTTTATTTTATTTTTTGCCAATCGTGCTTCTTATATACCAGATCACGCCCAACAGATATCGTAATGCTGTCCTTTTCTTAGCCAGCCTGTTTTTCTATGCATGGGGTGAACCGAAATATGTGTTCCTGATGCTCTTTTCAACTGTAGTAGACTTTTTGCTGGGTATCTGTATGGGGCGATATCGGCAGCATGCCAAAGCTTTTATGATAACATCCGTTATTATAAATTTGTCCCTACTCTTCTATTTCAAATACAGCACCTTGTTATTAACAAGCTGTAATCACCTCTTTCAGGGGAATCTATCGATTCCTGAGATTGCACTGCCGATTGGCATCTCCTTTTATACTTTTCAGACAATGTCCTATTCTATCGATGTGTATCGGGGAAAAGTATCTCCGCAGAAAAACTTTCTGGATTTTGCCACCTATGTGACTCTATTTCCGCAATTAATCGCCGGTCCCATCGTTCGATATGAAACAGTCGAAAAAGAATTATCAAAACGTACCCCCGATATAGAGAGTGGTGTGAAATTATTTATCATAGGACTGTCCGAAAAAGTCCTCCTTGCCAATAATATGGGGGTGATCTGGGAAGAACTGCGTCTACAAGATTTTTCCACTCTTGCCATGGCGACCTCCTGGCTCGGGATCCTGGCCTACGCATTTCAGATTTATTTTGACTTTTGTGGATATTCCAACATGGCAATTGGGTTGGGACGCATGTTTGGATTTCATTTCCCGATGAACTTTAATAAACCCTATACTGCAACATCCATTACGGACTTTTGGACCAGATGGCATATCTCTTTAAGCAGCTGGTTTAGAGAATATGTATACATCCCGTTGGGTGGCAATCGTCATGGACTCTTAAAACAGCTTCGCAATATTTTGATTGTATGGCTACTAACCGGTATCTGGCACGGTGCCGCTTGGAATTTTCTCTTTTGGGGTCTTTATTTTGCACTTCTTCTGATTTTTGAAAAAATAGGGTTAAAACGAATACTTGCCCATTTACCGCCGGTTCTGCAGCATGGATATGCTATGTTTGCGATTTTAATCGGCTGGGTTTTCTTTGTATTTGCAAGTCCCACAGATATTACAGCCTACCTCACTTCTCTATTTCGGCTGACACACTTACTGGATCAGAACACTTACTTCATACTCCGTAATAATATGCCGCTATTCTTGGTATCCATTGCAGCCGCCTCTAATATAAGTACCAAGCTGCCACAATATCATCGTGCGATACAAACCATCGGCTATATGCTTTTATTATTATTATCCATTGCCTACATTGTAGATAGTTCCTATAATCCTTTTCTTTACTTTAGATTTTAGACATAACAGACTGGAGAGATTACCTATGACACAACGACTATTTGTTCTCATCCTATTCTTAGGATTGTTGGGTTCCTTACTGGCTCCCGACAAACGCTTCTCTGCCTATGAGAATCGCTATCTGGCAGAAGTGCCAAATGCTTCCATTACATCTGTTATGAATGGAACTTATACTGCTGCTTTAGATACTTATGTCAACGACCATATGATATTACGCAATCCGTGGATTCGCACGAAGACACTTTGTGATAAATATATCTTAGGAAAGCAAGTCATTAATGATGTCTATCTGGGAAACGACGATTACCTGATTGCACGTTATACGCAAAAGGATATTGATACGACGCAGCTTGAGAAAAACATTTCCTATTTGGAAGCTTTTTGTAAAAAACAAAAAACTGATGTCATCCTGATACCAACCGCTTCCGAGGTTTTAACCAATCATCTTCCACAGGCACACTATCAATTGGATCAGTCTGCTTTACTATCGGATGTCTCTGTCTCTTTGGATGCCACCGCTCTATTACGTACCCATAAGGAAGAAGAGATCTTCTATCATACCGACCACCATTGGACTCTTCTGGGTGCGTACTATGTTTATGCTCACTATGTCAAGCAGCCGATTCCTTACGAAGCTCTGCCTATCTGTGATGACTTCTTTGGAACAAATTATAAAAAGGTAAATCTGCCGGTTGAACCGGACACCATGTATGCTATTCAAAGCCCTCATCATTTTCTGGTGACTTATGATGAAGCTATCACCGCTGATTCCCTATATGAACCGGCTTATCTAACAGGCTCTGATCAATACTCCTATTATCTGGATGGCAATCACGGGCTTACGCAGATTACAAACCTAAGTATGGATGGCGATGCCGACACGGATTCTATCCTTATTATTAAGGATTCTTTTGCCAACACCTTTGCGACTTTGCTCTGTAACAACTACCGCAATGTATATCTGATTGATCTGCGTTATTACAACAAAAGTGTTGCTGATTTTATCCGGGAGCACTCAATCAGCAACACTCTATTTCTCTATAATAATATGAACTTTATGCAGGATCGAAATCTGGCTAAATTATTGTAAATATTCGCTAATAGCTTTCTCTGCAATATCATTTTGCTCGGTAGCTGCCTGTACTACAGCTCCTTCACCTTGTTCTTCTACTTCCATCGGAATCACTCCAAGTGCTACAAAAAATACAAATCCCTGCTTCTCAATTACTCTGGAAGCCTGTAATTTCGTCATATTCATCGGATACTGCATACTGTCATGCACTAGATAATTGCGATAAGCATTTAGGGCATCTACCACTGCCTGCTGCTGCCCTTCTTTACACTTGACTGCTACTAAGGTGTCGATCTGTGCCGATATCATGGGTACTTCTATAAAGATATCCTCATACATATCATCTGTTATGCCATAGACCTCAGCTATCATGTCATCCTCTACCTGCATACTCGGAACATAATTCTCACCATAGGCTGTTTTAATTGCCTCTACTACAGTGTCTAGCTCTACCTCTTGGTTTACATTCTTTCCACTATTCCCGCAGGCACACAGGGACATCCCAATCGTTGCTATCAGTACAAACGCTATAATTTTTTTCATCGTCATTCCTCTCTGCCCATGTTCTTCGGGTCTTAGTAGCAATAGTATAACCGATTTTTAAATTTAAGCAACCTTTTTTCTCATAAAAAAACATAAACTATGATTCTTTATTTAGGTATGTGAGAATCCCCATATGGATTGCCCAAGCGACCTTCTCCTGATATTCTGTCGTCGCCAGCAGTTCTGCTTCTACCCAGTTACTTAAGAACCCACATTCCACTATGATAATCGGTGCTGCTGTCTTTTTCAGCAGATAATAGCTACTGTTTGCCTTGGCCACTCTGGTGTTTTTCTGATCTACCCTCTGAATCAGTTGCTGTTGCATGAGTTGTGCAATCTTCTTACTCTCTGTCGAATTAGTATAGAAGAATACCTGTGCACCACTGATACTTTCTTCCGGATAACTATTTTGATGGATACTCACGACCAAATCAGGGTCTGCCTCATCAATGATCTCAATTCGTTTCTTCATATCACGGACTTTTTTCTGAGCATCTTGCGGTTCATAAAGACCACCATCGTGGTCTCTTGTCATAACAACCGTTATGTTATTGGCTTCCAACAGTTCTTTGACTCTTCTGGCGATTGCCAGATTAATATCTTTCTCCAATACCCCATTGATACCGACTTTACCGGGATCTCCACCGTGTCCTGCATCTATTACGACTGTTTTTATTGCATTGGATTGTACCACCCGGTTATTCATCACATATTCGGCGGCTTCTCTTGATAAAAAAAGCATAGATAATAGTAAAAGGACTACCATCACCAATTCCATGAACTGTTTTTTCACATTATTGTCCTTACATTTGCTTATTACAGTTTATGACTTTGGATTATTTTTATTCCCCTGTTTGATTCATATAGGTCTCGATATGATCCCACACATCTGCAGTTTCTAAGGTCAATTTCCATTCTGCGACTCCTGCCAGTTGATACTTATTCATAATATTTAATTTAACTTCTAAGGATTGAGCATCCTCCAGCCAGACTTGATAGAAAGCTTCCCCATCCTGAAATTCCCCATAATTCTGACAGGTGTCTTCCTTCCATGCCGGAACCACTCCATTCTTTGCAAGAAAAGCTTCTCCAACACCCATCGCTGCGTTCTCACTGGTCACATCTGCCCCTACGGTCTTCCATACTCTGGTATAGAAAGGAATCGCATTAATGATTTT
Organism: Lachnospiraceae bacterium; assembly: GCA_036652815.1. GTDB lineage: Bacteria > Bacillota > Clostridia > Lachnospirales > Lachnospiraceae > SZUA-378. The sequence goes on from JAVVVE010000006.1 coordinate 96,895, forward strand.
TTCCGGAGCCACTTCTTCCATCGTCTTCTGTATGCCTTCTTCTACAAAATCAATGGATGCAACCGATCCGGCCACACCACCGCCGCCATAATGTTCATCATAGCCCATGATGATAACATAATCTGCTACAATACCTTGCTCTTTTCTATTATAATGTGCGGAATGTTCTTTGGGCACATAGTTATCTATCGAAAGCACTTTACCATTCGCTCTGCATGCAATCGAAAGTTCCCGTATAAACTCTATATAATGCTCCCCCGTATCCGGTGCAATACTTTCAAAATCGATATTGATTCCGTCCAGATTATAAGTAAGAAGCATATTCATAATATTCTGTATCAAATAAGTTCTCTTAGAGGTATATGACAGTACTGCTTTGGTGTCCACCTCTTTGCTGAAATTATCTATTAATCCCCAGACTTCCATGCCGCGATTATGTGCTTCAGTCACATATTCCGGTGATGCCAGACTCGTAAAATTCCCTTCATTATCACTTAAAGAAAACCAAGTAGGAGAGATGGTATTAATCCCTTTGGTCTGTGCCAGATCTCTGGTCAAATTAGCATTGGCTGTTAGATTGGTTACCTGATGCCAAGCCAAATTAATCTTATGATCTCTTGTGATATTTGTATAATCGGGCGGAGCTACTTCTGTAACCGGTGTCTGTTCTTCTTGTCTGTTATTCTGCAGGCGTTTATTCTCTACATACCCTATCACGCCGTCGTTCGTCTTTACCTTAGACCAAGTCTCCATCTCCTCCAAAACAGTTACCTGTGTTCCCTTCGATAAATCTTCTAAAATATCACTCTTCACACCACCTTGATAACGCACAGCGGTATCTTTGCTAATCTCAGACACATTTTGTGCGGACCATTGGGTATATATCTGGATACGGTTTGGTTCCGTATATGTTTCATAAGATAGATTGGTATATTGTTTCACATAATCAATTGCTATATAGAGCACATTGTCTACATAAGTAGCAATCACATAATCCACTTCCTGGTTCTGTCCCGACACACTATAGCTTCTCGTATCTATCGCTGTACCGATGATATCAGTAGGCGTTGTATAGAGCAGTAGATTCTCTTGTTGATCCCAATAGAACCTATCATTACAATAGGTTTGTACGGTCGCAAAATCCAGATAGTACCTTCCTTCAATTAGTTTTGCTTTTTCTTCCAATATATCATTTTGTAAAATAATTGCAGCCTCTTGATCCTCTGTAAGCTGATAATATTCAGTTAAATCTGCTCTTGTTTTGGAATAAGCATATCTCTCTGCCAGCTTGATTCCCAAGGCACCCCCGATTACTACTATGATTAAGACGATCGCTACAAGTGCCGGAATGATTCTTTTCTTCATTTCCACTACCTCCTGACCGTCTTAATTATAGCAGACTATTACCCTACCGTCATTACCCAATTTCGACTTTTTTTGCGTCCTTTTTAACATCTGCATAAAGGGACTTCTATTCATTCGTAACAAAAGGACGCGATTTTTGTACTTTTTGTAACTTATAAATTTTAGATAGTTGGCTTATTAAATATCACTTATTGATTCTTG
>JAVVVE010000006.1:98470-103091 GCA_036652815.1 Lachnospiraceae bacterium
CTGTCATAGTGCAGCTCTGTCAGTCTTCCTGCTTCATCATGTATGAAATCCGGCATGTAGACATTGTCTTCATGAAGACAATGTTGTTCGGTTATCTCCTCCGGTGACGATCTTATTCCTTCCAGATAGAGTGTAATGCCTTCTGTTTCTGCATGCTGCAGCATGAAATAGAGCTCCATTCTGCCTTGGTGCATTTGTAGAATACTCATACTGTCCTCCATTTTCCTCAAGTACCTGTTCCAATCCAGAAGAAATACTGTGATATATTCTTTTGTGACAGGTTGTTTTTCTTAAATTTCGGAATAATGGCGATAAAATAATAGATACTAAATGAATATAGAGATGCCTTGGACGTGTATCACTCATAGATCATAAAATAAATGCTTTGAATTGTAATAATTAGTAAATAGTTGGAAATAATGATTCGAACAAACACGTATGCTTGTAAGACCTCTTCATATTATGATGAGGTAAGATGAAAACGATAGCTCGTCTCCAATAGTATGTAAATAAGATACGACCGTGCCGGTCATATAAGAGTTGTCCGTGCCTCCATTCTGATACCGAATATCCAGAAAGCACCTCTGTAAACGATTATATCGTATTTTGCCTTGATACGCAACCAAATTCTAAAATTTTCTTAAATTTTGCGAATCCGGCACCTTGTGCTATTGACTTAATAAAATATACAGTATAATATCAAAGTATAGAAATGAATAAAACAAACGAAATAGCGACATGTAATGATACCACGCGATCGTAAAATTGTATAAAGATAGGAAGTGATATTATGAAAATAGAAAAAGTAAATGATCATCAGATTCGCTGTACCTTAACGAAACTGGATTTGGCAGACCGCGAATTAAAGATTAGTGAACTTGCATACGGAACCGACAAAGCGAAAGACTTGTTTCGTGACATGATGCAGCAGGCCTCTTTTGAGTTTGGGTTTGAAGCAGAGGATATTCCACTTATGATAGAAGCGATTCCACTGAATGCAGAATGTATTGTATTGATTATTACCAAAGTGGAAGACCCCGAAGAATTGGATACCAGATTCTCTAACTTTGCTCCTTCTATTCATGATTCAGAAGAAGATGCAGAGGACACGATTCACAATCTTTCCATTGGTGCAGATGATGTTTTAGATTTATTTAAACGTATTCATGAAGGTAAAATCGGAAGTACCTCAAGTGAATCCGGTGACAATAAGAGCACCTCGTCCGGTACCTTGGGCAATGATGTAAAAACCATGGAGGCAGTTGATTTAACTAAGATGTATGCGATTGCGTCTTTATCTACTTTAACCAGATTGTCTCATGTATTAAAGGATTATTATCATGGCAAAAATTCTTTGTTTAAGAATCCTTCTACCGGAATCTATTCCTTGGTGATCTCTAAGAGCGACCATACTCCTGAGGAATTTAACAAAGTATGTAACATCATATCTGAATATGGGACTGCAGAGCGATTTACCAATGCCGGCATCGCATACCTCGAAGAACATTTTAAAACAATCGTAAGAGAACATGCACTTCAGTCTCTTGCTCAAATCTAAAAGAACAGCCATGGAAGTTATACCGGTCTCCATGGCTGTTCTTTTATAGTGTACTTTTATAGTGTACTTTTATAATGCCTGAATCTTTGTCATGAGATCTTCAATATCCATCCCGTGTACCATCGCCGCCTCTTCCAACGATTCGCCCTGTGCTGACGGACAGCCCAGACAATGCATCCCTGCTTCCATTAAAATAGGTGCAATATCGGGATTCATGCGAAGCATCTCTCCGATGGTTGTTTCTTTTGTTATTTCTGCCATAGTATAGCCTCCTGTTTGATTAAATTAATCTTTGTTCTAGCGTAGTATAGTACATTTACGTCACGATTGCAATCCATCCTCTATTAAATTACAGAATTCTACATATGGAATAGCCTTGCCATAAAGATATCCTTGATACTGGTCACAACCAATCTCTTCCAGTATTTTTCTGTTTTCCTCGGTTTCTACATATTCCGCCAGAACTTCAAAGTTCAAAGAACGGGCCAAATATACAATAGAACTGATGATTTCTTTATTATGCCCTTTTTCACTTAAATCTTTCACAAGGCTGCCATCTAATTTCACGGTATTAAATTGATTGCTCTGTAAATATTTAAGAGATGTATTACCCATTGCAAAATCATCAATAGCCAGTTGGTAACCCATTATATGGATTCGCTCCAATCGCTCTTTCATCCCGGTATCGAAATTCATTGCCATCTGCTCTGTAATCTCAATGCATATCGTATTCGGTCTAATCTTGTAATCCTGCTTGAGATTATTTAAAAACAATTCAAAAGAAGTCTGCATCAATGTTTTGACGGTAACATTAACCGAGAATTTTAAATGAGAGGTGTGTGTCTCTTGAAATTCTCGCGCATGAGTTGCCACTGCATAGAAAATATACTGTTCCAAATCATATAAGATACCAGCTTCCTCCGCTAACTTAATGATTAACGGCGGATATATCATCCCATATAGCGGATGTTTCCAACGCAAAAGTGCTTCGGCACCGATACACTCCGACTTCTCATTATATTGTGCTTGATAAAATACATGCAGTTCTTTCTTGGCAAGTCCAACCTGCAGTTCTTCTGCCATATTCCTCGCAACATTACCAAGGGATCCCGGTTCCTCCATTAGTTTGACAGCGTGATTATTCTCCTCACTATCCTGTAATAATTGCACAAGCATCTCTAGTTTTTTATGTTCTCTCCCCATCTGTGCACGGTCATACATCCTAATAAAAGGACAGTATAGCAAAACACCCAGTGCAAGATTAAACAGCTGTAGCAAACTCCCTGCCATAGAGCCGGTTGTGATATAACCACTGAAAAAAACCGGCGTGGTCCATTCTGCTGCGTGGATCGTATAAGGTACTAATCCAAAGGACATGCTAAGAGCAGAAGTAGTCATAAATAGTAAAGGGGTTAAGATAAATGGAATCATCATATATGGGTTCATAACCACCGGCAATCCAAACATTAGCAATTCATTCACATTAAATAAGGTAGGGAGAATCGCAACTTTTGCCAAATAACGATGATTGCCCCGTTTACTGAATAATAGCACCGCTATCAACAGGCACAGCAAAGAACCGCAGCCACCCACAAATACAAAAATATTAAAGAAGGTCCCTGTAAACAGCTCCGTTGGTGGCTGCAGGTTGGCAACTGCAAGGATATTTTTATTGACACCCTGCGTAAATAAGGATTGCTGCACATCTGCTAATACATTATTCCCATGGATACCAAACATCCACATAATGCTGGAGAGTAGCACAAACAAAGCTGCACTCTGCCAGGAGCTCTTCATCTGTCTAAATAATGCGCCGGAAAATTTGGAAAATAGAGCCTGGATACTGGATACACCGAGTACCTCTTGCATGAACGTATTGCAAACAACAAATAATATCAAAAGAATGCAAATCGGAATCAAGGCTGATAAAATCTGATTAAAATTAGAATCTGCAGCATCTGTATGAAATATGTGTTTTACAGGATGCAGGCAAAGCCTATAATATAGAGTGGATGCTACCACGGAGGACAGAATCGCAGAGAATGTCCCTTTTACTCCAAGGTTATCAATCACAAAATGTGTACCAAGACCGCCATTCAGAATCACAAAACCGGCAAGTGCCACCAAGGTTGCTCCATAGGTATAAATAGTCTGATTGTCTTTTCTTTCCATATAACTAATACTGATGAAGATAACAATATAAACCGCAATCATACCAAAAGTAGCTGCATAAAGCACCGTTAATGCTTCCTGAACATAACTTAAAAAAAGGCTCGTGACATGGCTTTGCAGCTTGCCTGCCAGTTCCTGTAACAGAACTACCAGAGAACCCAGTATGGCAATGGGAATCGTCTTCGTCAAACCTTGCCGAATCGCACCAATGATACTATAGCTTTCCAATTTCATAAATAATCGTTCTATTGCATTTTCTATCTTCATGATACTGTTTTCCCCATTGTTAAGTGCTTTCTCGCCCACTGTTATTTCCCATATTTCCCTTATTATAGGACAATAGCGCAGGTTTGACCAGTCAATTGCTATTTTTCACAATATTCAACCAAAAGTACCAAAAGTAGAATACACAAGAACATTTTTATTTTTTTTTACTTTTTTTTACTTTTTTTATGTCACATATGTACATTGACGAATAGGAAATCACTACCATATAATGAAATTGAAAGTAACGTTAACTGATTGAACTTATGATAAATGAGGAGGCTTGTGTGTTATGAGATCAGAATGGAATGATTTTGTATCCGGTGCTTGGGAATCAAAAATTGATGTAAGAGATTTTATTCAAAGAAATTATACCCCTTATGATGGAGATGAACATTTTCTTGCCTCACCAACGCAGCGTACCACAGAACTGTGGGCACAGGTAATGGAACTCTCCAACGCAGAACGCGAAGCAGGGGGGGTACTGGATATGGACACTTCGGTTATCTCAACGATCACTTCTCATGCACCTGCCTATCTTAATAGAAAAAAAGAAACCATTGTTGGTTTTCAGACAGATAAACCCTTTAAACGTTCCCTGCAGCCTTATGGTGGTATCCGCATGGC
>JAVVVE010000007.1:0-98886 GCA_036652815.1 Lachnospiraceae bacterium
AGACAGATAAACCCTTTAAACGTTCCCTGCAGCCTTATGGTGGTATCCGCATGGCAGAAAAATCCTGTGCCGATAACGGATACGAGGTAGATCCTGTCGTTAGTGAATTCTTCTCCACACACCGCAAAACTCATAATGCCGGATGCTTTGATGCTTATACACCGGAAATGAGAGCCTGCCGTTCATCTCATATCATAACAGGTTTACCGGATGCTTACGGGCGTGGTCGTATTATCGGAGATTACAGGCGTATTGCACTCTATGGAATCGACCGTTTACTGGATGATAAAAAAGAGCAAAAACAATCTACCGGTTCCATTATGACCGATGATGTAATGCGTCTTCGTGAGGAGCTTTCCGAACAGATGCAGGCTCTGAAACTAATCCGCGATATGGCTTTTTCCTATGGCTGTGATATCAGAAAACCGGCATCTAATGTACAAGAAGCCATCCAGGCTACTTATTTCGGATATTTATCTGCCGTAAAAGAGCAAAATGGTGCTGCTATGTCACTGGGACGCACTTCTACTTTCTTGGATTGCTATGCCGAACGTGACTTACGTACAGGTAAATTTACAGAATCCCAGATTCAGGAATTCATAGATCATTTTGTTATGAAATTAAGATGTATTAAATTTGCCAGAACTCCTGAATATAATCAGATATTTGCAGGCGACCCTGTCTGGATTACCGAATCCATCGCCGGTATCGGTGTGGATGGGCGGCACATGGTATCTAAGATGTCTTATCGATATCTACATACCTTGACTAATCTAGGTGCCTCTCCCGAACCAAATTTAACCGTGCTTTGGTCTACTAGGCTGCCCGAAGCTTTCAAGCAATATTGTGCTAAGATGTCTATTCTCACTTCTGCTATCCAATATGAGAACGATGATTTGATGCGCATCTCTCACGGAGATGACTATGGCATCGCTTGTTGTGTATCCTCGATGGTGATCGGCAAAGAGATGCAGTTCTTTGGTGCTCGTGCTAATCTGGCAAAGTGTATGCTGTATGCTCTAAATGGCGGTGTCGATGAAGTATCTCATAAACAAATCGGGCCAAAGAATCGTGCCGTAGAGGGGGATTATCTGGAGTATGACGATGTAATCTCTAAATTCGACGATATGATGGAATGGCTCGCCGGTGTCTACGTCAATACCTTAAATGTGATTCATTATATGCATGATAAATATTGCTATGAAAAAGCACAGATGGCATTGCATGACAGAGATGTATTGCGCTATTTTGCAACCGGATTTGCCGGTCTTTCCGTTGTAACCGATTCTTTGTCTGCGATTAAATACGCTAAAGTAAAAGTCCTGCGGGATGCGGACGGTATCATCACTGACTTTGAAACTACCGGAGATTATCCAAAATATGGCAACGATGATGACCGTGCCGACTCCATTGCACAGGAATTAGTATCTAAATTTATGACTATGATTCGCAGACATCACACCTATCGCGGCAGTGTCCCTACCATGTCCGTCTTAACGATTACTTCCAATGTGACTTATGGTAAAGCGACCGGCAATACTCCTGATGGCCGTAAAAAAGGAGAACCCTTTGCACCGGGCGCCAATCCGATGCATGGAAGAGATACCCATGGTGCGATTGCTTCTCTTGCCTCGGTAGCAAAGCTTCCTTTCTGTGATGCACAAGATGGCATCTCAAATACTTTTACGATTGTTCCGGGTGCCCTTGGAAAAGATGACCGTATCTTCACAAGTGATTTATCCATTGATTTAGAGGAAGCAATGGCTGCTCCTGCCTTAAAAACAAGCAAGGCACAGGTCACTAATCTAGTTTCTCTTTTAGATGGCTATATAGCAGAAGGTGGGCACCATCTCAATGTCAATGTGTTGAACCGTGAAACCTTATTGGATGCAAGGCAGCATCCGGAGAAATATCCACAGCTAACCATCCGCGTATCAGGTTATGCTGTAAACTTTATCAAACTAACCAAAGAGCAACAGGATGATGTCATTCACCGTACCTTCCATACTACGATATAATATGAACGGGCATATTCATTCCCTCGAAAGTTTTGGAACCGTCGATGGTCCCGGCATTCGATTCGTTGTCTTCTTGCAAGGATGTCCCATGCGTTGTGCTTATTGCCACAATCCCGATACCTGGGATATGAATAAAGGCAGCGTAATGGAGGTCTCTACCATCATGAAGTCGCTCCTGCGCAATCGTAATTTTTATCAAGATGGCGGTATCACCGTAACCGGTGGCGAGCCCATGATGCAGCCCGACTTCCTAATAGAGCTCTTTACCGCTTGTAAAGAACAGGGTATTCATACGTGCATCGATACTTCAGGCATCGCTTATGAACCGACTGATTCGACCGCTATGAAGCAATTGAATACACTGCTCCCTCTAACCGACTTGATCATGCTGGATATCAAGCATATAGATCCTTGCAAGCATCAGGAACTAACGGGCAAACCAAATGAATCCATCCTTGCCTTTGCACAGTATCTGGCTTTAAAGAATATCCCCGTTTGGATTCGTCATGTAATCGTTCCGGGCATTACCGATGATGAGGATTCTCTGCATAGACTGGGTCTCTTTATAGGAACCCTTCCCAATGTACAGGCTCTCGATGTACTGCCCTACCATTCTATGGGACGCGCCAAGTACGAACAACTGGGCATCGACTATCGCTTAAAAGATATCCCCGATATGGACCCGGAAAGTCTCCTGTGTAAAAAACAGATTATCCTTGATGCCATCCGTTGGCAACGTTTATCACACAATTCATGATTTAATGCTTGTATTCATTGGCATTATGTATTAGAATAGTAAAGTACTATTTGATAATGATTTAACATTTTAAGACATTTTAAGGAGGATACTAGTATGGCATATGTAATTAGTGACGCTTGTGTAAGTTGTGGAGCTTGTGAATCTCAATGTCCTGTAGGCGCAATTAGCCAAGGCGATTCCCAGTTTGTAATCGATGCTGACACATGTATTAGCTGTGGTTCTTGTGCAGGAGCTTGCCCAACAGGTTCTATTTCAGAAGAATAAGAGTATAGTGAAAGAAGCATTCAAAAAAATGAATGCTTTTTTCTTTTCTCTTTTTTACTCTTCTCACGCAATAATTCATCTAATTTTTGATAGTGTTCTTCCTCCATTAGACAACGGTTGCTCTCCCTTTTCTCCTCTCGCTCTTCCTGAATGCGAAATTGATAGTCTAGTTCCTTTAATACACTTTCTTTTATATTTTCTGTGATTTCTTTACCACTGTCCGATACCGCTTCCCATATCATCTGCTTCAAAAGGCTTTGTAACCGAATCGTTTTATCATTTTCTATGTGACTCATCAAGTCTTTTTTTATCATGGCAATTCCGGTTTGTTTCTCACTATACTTCTCTATTGGTTTCTCTATTGGCTTCTCTATTTGCTTCTCGTCTTGTTTTTCGTGATCCATTTTATTCAGAATATTCCTAATCGCTTTTAATTGGATGCCTTCTTCCTTTAACTGTTTAATCCTTTTAAATCTCGCAATATCTTCTTCTGAATAATGTCTATGTCCCAACTCATTTCTCTGGATCGGCAGTGCTAATTCTTCTTCCCAATATCGTAACACATGATTCTCTACTTCCACTTTTTTCGCTGCATCCGAAATCATACAATACATCTTTCCCATAGCTTCGTTCCTCTTTTCTTTTCTTTTCTTTTCTTTTCTTTTATTTTATTTTATTATTTTTGCATATAAAAAGAGAACCTGCTGCTTTAGCCTGTTCTCTTTCGTGTAAGTATCTCTTATCATAATATCTTTTATGGTTTTTGTATTCTCTATTTTTGCATATTGGCAAACTTGGTATAATCCGGTAACCAAACCAGGTTAATCGTTCCAATCGGACCATTTCTTTGCTTGGCAATAATAATCTCTGCGATGTTCTTCTGTTCCGTATCTTTATTGTAATAATCATCCCGATAAATAAACATAACTACATCGGCATCCTGCTCAATCGCTCCCGATTCTCTAAGGTCGGAAAGCATAGGCCTATGATCCGGTCTTTGTTCCACTGCACGACTCAACTGTGACAAGGCTACCACCGGAACGGCTAATTCTCTGGCAAGGGATTTGAGGGAACGTGAAATATCCGAGATCTCCTGCTGTCTGTTATCACTTGATCTGCCACTGCCCGACATCAACTGCAGGTAATCAATAATAATAATACTGAGATTATGTTCTAATTTATATTTTCTACATTTTGAACGTAATTCTGAGATGCTAATACCCGGTGTATCATCAATAATCAGATTTGATTTACCAATCACACCTGCACTTTCAATCAGTTTTTCCCATTCATTATCCGATAAACTGCCTGTACGAATATGTTGGGAATCTACTTTTGATTCTAGGGAGAACAGACGGTTGACCAACTGTTCTTTTGACATCTCCAAGCTAAATACCGCGACCGTCTTATTTTGATTAAATGCCATATATTGTGCAATATTCAATACAAATGCTGTCTTACCCATAGATGGTCTGGCCGCTATCAGGATGAGATCAGAGGGTTGGAATCCGGCTGTCTTATAATCAAGATCCAGAAAGCCTGTTGGCAATCCCGTCACTGCACCTTTATTCTTTGATGCCAGTTCTATCTTGTCCATGGCATTCATAACAATCTGACGAATCGGCATATAATCACCGGTGTTTCGTTTCTGAACCAGTTCAAAGACTCGCTTCTCCGTATCTTCCAGGATAACTTCCAAGCTTTCTTTTCCAACATAGCATGTATTTGCAATCTCTTCATTTAGTTTAATTAACTTGCGTAGCGTTGATTTCTCTGCTACGATCTCTGCATAATATTTAATATTTGCCGAAGTTGGAACTGCGGTAATGAGATCTCTGACAAATTCTAAACTGCTAACCTCAGCGGGGACATCTTTCTCTCGAAGTCTGTCCTGTAAGGTAACCAAATCAACCGGTTTCCCCTCATCATTTAATTCTATCATCGTTTCAAACAGAATCCCATATTGCTTACTATAAAAATCCGTCTCCGTCACAATCTCAGCTGCTGCCACGATGGCATCCCGATCCATAATCATGGAGCCTATAACCGATTGTTCTGCCTCAATACTATGCGGTAATATTCTTTTTAATATCGCTTCTTCCATTGATGCCATGAATCACCTCCACTAGATATCTTCTTCCACCTTTACCTTTAAGGAAGCGGTCACCTGCGGATGTAGCTTTACGCTCACTTCATAGGTACCCAGACTCTTAATCGCCTCAGGCAATTGAAGCTTCTTTTTATCCAGCTCTAATCCATGCTGTTCCAGTGCTGCTTTTACAATCTCTTTGGATGAGATAGAACCAAAGGTCTTACCACCTTCACCCGATTTAATCCTTACCATAACTTCTTTACTCTCTATCGTTGCAGCAAACTCCTGTGCTTCTTCCAACAGTTCTTTCGCCATCTTTTCTTCTTTTGCTTTTTGTAATTTTAAATCATTCAAATTCTTTGAATTAGCTTCCAGTCCTAATTTTTTGGGTAACACATAGTTTCTTGCATAACCGTCATTAATATCAACAGTTTCTCCTTTTTTACCCAGTGACTTCACATTTTCCAGTAGAATTACTTTCATTATATCTCGCCCTCCTCTATCATCGCATCTAAGGTTGCTTTGATTGTACCTATTCCTTCATCAATGGTAAGATGCTCCATCTGTGCTCCTGCAATGTTCATATGTCCGCCGCCGCCTAAGCGTTCCATGATAATCTGTACGTTTACTTCATCTATCGATCTGGCACTATAGTAAATCTTGCCCTGATACTCCGTAAGAATAAAACTTGCTTTAATCCCTTTAATATTTAACAGTTCATTCGCTGCCTGTGCTCCTATTATCGTTGGGCTCTCCAGTCCATGACTTGGACAAATAGAGATCGCATAATCATCTCTATAAATCTCAGCATGGCGAACTGCTTCTGCTTTGGCTTTATACTCTGCGGCATCTTCCCTAAACAGCTTACGTACACGCGTGACATCTGCTCCATTTCTACGTAAAAATGCTGCTGCCTCAAAGGTACGTACCCCTGTTTTTGCTACAAAATTATTGGTATCAATAATAATACCCGAGTAAAGGCAATCCGCTTCATTACTCTTAATCTTAATCCCTTCTCCTACATATTGCATAATCTCAGCTACCATTTCGCAGGCAGAGGACGCATATGGCTCTACATAGGACAACGTGGCATTCTCAATAATATCTATTCCCTGTCTGTGATGATCGAGTACAACAATGGTCTTGCATATCTTCAATAGCTCCGGACATTCTGTAATGGATGGTCTGTTCACATCTACGACAACCAATGCAGTGTTGGCACCGGCTAATTCTATTGCCTGTTCGCTGTTTACAAACATATCCGATTCATATTCCGGATGCCCTGCAAATAAGTCCAATAATGGTTTTACAGAAGTGGATACCTCATTAAGGACAAGGTGCGTCTTACGTTCCAATGCCTTTGCAATACAATAAACTCCAATACCGGCTCCAAAGCTGTCAACATCTGTTAGATTATGACCCATGACCAGCACATTATCTTTCCCCGATATAATCTCACGTAATGCGTGTGCTTTTACCCTTGCCTTTACTCTGGTGTTCTTCTCCACCTGCTGACTTTTACCGCCATAATAAGTGATGTTCTCAGGTGTCTTTACCACCGCCTGGTCTCCGCCACGTCCCAAAGCCAGGTCGATAGAGATCCGTGCAAATTCATAATTTTGTGAGTAGGTAAGACCATCGAGTCCAATCCCCATACTAAGGGTTACGGACATCTCATTTCCGATATTAACCGTCTTAACGTCCTCCAGTAAATCAAATCTGGCTTCCTGTAATTGTTTTAATGACTTCTTGCGAAGAACAATTAGGTACTTGTCCTTCTCTGTCTTCTTGATAATACCATCCAAGGATGCAATATACTTATTTACTTTACGGTCAATCAAAGCAATCAAAAGGGAACGTCTTACTTCTTCTACACTATCCAATGCTTCTTCGTAATTATCCAGATAAATTAATCCCACGGCCAGGCTTTGGTCATCATTCTCCTGTAATGCAAATTGCAAAGCAGTCTCATCAAATAGATACAGTGCAATCAAATATCCGTCATAATCAACTTCTGCTAAAATATCACTGTTATCTACCATCTCTTTCAATGGTATCTTCTTCATCTTAGCTACATAGTTACGCTCGTCAAAGTATATCTCGCATTCTGTTTCATCCTTTTCTCCCGGCAAAGCATCTGCCGAAAGCTCCGGAAATAAAGTCACAATAGACTTACGATACCCTTTTTCTTTATTCACTGCTCGTTCAAATGCCTGATTGGTCCAGATGACTTTACCATTATCATCCAGCAATGCATGTGGAAGCTCAAGGTCACGTAAGAGACGTCTTTGAATCTGTCCATATTGTGTCGCGAAACTAACCAGTTCATTGATAATAATCGGTTTATTATAAAACATCAAAGTAGAAATAATCGCAAAATAAAATATAACAAACGCAGATAGAATCAATCCTGCATGAATACTAATGCCGTAGATGCCGGCATTTACTAAGATCAGTAACAGTCCTAATAGAAAAGATGCCTGTAGGTATATCTTTAACTTACCTTTTAACTTAATATGCTGTTTCATCAAATACCTCTTTGTTTTTAGAGTAAAATTCATCCGTATTCTGCCAGTATACCATTTTTCCATCAGAAGTTCCATACTTATATCTAGCGATAATTTGTCACTTTCTACAATATCTGGTGAAAAACACACGAATCCTGCGACAACTTATCTCCTAACGGCACTTCTGCAGGCTCTCTGTATACGGTGGATAACAGATGCCCCGATCCGTAACGATCGCGGTAATCAAGGTGTGGTTCGTAACGTCAAATGCCGGATTGTAGCAGGGAACCTCAGGCAATGCCATAGGTTCTGTATAAAATTTCTCCTTAATCTCTGTCGGATCACGTAATTCAATCTTGATATCTTCCCCTGTCGGACATGCAAAATCAACCGTCGAACTCGGTCCCAGTACATAAAATGGGATATGATAATAATGGGCCAGGATAGCTACTCCGCTGGTGCCTATCTTATTGGCAGCATCTCCATTGGCTGCTATTCTGTCGCACCCTACCAGGCATGCTTGTATCCAGCCATTCTTCATGACCAGACTCGCCATATTATCACAGATCAAGGTGACATCTATATCTGCTTTTTTCAATTCATAGGCGGTTAATCTGGCGCCCTGCAATAGCGGTCTCGTCTCATCTGCAAAGACATGATGCGTCATCCCTCGTTCTTTGCCAAGCAGGAGCGGTCCGAGTGCTGTGCCGTAGCGAGAAGTCGCTAAAGGTCCAGCATTACAGTGTGTCAGAATCCCATCGCCATCATGGAGCAGTGATAAACCATATTCAGAGATCTTTTGACACATCTTAATATCTTCCTCATGGATCTTTTCGCATTCCAGCCCCAACAGGTCTATCATCTCGCAAATCGGTCTCTCCTTGTTCGCCGTCACCTGCTCTTCCATCCTATGCAATGCCCAGTTAAGATTCACCGCCGTCGGTCTTGAGCTATTAAGATATGCTGCCTCTTTTTGAAAGCACTGAAAGAAATCTTCATAGCTGTCCTTTGGCATTGCCTGTGCCAATACATACATTGCATATCCTGCAAAGATGCCGATAGCCGGCGCTCCTCTGACCTGCAGGCTCTGAATCGCTGTATACATATCCTCCAATTGATCTAATTCTAAATATTCCGTTCTATTGGGCAGTTTTGTTTGATCCAAAATGACGACTCTTAATTTATCCTGACTTAATCTCACATAATCTTGTTCCATATACTCAATGGCCATAAAATGCTCCTTTCTATCATCGCATACTGCTCTGTGCCTTATCGTTTTATTCTACACCTTTTTTTAATAGATGCCAATGAAAACTCATCTTGCATAAAAGCGGAAAAATCTTTTCATGATTCGCGTTACATGGTATAGTAGAGTTATCAAATTCATCAATAGGAGGGACAAAGAGATGAAAAACAAATTATTGTCAACCATTCTATCAGTATCCATAATTACAGGATTATTAACGGGATGCCAAAGTGCTCCTACTGAAACACCGATAACCGATGCCACCAACGATTTAAGCGGTACGTTAGTATTGGCCATCTGGGATAATGACTCCATGCATTTATATGAAGAGATGGATCTTGAAGGTCGTTTTCAAAAATTGTATCCCCATGCAGCTATAGAAGTGGAGAAGATAAAAGATGATTCCGAATATTGGAATACCATGAAGATCCGTGCTGCCGCTAATCAGTTGCCGGATATCATGTGCAATAAGCCTTTTACACTCTCCAGATTTCAGGATTATCTGCTTGATTTATCAGATACCTCCGCAGCAACAAATAACATGCTGGCAGAAGGATATGCCATCAATGGCAAGGTCCTGGGCATACCCGAGAGAAAGACTCAGGAATATGTATTTTATTGGAAAAATTTATTTAAAGAGGCCGGCGTATGCGTTCCTACTACTTGGGGTGAGTTAGAAGAAGTATCCCTGAGGCTGCAGGATTTTTACGGCAAAGATAATAAAAACTTCGCTGCTATCGCTATCGGTGGAAAGGACGAATCCCCTACTTATCCATTCATGGAGTATATGCCTTGTCTCGAGCAGGGAAATGGGCAATACTGGAATGATATGGCCACGCAAGATGCGCCATTTGCTGCAGATACCGACATTACCAAGGCTTATCAAAAAGTCTATACCTTATTTCAGTCAGGTGTTTTCGGGAAGGATCCAAATGGAATCGGGCATGACCAGGCTGTTGCTTTATTTGCACAGCAGCAATCTGCTATGATAGCCTGTGGAGGCTGGGGTTTAACCAGCATTACAGAGGGTGCAGACAATATTGACGAGCTTGGGACATTCTACTTACCGACAAGAGATAGCGTCAGTGACCCGTTCAGAACGATTACGCAAGGGGACAGCTTCCTATCCATCACTTCCAGTTCCGATAATCCGGAATTAGCCAAAGCATTCCTGGAGTTTTATTTTTCAGATGCCTGGTATCCTGAGTACATTGCTGCCCTCACAGATGATAATACGATGAAGAATGTAACCAAAGACAAAGCTCCTACTCTGGCACAGGCCGATGAATTACAACCGAATGCCGAGTTGATTATGTATGCCGGCAGCGGTGATGATTTTACCGCACTACAGTCAGAAACTACCTTTGATTATAAAAAATTAGGTGCACAGATGTTAGTCAAAGATTTTGACTTAAATGCAGCTCTGAAGGATCTTAATACAAAATGGGCTGCTGCAAGGGCAAAATTAGGTATCGAGTAAATCAGAAAGGTATTTAAGGAGGCTTCCCATGGATTATATCACCCAAAAACGTAATCGTTTTATTATTCTATCTCTTGCCGTACCCATACTGCTATTATGTTTCTTTGTGGTAATTCCCGTTTTGGATCTCATCAGAATGAGTTTTACCAATTGGGATGGATATTCCGCAGACAGTGTTTTTATTGGGCTTGATAATTATATCGCTATGTTTAAAAATGTGGATCTATGGCTTTCTCTTCGCAACAATGGTATTTATTTTTTAGCACATTTATTATTCATTCCGGTGGAACTGATGATGGCTGTCTTATTAACTTCCAAATTACGGGGTGCAAAATTCTACACAACCATGGTTTTCCTTCCTTATATCATTAACGGTGTTGCGATTGCATATGCCTTTTCCTATTTCTTTTCACCGATTAATGGTGCTTTCGATTCCATCTTGGAATTATTTCGTCTGGATGCTCTGAGCCGCAATTGGCTAACCGATGAGGGTATCGTGAATTATGTGCTGGCATTTGTATCTTTATGGCAATTCAGTGGATTCCATATTATTTTATTTATGGCGGCATTGCAATCCATTCCGCGGGATATCCTCGAAGCTTCCCGCGTAGATGGTGCCAATACCATGCAGGTCTTTCGCTATATCCAGATTCCCTCTATTATACTTATTGTTGATTTTATTCTTTTTGACAATATTCGTGGTTCCTTGCAGGTATTTGATATTCCATTTGTTATGACTGCGGGCGGCCCCGGATATGCTTCTTCGACCTTTACACTCTATACGATTAAGACTGCCTTTACCTTCAATAACTTCGGGCTGGCTTCTACGATGGCCGTTGCCATTATGGTGATTATCATCCTGATCTATCTCATACAAAATAAATTGCTGCGTATCGGTCGAGATAAACCAAAGCACCATCCTATACGTAAGGGAGGTACACAGATGTGAATAAGACTAAGAGAAGATTAGCTGCCATTCCTAAACATGCAGTTGCTATTAGCATGGTACTGATCGTCATGTTACCTATTATACTGACTTTGTTTGCCGCTTTAAAATCAAAAGGGGCTATGATCAAGACTTCCCCTTTGCTTCTTCCGCCTTGGGAGGATCTTACTCTTGCGAATTTTCAGAAAGTACTGGGCGATAAATATCTCTATATCGGTTTGCTGAATACTTCTTTGATTTGCGTGATCAGCATTTTCTTTAATGTCATATTAGGTTCCGTAACTGCTTTTATTCTGGAACGCTTTGATTTTAAATTGAAAAAAATTGTTTTTGCTATGTTCTTCTTAGGTATGCTGATTCCTACTTTTGTAACTGAAATTGCCAGATTTAAGATTATTAATTTGTTAGGGCTCTATAACACTTTAGGTGCTCCGATTATTATCTATATCGCATCCGACCTGATGCAGTTGTATATTTATCGACAATTTATCTCAAAGATACCCGTCTCTTTAGATGAAAGTGCTTTAATGGAAGGCTGTGGATATCTTACAGTCTTTATGAAGATTATTTTTCCGCTTCTGGCTCCCGCCACCGCTACCGTCATCGTAATCAAGGCGATTACGATTATCAACGACATGTATATTCCTTATCTGTATATGCCCAAGAATAGCCTACGCACTTTAACAACTTATTTAATGAACTTTGCAAATGCACAAAAAGGATCCTGGCAGAATCTCGCTGCAGGGATAATTATCGTCATGATACCCACTGTTTTAATTTATATTTTTTGTCAACGTTACATCTTGGAAGGGGTCTCAGTGGGGGCAGTAAAGGAATAGAATAAAAGAGAGGAATATGGTGTACTCTATGGAATTTAAGTATGAGGTAGTAAAAGATCCAACTGTGTATCAAATCAATCGCTTACCGGCGTATTCTGATCATGTTTATTATAAAGATAAGGAGGATTTAACATCAGAGCAAACAAGTTATCGTTTATCTCTTAATGGTACCTGGCTATTCTCCTATGCTGACAACATAGATGCTGCCATCCCCGGTTTCGAGTCCATGGACTATGACTGCCATGACTGGGATGAGATCCAAGTGCCCGGGCATATGCAATTACAAGGCTATGATGTGCCTCACTATGTCAATACCATGTATCCATGGGACGGACATGAACTGATCCAGCCCGGAGAAATACCCACTATCTTTAATCCGGTTGGAAGTTATGTAACCTATGTAACACTTCCACCTGCTGTAGAAGGAGAGGTGTCTATCTGGCAGGGACACCCTGTTTTTCTCTCCTTTCAAGGTGTGGAAAGTGCCTTTGCTCTTTGGGTCAACGGTCACTTTGTAGGCTACAGTGAAGATAGCTTTACTCCCGCAGAATTTGACATCACAGAATATATGACGGAAAGCATCAATAAGATTGCTGTTCAGGTCTATAAATGGTCCTCCGGCAGTTGGTTAGAGGATCAGGATTTTTGGCGTTTTTCCGGTATTTTCAGAGATGTAGTTCTCTATACGATACCTGACGTGCATATTCGCGACCTTACCGTAAAGACACGTCTTAGTCAGGCCTATCAACATGCTGATATTGAGGTAGCCTGGGATATCGCCCCTGCCTCTAAATCCACAGCTGCTTCTCTTACATTGCAACTCTATGATGCCACACAAGCAGAGCTCTATTCTACTACATGTCCTATTATGTCAGGACAAGCTTCGATTCCTCTGGAATGCCCTATGCTATGGAGTTCAGAATCTCCTTACCTCTATACCTTGTTGCTGTCTCTCTATGATGAGCAGGGTGTTTTATTGGAGATGATCCCTCAGGTAGTGGGCTGTCGTGAGTTTTGTCTCATGGACGGATTATTGTGTCTAAACGGAAAAAGAATCGTCTTTCATGGTGTCAATCGCCATGATTTTAATCAATATCGAGGTAGAAGCGTTACCAAAGAGGATATGTTATGGGATGTCAAGACAATGAAGCAGAACAACATCAATGCTGTTCGCACCAGTCACTATCCCAATGAAACCTATTTCTATGAACTATGCGATCGTTATGGTCTCTATATGATCGCCGAAGCCAATCTGGAAACGCATGGTACCTGGCAAAAATCCGGGCAAGTAGTCATAGATGAGCATACGATCCCAAATGACCGCCCGGAATGGAAAGCCTGTGTCTTAGACCGTGCCAGCTCCTTATTGGAACGAGACAAGAATCACCCTGCTATTCTGATATGGTCCTGTGGAAATGAATCCTGTGGTGGTATCAATATCTATGAGATGAGCCGACTTTTCAAAACGCGTGATGATACCAGACCGGTACATTATGAAGGGGTCTGTCATGACAGACGATATAATGAAACCAGTGATATGGAGAGTCAGATGTATCTTTCTGTGGCTTCTATTGAAGCTTACTTAGAGACTCATCGGGACAAACCTTTTATTTGCTGCGAATATGCACATGCTATGGGTAATTCGACCGGTGCAATGTTCAAATATACCGATCTGACAAGAAGAGAACCACTCTATCAGGGAGGCTTCCTGTGGGACTTTATCGACCAGTCACTCGCGAACACCGATTGTTATGGACAGCCTTTTCCCGCTTACGGTGGTGATTATGGCGACCAGCCAACCGATAGGAACTTCTGTGTGAATGGGATTGTTTTTGGCAACAGAACCTTATCTCCTAAAATGGCAGAAGTAAAATACAATTATCGAACGATAAGCATCGATATCCATGATACCACGATAACGCTGACCAACTACTCGCTTTTTACCAATACCTCTGCCTATGATTGTATCGTAACTTTAGAGAAAGAAGGTGTTCTGTGTGAAAAAACCACCCTGGCTACGGATGTGGTGCCTTTGTCTTTTGGCATCTACCATATCCCGGAAGCATGGCTCACGCCTATCGTGGCAGGAGAATACACGATTACCGCATCTCTTAGATTACGGGAAGATACTCTTTGGGCAGAAGCCGGTCACGAAGTCAGCTTTGGTCAGTCTACTTTTGTAAGTCTGCCCGCCACACGGGAAACATCTTCGTGGAAGGCTCCGCAATTAATTGACAGCGATGCCAATATTGGAGTACGCGGAGAACACTTTCATGCTATCTTCTCTAAAGCTCAAGGAGGGTTGGTGTCCTACCGCTATGACGGCAGGCAATTACTCTCTGATACTCCAAGGCCAAACTTCTGGAGAGCACCTACCGATAACGATTATGGTAATGGCATGCCTTTGCGCTATGCACAATGGAAACTGGCAAGTCTGTATACTACGGCTCATTTAACCAACGTAGCACAAACCGATCACAGCATTATATTACTATTTCTTCATACGTTTCCAACGACACCCGAATATCAATGTAATCTGCAATATGAAGTCTATGGAGATGGGAAAATCGAGATAACGATGACGTATCCCGGTAGCAAAGATGCCTGCGAGATGCCTGAATTTGGTATGCTTCTTCAAATGCCCGGTGAATATGCAACACAACTCTGGTACGGACTGGGCCCGGAAGAAAATTACTGCGATCGGAATCTTGGCTGCAAATTAGGACTCTATAAAGCCTCTGTCAAGGATAGTGTCACACCTTATGTCATCCCGCAGGAATGTGGCAATCATACCGGCATCCGCTATCTGAAAGTCGTCAATCCGCAAGGACATGGGTTACTGGTGACCGGCGATCAGATAAATGGCAGCGTATTGCCGTATACCCCTCATGAATTAGAACAAGCGAAGCATCTTTATGAACTGCCTCCGATCCATCATTCTGTGATCCGTATCTCTAAGATGCAGATGGGCGTCGGCGGTGATGATACCTGGGGTGCCCTCACACATAAAGAATACCTCATACCGGGAACAAAACCTATTCGGTTCTGCTTCACAATACAAGGTATCTAAATCAAGCTATACAAGGGTTAGAGCGAACAGTTCTAGCCCTTTACGCCGCCACCTGTAACTCCACCGATGATCCGATCGGACATGAAGATATAGATAAGAAAAGTGGGCAGAAACACAATGACCACCGCTGCGAACAAGCCGCCTAAATTACCGGTAGATTTCATCGCATTTACCATTGCAAACAATCCCACACCGACATTCTTCATTTCGTTGGAACCAGCAAAAATCAATGCTAAAAAATATTCATTCCATACACCAAGGAAATTAAAAATGGCTACTGTTATCATTCCCGGTTGTGCAAGGGGTAACATGATTTTCCAGAAAGTTTTCATTGGTGAACAGCCATCAACTGCCGCTGCCTCTTCAAAGGTAGGTGACAGTGTGGCGAAAAAATTAAGTAAGAAAATCGTGGTAAACGGCACATTCAAAAAAGTATACAGTACAATCAAAAGCCAACGGGAATTGCCTATATTAAGTGTGCTCGTCAGACTGAAAACAGGCAGCACAATCATAATAACAGGGATACTCATTGCTGTAACAAAGCTGCTCTTGACAAGTTTACTTCCGGGAAATACAAAACGTGCCAGGACATATGCCGCAGGTGCGGCCATGAGAAGCGTAAATACACAGGAAGTCGTTGCATAAAGAATTGAATTGGTGAAAAATACCGCTATATTTTGAGATTTCCATGCCGAAACATAGTTTTTAAAATTTAAGCCTGTACTGAATTTAAAAACAGAACCGGAATAGATATCTCTTGCTGTGGAAAGACTGGCTCCCAGTATCCATATTAATATCACTGCTGTGAACGTAACCCATAAAATCAAGAAAATATATCCGGGAAGCAGCTTTGCCTCTTTTTGAAGATTGAATGGTTTTTTTATTTTCTTTTCTCTTGCCATGTTAAAGTGCCTCCTTTCCTTAAAATTCAAGATCATTGTCTTTGATCAGTTTATTGAGTACATAGAATGTGAATAGTACAAATAACGTCAAGGTCACGCCAAGAGCTGCCCCCGCACCCGCATCACGTGATGCCGTCGTTCCTTTTGTGCCAAACACTGTATCAAACATATATACAAGTGGTGTAATGGTTGCGCTTTCGCTGAGAAGAGGTGAAAACATCTTACTCCACACAAAGAAACCAATCGTATTGACGCTCCATAAAGTAAGCGTAGTCTTAAAGACACCTTTTAGCAAAGGCAAAGTAATGGAAAAAAATGTTTTTACTTTATTGGCTCCATCTATTGTCGCAGCCTCATATAAATCAGCCGGAATACGCTCTATACCTGAAAGAAATATCAACATATAATAGCCAACTGAACCAAAGCAAAAGGCGATCATCATGGACGTGAATTTCATATCAGTTGACAGCCAGTTGATCGTGGCAAAATCTTTCATACCGAAAAACTCAAATATTGTTCTAAGAAGACCATATTTCTGGCTAAACACAAACTGTGTCCACATCGTAGCTAACGCAATGGCACTGATTACATTTGGTAAATAAATTGCTGCACGGAAAAAATCTTTGCCGCGAATACCACTTGTCAGGATAACTGCCATAAGCAATGCAATTGCTAATACAATGCATCCCCCAATAAGCCAAATCTTAAACATATTGAAAATTGATGTGCGAAAGATTGCACTTTGCCAAAGATTAATAAAATTCTGTATCCCTGAAAAGCTCCACTTACTAACAGGCGTAGTAATATTTTCTACCTTAAAAAATGACATAATTATGGTTCTAACAACCGGATAAAGATACATGATAATAAACGATAACAACGCCGGGGTCAAAAACACGATAATCATCGGTTTATTTTTTTTCATTATGTTACCCCTTTCCCTGAATTTAATCTGTTTTACAAATATAAATATGGTGGTGGCAACGCCGAAACGATGTCACCACCATATATTTAAAACATGTTGTACTTATTTAGCTTTTGGAGTGCCTGCTGCTTCCATTGCTGCAACGAAAGATTTAGCATCTTGCTTGCCTTCAAAAACTTTTTTAATATTATCTGTGATTGTAGCTGATATATCAGCATCTGTATCGAGTCCGCAATCCCACTCATAAACACCTGTTAATGCGTTGAATGGTTCTTGACAGCCTGCAATAATTGCCGGCCATTCTGTATTACGTGTGTCAGCCGGGATACCTTTAGAACCATCTGCAATGTTCTTATCAGTTTCACCTGATGTAAGGTAAGCGATTAAGTCAAATGCTTCCTGTGGATGTGCTGAGTAATCCGGAATTGCAAAGGCCTGTGCTCCAATGTTTGCTACAGTTGCAGGATCTTTACCGCCTTCTACTGCCGGGAAGTTAAACATGCCCCACTGAATATCACATTGTGTATTGTTTGTAATCTCCTGAGGTACCCAAGAAGCGTTTACAATCATAGCTGCTGTACCAAATCCAATTTCATTCTGTCCTTCCGGGAAAGTATCCGGTGCTGTTTCAGAAAGGTAACCTTTTGCCTGCAGATTAGCGATATCTTCAACTGCCTTTAAAACGCTTGGGTTCTCTGCCCAGTCACCATTTTGAATCACTTCTTTAATTCCATCTTCACCAATATAACGAGCAAGTAAGAATCCAAGTGTATAGTTTACATATGCATCATCCTGTGCAAGAGGAACATATCCTGCTGCTTTTAATTTTTCACATACGTCAAGGAATTCTGTCCATGTTGCAGGCTCTGCTGTAATGTTAGCTTTTTCAAAAGCTGCTTTATCATAGAAGATACCTGATGTATATGGTTGGTAAGGGATACATTTTAAGCTGCCTGCAAGTTCACGTACGGTCTGTGGAAGTACGGATATTGCATAAGAATCATAATCAATTGCTTTTGCCATATCTTCCATATCCAAACACTGTGTTGCATATTTGGTAGCGATGTTCATATAATCCTCATCAAAAATATCGATCTCTGTCTTTGAATCTAATGCAGCCTGGATTAATGTTTTAATATCGCGGCCTTTCCATTCAATATTAACTGTGTTACCGGTTTCTGCCATGTACTTGTCTACTCCGGCTTGAATGGCAATGCCTTGCGCCTCTTCGGCTGTCCACATTGACCAATAAGTCAAGGTAACCGGTTCTGCATTAGCTGTCGCTGCTTCAGTAGATACAGGTTTTGTTTCTGCTGCAGCCTCTGTTGTGACTTCTGTAGTTGAACTTGAACCACAGCCGACTAATGCTGTTAATGCCATTACTGACGATAATACTAGAGCAAGAGCTTTTTTCATATTCATTTCCTCCTATGGATGTAATATTTAAGTACTTTCTTTATAGTACCCTTCTACTCAATCAGTATACTTAGTTATCAAAATCAGAACAAGCCGATTATTGCTCATATTTTTAGAGATAATGCTTTATTATACATTTTATATAGATATTCATCACTTTCTTTCCGTTCCTTGTTCAAGTTGAATAAAAAAAATGGTAAAACATTTCTCTTTTTTGATTTATTTAATAATTAACTTGCAAAGAAAATAGTATTCTCTATAATAGATATCATAAAGATGCTATTTTGACAAGGAGATTGCCAACTATGAGTTCTATGCGATATGATGTTACAGAAGATAATTCCCCTTATGCCAATGCTAACTTATTATATATTTCTTTTGCACAATCAGATACGGATTGGCATTCAACACCACATACTCATGCTTGTGTTGAACTGTTTTATTGTATTCGCGGAACAGGTCAATTCTATATAGCAGGCAGTTATCTTAATATCGGTCGCGATGATCTCGTCATAATTAATCCTTCCGTAGAGCACACCGAAGTGGGGACTGTTAATGATCCTCTTGAATATATCGTGCTCGGAATCGATAACATCGAATTTTCTTTTACCAAGGAAAATGAATTACAGTTTATCCGATATAATTTTCAGGATAAGCAAGATGAAATTGCATCTCTTATCAAAGCAATGTTAAAAGAAATCGAAGTGAAGAATGATTTCTTTGAGTCTTTATGTCGTCATATGCTTGACGTCTTATTAATTAGAGTTTTTAGATATATTGATGGTAAAGCTATCCCGTCAGATGGTCGAGACCATAAAGACTGCTCACTTGCCAAAAAATATATTGATGCAAATTATCCCGAAAATATTACCATAGATTTTCTAGCCGAATTGACACACCTAAATAAATTTTATCTCATGCATGCCTTTGTAAGAGAATATGGTATTTCTCCAATCAACTATTTAATTGTGAGACGCATTCGAGAGAGTAAATATCTATTAGCAAACACCAATTATTCACTTGCTCAAATTAGTAATATCCTAGGGTTTTCATCGTCCAGCTATTTTTCTCAATCTTTTAGACGTATTGAAAATTCAACACCACGCGAGTATCGAAAAGCACATAAATCAAACTAACCACTATGAAGGAGGGACTCCCTATGGCTTCATTGCCTAAACAAGCCTGCAATTTATCTATTCCAAAAACAATTACCCGATGGGACGAGGCTATTCCAATTGGAAACGGTCTCTGCGGTGCTCTGATCTGGGGTAATTCCAATGCCTTACGCTTTAGTCTTGATAGAGGTGATATCTGGGATACTACACCATCTGACAGTATTAAAAATCCGGAGTTTACTTATGCCACCATGGTAAAACTTGCAAAGCTGGGAGATGTCGATAGTATTCGACGTATTTTTGATGCACCCTATAATCATCCTCTTCCATCAAAGTTACCCGCCGGAAAATTGATATTTGATTTTAATTGTAGTGAAAATGTTTCTTCTTACCTCAATCTATCTAATGCAGAAGCAACCATCCGTATTGCTGATATCGAAATAAAGAGCTTTTTACATGCGACCAAAAAATGTGGTCTCATTCATATCAATAAACCGCTATCTGCGTTTTCCTTTAAAATTGAGAATCCTGAATATAGCATAAAAAATCTCGATCCGGCTGAGGATACCCTTGTACCCGACGTAGATGCAACCTCTTTGAAAGCCTTACGCTATCCTACCCCTCAGCTAATTAAGTCTGAGCACACTCATTATTTTATACAACAAATCAGTGAGGATTTTTCCTATGGACTATTTGTGAAACTGTTAGAAGTCAATGGTTCGACAACTCTTTGTTTTTATGTTGCGTCTTCTAACGACGGTACGAACTGGCAAAAAAATGCCCTTAATTTATTAGAAGAATCTTTGAAAATCGGATATCATCAAAATTTATTATTCCATGCCGAATGGTGGTCCCATTATTGGGGGGAAAGCAGTATTTCTTTACCCGATATTTTATTTGAAAAAAATTGGTACTTAAGCAATTATTTATTGGCTTCCTGCTCACGTCGTGGCTGTTATCCTATGCCATTACAAGGGGTGTGGACTGCTGACGATGGTGCTCTGCCTCCTTGGAAAGGAGACTACCATCACGACCTAAATACACAGATGAGTTATTATTCTTATCTAAAAGCAAACCATCTGGATGAGGGAGAAAGCTTTATTGACTACTTATGGGGAATGGCAGACTGTGCTCGGCGATTTGCCAAAACTTATTATCATGCCAAGGGGCTTTGTATGCCCTCTACTATGTCGCTGGATGGTGCACCGCTTGGTGGCTGGGGCATGTATTCCCTCTCACCCACGAATCAACTTTGGCTCTGTCAGGCATTTGAACGGCATTACCGTTTTACAGGTGATAAAACCTTTTTAGAAGAAAAAGCTTACCCTTATTTAAGAGAAACCGCGTTTTTTATTTTAGGTCTGTTGGAAGAAAAAGATGGACTGCTATATCTCCCTATTTCATCTTCCCCCGAAATACATGATGACCGGCTTGAATCATTTGTAACACCAAATAGCAACTATGATTTGTCTATGATGCGCTACCTATTTACCTCATTGGCAGACTTATCTGCAGAGCTAAAAAAGGAAGAACAGACAAAATGGCTGACTGTTTTGCAACAATTGCCTCCACTGTCTATCTCATCAAATCATATTCTGCAGATAAGTCCCGATGAAGTCTTAAAAGAATCGCATCGGCATTTTTCCCATGCAATATCGATTCATCCACTTCGCATTATGTCGTATAGCAATAGCGAAAACCGTAGCATTATTGACGCAACGGTTCATGATTTGGAAGTACTTGGAAGCGGAAACTGGGTGGGATTTTCTTTTACATGGATGGCAGAGTTATATGCTATCCAGGGAAATGGCAATGGTGCTGCTTATCAATTGGAAATCTTTTGGCGTCATTTTTGCTCGCAAAACGGATTTCATTTGAATGGCGACTACAAAAATCGAGGTTCTTCAGCTTTTCACTATCGACCTTTCACACTCGAAGCCAACATGTGTGCTGCCGACGCTTTACAGGAAATGCTTTTGCAGACAGAAAACGGCACCTTAAAGTTTTTCCCTGCGATCCCCGATGAATGGCTTGAAACGGAACTGTCATTCGAAGATCTTAGAGCAGAAAAGGGATTACTTGTAAGTGCCGTAATGAAACACGGTAATGTAATTTCTATTACTTTAAAGCCTCAATACTCCTGTAAAATCACAATTAAAGATTTTCATCTGCTTCAAAATCTGTCTTGGAATATGCCTCACAGTATCAGCTCTGATGGGCAGTCAGCAGTGATAACATTAATTGGTCAAACTCTTTATTGCTGTCACTTAATATCTTATCTTTGTACGCGCCCCGATGCATCGCCGCCCGCAAGCTTCTGAACCTCCGCCAGAGATACCATATTAAAATCACCTTCCACGGAGTGTTTGAGGCACGATGCTGCTACTGCAAATTCAATCGTAGCTTGTGCATCATATCCCTTTAGAGAAGCACAGATGAGTCCACCGCCAAAGCTGTCTCCACCACCTACACGATCCACAATATGCATCTTGTATTGCTTGCTGAAATAATAATCTACTCCATCATACAGCATGGCCGACCAGTTATTGTCATTGGCAGAGAGTGACTCTCTTAGGGTAATGGCTACCTTGGAGAATCCGAATCGTTCTGCCAATTGTCTGGCAACCTCTTTATAGCCTTCTCTATTAACTGTTCCCGTGGTCACATCGGTATTGGCTGCATGGATACCGAACACATCTGCCGCATCCTCTTCATTGGCGATGCAGACATCCACATACTCACATAATTGACCCATGACTTTGCCTGCCTGTTCTTTGGACCATAATTTATTACGATAATTTAAGTCACAGGAGACTGTTATACCTGCTTTTTTAGCCGCTTTACATGCTTCCATACAGATCGCTGCCACTTCTTGGTTCAGTGCCGGTGTGATCCCTGTAAAATGGAACCAATCCACCCCTTGAAAGATAGTATCCCAGTCAAAGTCAACTGACGAAGCAGTCGCAATCGAAGAACCTGCTCTATCATAGATTACTTTAGAAGGTCTCTGAGAAGCACCTTTTTCAAGATAGTAAATACCGACTCTATCACCACCGCGTGAGATATGCGAGGTATCCACACCATACCTACGCAGCGAATTAATCGCCGCCTGTCCAATCTCATGAGTCGGTAATTTAGTAACAAATCCAGCATCAAATCCATAATTAGCCAGTGATACCGCTACGTTCGCCTCTCCTCCTCCATAGGTCGCACCAAAGCTATCCGCCTGTACAAAACGATAGTATCCTTCCGGTGCCAGCCTCAACATAATCTCTCCAAATGTAATTATTTTCTGTTTCATTTTACTCATCCCTCTCTCTTCGTTTGCTATTTCTGTAATAGATGTATGGCAAATCCACTAATCGTTTCCTGTAGATATATAAATGTCAATTGATCCCCCTGATACTTTGCAGTCTCTGTTTTAAAGGTTGCGCCCAATGACTCCAGGTAGTTGACTGCTCTGCCTACATGATTGGTGGATATGGCGATATGTCCTCTTACTCCTTGATAAGGAGGCTTCATCGCCTCTAGGATACTGCCTGCAAATACAGAACTTTGACCCGGTTTCTTCTCTAAACCAAAAAGTTTTGCAAAAGTACCGGCACTTTGATCTGCCTCTTCCTCACTCTCACAGTTAATCCCAATATGTTTTAATTCAAATCCCAACATCGTCATGACCGCTTCATGCGTTAGCTCTGCAATCTTGTCAAATGCCCCTGCCTTAATCAATTCTCCACTCACCATCCAACTGCCCCCACAAGCGATAATCTTAGAAAATGCCAAATATTCATTGATATTGCCTGCATTGATGCCACCCGTGGGCATAAATCTCATCGTTGTATAAGGGGCTGACATTGCTTTCATCATCTTTAATCCGCCCGCCGCTTCTGCCGGAAAAAACTTCACAGCCTCAAGTCCCAGTTCCAACGCTTGCTCAATATCGCTGGGATTTGTAGTTCCCGGTATGATTGGCACCCCTTTATCGATACAATATTGCACGATCTTAGGATTTAAACCCGGACTGACGATAAAGCGTGCTCCCGCATTAACTGCTCTATCGACCTGCTCTGTGGTTAAGACCGTTCCTGCCCCTACGAGCATATCCGGAAATTCTGTTGTCATGATTCTAATGGATTCTTCTGCCGCCTTGGTCCTAAACGTTACCTCTGCACAAGGAAGTCCTCCCTCACATAATGCTCTTGCCAATGGGGCTGCGTCTTTCACATCATCCAATACAACGACCGGAACAATAGCGATTTTATAGATCTGTTCTAATACTTCATTCATGTTCGTCCTCTTTTCTTTATTTTGTTTTTCTTATTTATGGTTCGCATTATGGAACTGTATTCTGTATTATGGAACTACGTGATTCTATTATACAATATTGCGAGGATTTGTCAAACCATTTTTGAATGTTTCCTGTAGATGCACTTGCGACAAGACAAGCATATTAAAATGTGATACAATATTGCCATCTTTAAGAAAAGGAAATGATGATTATGACAGACAGTAAGAATCCAATTCAAGTAGCGGATCGTATTTTTCGTACTATAGAACTATTAGCGCAGACCGGTCCCATGGGACTGTTGGACTTAAGCCATGCAGCAGAACTCAATAAAAGTACGATGCATCGCATCTTACTATCCCTTATCTCGATGGGATATGTAAAACAAGACCCTGTTTCTCTTCACTATAGTCTTACCTTTAAGGTATGGGATATCGCCAATCAAATGCTGACAAAGATAGATATTCTGGAAATTGCAAGACCTTACTTAAAACATCTGGTGGAAATCACCGGAGAAACTGTACATCTGGTGCAAAGAGATGGCATCCATGCAGTATATATTGATAAAGTAGAATCTTATACCAATTCTGTTCGGATGGTATCTACCATCGGCAAAAGTGTTCCTTTGTATTGCTCCGGTGTTGGAAAAGCTCTATTGGCAGAAATGGAACCTGCCGCTGTAAAAACAATCTGGAATAATTCAAAAATCGAAAAATTAACAGCCCATACCATTACTGATTATCAGACCTTAACCAAGCGATTAGTACAGGTTCGAGAACGTGGATATGCACTGGACGAGGAAGAGAATGAACTAGGTGTGCGCTGTATCGCGGTCAGTATACGGGATTATACCGGACAATCAGATTATGCTTTTAGTATCTCCGCTCCCAGTTCACGCATGAGCGAGCACACCATTCAAGAACTGGCAGTACAGATATTGGCAGTTCGTAAACAGTTGGAAAATTCATGGCGTTAAATTATGAGATTGATCATAAAATTCTTCTTACCGCTAAGATTGGCCGATAAGTTGCCTGCGTCACCTTAATCCCTGTTCTCTGGGTACTGGCATGGACAATCATATTACCGCCGATATACATACCCACATGCCCCGCATAACAGATCAAATCACCCGGTTGCGCACTGGCATAGTCAACCCCTGTTCCCGCATTGCGTTGGCTGGTGGAATTACGGGGGATACTATACCCATATGCTTTGTATACAGCATATGTGAATCCGGAGCAGTCCGCTCCATTGGTGAGGCTGGTGCCACCCGGCACATAAGGATTGCCAATAAACTGGCAGGCATACGAAGCGATATCCTTACCCGCAGAGCTACCACTTGCTCCACTGATAATAGAAGCATATGACGTATTTCCATTTCCGGCCGGTTTATTTTCTTGCTTGTTACCCTCATTTTTCTTTGCTTTTTTCTTTTCTTCTTCTGCCGCTTTTCTGGCTTCTTCCTCTTCTATCTTTTTAATCATAGCATTCTGCTGCTTAATGGTGGCTTTATAAACTGCCGCTTCCTGTTCCGCTTGCTGAATCATTGCCTCATAATTAGAGGCTTCTGCTTTCTTATCATTGAGCATCGCCTGCAGCGATACCTTCTCTTCTTCATATTCAAATTGTGTTGCTTCCAATTCGGATTTTTCATTTTCTAAGTTTTCTTTGTATTCTGCTACTTTCTTTTGTGTATCCTGATATTGCGTCAATAATTTTCGGTCATACTCATAGACCAGTTCTACATAATCTGCTTTGTTCAACATATCCGTAATACTTTTTGCGTTGACTAGTAGTTCTAAATAAGCGGTATCTCCCTTTTCATACATGAACTTGATTCGCTCTTTCATGGCGGCATACTGTGCTTCTGCGGAGGCTTTTGCCTCTTCATATTCTGCCTGTGCAACTACGATCTGCCCCTTCTTTACCTCTATCTCATCTTCCAGCATACTGATACTGGTCATAATCTCAACCAAAGAATCATCTATTTCTTCAATCTCGTCCTCAATCTCATCCTGTGAGTCTTTGAGCCCGGATACATTACTATTCGCAGCATCTAACTTCTCTTGTACCTCTTGCTTCTGTTTCTTAATATCAGAAATAGTGGTAGCCCATACCGGGTCTACCACTATCATACTTGCTATTAAAATAAGAGAGCACAGTACGCATAATCTTCTTTTTTTCATTTGTTACTCTGTTGTAATCTCCCTCTTGATTTATTTCGGTGTAGAGGTAGCTTCTTCGGTTACAGCTTGTTCTGTTGTAGCTTGTTCGGTTGCAGCTTCTTCGGTTGCAGCTTCTTCGGTAATGACTGCATTATCACCCAAAATAGTGAGTACTTTTTGGTTCATCAGTGTATATTCAATCCATTCTTTACCTACTTGTTCTACCATGGCTTCTGCTGTATCAAATCCATAATAGGATAAATTCTCTTCTGCAAATTTGGTAACATCTGCATCTGCTATCTCTATCTTTTCTTTTTTTGCAATTGCTCTGATTACCAGTTCCTGTTTCGCAGCTTCTGTGGAAATCGTCTTAGCCTGTTTTTCAAACGCTTCTGTTGTAGTCTGTAACTGCTGCGTTAAAAAATCTTCTCTGCTCAAGCCATAGTAAGAAGCATAAGTATCTGCATTTTCCATTGATTTGGCAAAATAAGTGTCTATCATCTCCTGCGGAGGATTGGATACTGTAAGACCGGCATAGAGTTTGTCAAATGCTGCATTACGCACGGATTCATCATAAGCTGCCTGTGCCTGTTCTTCTAACATCTTCTTTACATACGCCTGATATTCTGCTACGTTCTTGCATTCTTTCTCAAGAGTAGGTACCAGTTCATCTGTTAATTCCGGTACTTTAGGTTCTTTAATCGCATTTACAGATACGGAGAACACAACCGGCTGACCTGCCAGATCTGCTTGTCCGTATTCTTTAGGAAAAGTAAGGTCAATATCTAAGCTTTCTCCACTCTTGCTTCCGATTAAGCCTTCTTCAAATCCCGGAATGAACTTACCGGAACCAATGACCAGATCATAACCGCCTTCCGGAGAAGTGCCGCCTTCAAATGCCTTACCATCTTTTTTACCCACATAATCGATATTAACCTGATCGCCTTCCTGCACTGCTCTATCGGTAATCGGTTCATAGGTAGTCTGTGCGTCTACCACATTCTGTATATAAGATGCGACTGTCGCATCGGTTACTTCTTGTTTCTTTGGCACGCTAATTTCGATGCCTTTGTATTCTCCAACTTTCACATACTTGTTTGGATTCAGTTCCCCACAAGCAGTCATACTAACTACTGCTATCATAAGTAATGCCAATAATGCTACTTTCTTCTTCATATAGATAAAATCTCCTCTTCTTCTTTATTAAAACGACTATTCAGTTATATCATATAATATCATTTCTTGAAAGCATTTCAATGAAATTCACAGTTATTTCATAAAAGAGGCGATAACAATCGGCTAAACTGCTCCTTGATTCTGATTAACAGATTTCGCTGTGAATATCTGTCTTTAGTTATTTTGGAGCAGCTTGTTAAATCTTTGTTAAAAACAGCTTCCATTTTTTCTGCTTCCGCTTCACTGTATATAACGACATTCACTTCAAAGTTTAATTGAAAACTTCTGATGTCCATATTGGCTGTTCCATAGCATAGCACTTTGCTATCGACAATCATCCCTTTTGCATGTAAGAATCCATTATCATAAGTATAGCAATTGGCTCCTGCCATAACGAGATCGCCGATATACGAATAAGTTGCCCAATATACAAAGGGGTGATCCGGCTTACACGGTATCATAATATTCACTTCCACACCGGAATAAACAGCGATGGTCAACGCATTGAGCAGAGCTTCATCCGGAATAAAATAGGGTGTCTGAATATAGATGGTTTTCGTGGCTTTACAGATCAAACGAAGATAATTATTTCTGATGTTCTGTAAAGTGGAGTCCGGCCCACTGGAGATAACCTGCATCTCGCATCTTCCCTTGGGGGCTGTCACTTCTTTCAGATAATTTTGATTGGAAAATAGATTCTCGCGTGCCGCATAATTCCAATCTAGCATAAATCGAATCTGGAGTGCCGTCACTGCACTTCCCTCTATCCTAAGATGTGTATCACGCCAATATCCGAATTTTTCATCCAGTCCAACATATTCTTTTGCCACATTGAAGCCACCCACATAGGCAGTCTCGCCATCGATGATAACAATCTTACGATGATTTCTATAGTTAATACGAAGCTGCAGTCTACCTAATATGGCAGGGAAAAAGGTGACCGTCCTGATACCTTCTTGATTAAGTTGTTTCCATAGTTTCTTGGATACCCCACGGCATCCCATACCATCAAATAATATCTTAACCTCAACACCTGCATGTGCCCGCTCTATCAGTACCTCTTTAATACGGTTAAATACCACATCATCTCTAATAATATAGTATTGCATATGTATAAATTGTGTTGCTTGTTTCATATCCTCAATGAGAGCATCAAATTTATCGTTCCCATCTGTAAAGACCTGAAGTGCATTATCATCTGTGAATACTGCTCCACTGCTCTTAAGATTATAATAGACCAGATCCGTAAATCCTGTCATATCCGGATTGTCATTCTCCATCTCTTTCGTTTGAATACTGTATTCTTGATTTCTAATTGCTTCATTTATCTTATCTTCTATTTCTTTTGTTTTGAACATCTTGCGTTTATGCATATCTGTTCCTGCCAGTAAATAGATTATAAAGCCAACAATCGGTACAGAATACAGAATCAGGAGCCATGCCCAGACAGATTTGGGTTCTTTACGCTGAAAAAATATAATGACAATGGACAACAAAAAGTTGATAATGACCATATGGCTCAAAATCCAGTGAATTCCAAAATATAATTCATATAGAAATGCTTGCATACTTCTTCCTCGATTCCTTAGGAGCTCTTGCACTTTACCCAAAACAATGATACAATACACTACAGTTTTATAATTAGTTGAGGAGGTATCTCGTGAGTACATTTACCATTGTATTATTATCTATTCTTTGCATTCTTGTGGTTGCTTTGATTGCCCTTTATTTCTTCGGTAAGAAAGCACAAAAGAAGCAAGCAGAACAACAGGAACAAATCAACGCCAATAAGCAAACCGTATCTATGCTTATTATTGATAAGAAGCGCATGAAGATGAAAAATTCCGGATTGCCGCAGATGGTAATCGACCAGACTCCTAAGTATCTGCGTGGATCCAAGTTACCTATCGTCAAAGCAAAAGTAGGGCCGCAAGTGATGTCTCTGGTATGTGATGCACAGATATTCGCCACGATTCCTGTTAAAAAGGAAGTAAAAGCAGTGGTCAGCGGCATTTACATTACAGATATCAAGGGTTTACACGGATCTGTAAAAGCTGCTCCTGTTAAAAAAGGCTTTTTCAAACGTAACATTGAGAAACTGCAGCGAAAAGCCGGTGCAACATCCATCAAGTAATATCGAAAAGAACTCGACATGACCAAATTATGCGGGTTCTTTTTTAAATCGTAAAACCTGATTCTTTTCTTGGTCTGATATCCATATCGATCGTACAGTCTGCCAAGTGTTCGTAATTTATCTCCAAGGCATAATTAACATTCAGATGAAGTTGTTTCTCTTCCTCTGCCAGATGAATCTCGTCTGTCTCTATCCCTATTTGAATCGTACCATAAGGTGTTGTATAGGTAGTCAGATTCTTTTTCTTTTCTTCAAATATCATATGGACATTGACTACACCATGTCTGGTAATTTGGAGTTCCTGTCCATTAAAACGTAGAATATTCCTGGTTGGTTTTTCTGTTCCATCCATAATCTCATCAAAGACAACATAATGATGATTATTCTTTTGATAATAATCTCCTGCCGTTATCGTTTCGATTCTGTTTTCGTCTTCTCCTGTTTCAAATTGCAATCCACAAATAGAGATTAATACTTCTTTGGTCATACTGACTCCTATTCTGTCTAAATAGTCTTAATACTGTTCAATATTGATGGTCTGTGCCGACAAACCACCATGCTCTAAAATTGAATTTGCAAATATTTGAAATTTATCCGCTGCATCACTAACATAGAATTGATAGGGATCCTTGTCTTGCTTCTTTAGGCCATTATGTAATAGTTTCTCTTGCTGTAAAAGTTCTTTCAGCTCTCGTGCTGTCTCATAAGCCGGATTCACCAGGGTGACTTTTTCTCCCATAATCTTAGCGATGGTTTCTCTGATGAGTGGATAATGGGTACATCCAAGAATCAACGTATCTACATCACTATGAATCAGCGCTGTTAAGTAACGCATCGCAATCTCATCTGTCACAGAATCCTGCAAAAGTCCTTCTTCTACGAGGGGAACAAAGAGCGGGCATGCTTTGCCAAGCACGGTAGTGTGCGGGCTGGTTTCATGTATGTAATGGGAATAGATATGACTTCCGATGGTACCTTCGGTTCCTATGACACCGATTTTTCCATTTTTAGTTGCTTTGGAAGCTGCTCTTGCACCCGGTTTGACTACTCCCAGCATCGGGATATCTATATCCTTTTCGATCTCATCCAATGCATATGCACTGGCTGTATTACATGCAACGACAATCGCCTTCACTTGTTTCGTCTGTAGGAAACGAATAATCTGTCTGGCATATCTGGTTATCGTCTCTTTTGATTTGCTTCCATAAGGAAGCCTTGCTGTATCTCCAAAATAGATGATTCGCTCATTCGGTATTTGACGCATAATCTCTCGCACAACCGTAAGCCCTCCCACACCGGAATCAAAGACTCCTATTGGTGCAAAACATCTATCTTCATTCTCTGTTGTCATGATAATATCCATGCCTTTCCGCAGTATGACGGTTTTGATCCTTCGATACAAAACCACTGGTAATATAGTCTAATATTCTACTTCTCATATGAATCTGCCCCGGTTGTGCCCGAAAAATAGCCTGATAGTCTTTTTCCTGTAATACAACTTCATGCCGCACTCCGGATTCCTCCATTATAATACGATAGGTTCCATCTGCAAAGCAATATTTGGGATACATAATCCCAATTAATGCGATCATGCCCGCTGTCAAAATACTCATCTGTATCCATTGTTTCATCTATGTGTTTCTCCTTTTCTATCTTATTACAGGAGTTATTCCCACATAGAGCTTGCTTTATTCTATTTTATCCCAATTGCTGCATAATAGCTATTTCCTGATTACTGATATGTTCTGTAACAGCGATAGCAGCCTGTTTCTTATCTCTGTTGGACAAACACTCGTAGATGCGTTTGTGTTCTGCCACTAATCTTGGATGCTGGGTAGCATCTTTAATATGCTCGAATCGATAACGATACATTTGCTCTGCCAGCGTATGAACGATCTGTATGAGCTTATCATTACGCGAAGCCGTTACTATAATATCGTGTAATCTCACATCAGCTTTTGCAATCTGTGTTGCATCCTTCCCCTTAGTAGCCTGTTCAAATTGATCACAGGCAACTTGTAAGAATCGTAATTCTTCTTCTGTAATCCTATCACATGCAAGTTCAATTGCCAGTGCATCCAAAGCCTCTCTTACTTCCAATACATCTCTTAGATTCTTCGCTGTTATCTGGGCTACCTGAGCTCCTTTTCTGGGAACCATCGTAACCAGTCCTTCCAGCTCCAGCTTGCGCATGGCTTCACGAATCGGAGTCCGACTGACACCCAGACGATCTGCCAGATGCAATTCCATCAAACGTTCACCGGGTTTCAGTTCGCCCGTCAGGATAGCCTGACGCAGTGTATTGAATACAACGTCTCTAAGCGGTAGATATTCATCTAGATTGTCCTGTAAATTATCTCCTATCATCTCGCATCTCCCCACTGGTAAAAGTTGTGAGAAAAATCTGTTTTGCCAGATTCTCCTGCTGTATTACTTTATAAGCTCTCTGTGCCATCTCTTTCGTCTCAAAGATCCCAAAGACCGTCGGACCGCTGCCACTCATCAATGCCCGTATCGCTCCTGCTGACACCATCCTGCTCTTAAGCGTCTCGATAATCGGATGTTCCACAGCGGTTACGCGTTCTAAAACATTCTCCATATGAGCTGCCATATGAACGAGGTTCTGTTCCTTGATTGCTGTAATAATCGCATCAATATCGGGATGATCCGTTATCTCATTTGCGTGTAGATGCTCATAGACATATCTTGTAGATACATAGATGTTGGGTTTTGCAATCACTAGATAACAGGATGGTGGCTGCGGTAAGGGCGTCAAGCGCTCTCCTATGCCTTCCGATAATGCCGTCCCTCCCATAATGCAGTAAGGTACATCGGCTCCGATTGAAACAGCTAAGCTGCGTAATTGTTCTTCTGCAATCTCTAGGTGCAGCAATTGATTCATCCCCACAAAAGTGGCGGCTGCATCTGCACTGCCTCCTGCCATCCCGGCTGCAATCGGAATCATCTTCTTTAAATGAATCGAGACACCTCCCTGAATCGGATAGGTCTTCATAAATAGTGCTGCTGCCTTATAGATTAAGTTTCTTTCATCTGTCGGGACATTCTTAAGGTTCGCACGAATAAAGATACCCGGTTTGTCAGTTCTGCGTATACTAAGGCTGTCATAGATATCAACAGTCTGCATAATCATCTTTACTTCATGATAACCATCCTCTCTGCGCTTAATAACATCAAGTCCCAGATTAATCTTAGCTCTTGCTTTTAATTTAACCTCTTCCATATGTCCTCATTTCTAAAAGAGACAATGCTTGGCAATGTCTCTTCCCGTACTGTCTATTCTATTAAAAAGCTCTCATGATATCGGCTGATAGCGGCCAAATACTTTGTTCGCTCCGCATACATGTTTAGAACCATCCGGTTCCACGATAATATAGTCCCCTTCTCCAATAAACACACGGCCTCTTCTTGTCCTTACATAAGGGCATACGATGCTGCCGTCATCTCTTTGTATCTTAACTAAAAAATCAGTTACAATCCATCCTTTTGTTACTACATCTGCCCATCTTTCAAATCCGTCTTCCATGTTCTTATCCACTTCATATTGTTCCACTTCAACTTCAAATGATACTCTTTCGCATTTCATAAAAGTACTCCTCCTTGTCGATTACCATGATTACCAACGAAACGGTTACAATTACTTGTATTGCTGTTTTTGATTATATCATATCTTTTGCTATTTATCAGTATACTTTTGCTATTTACTTTATTATTTTACTAAACTTTTTTGCTTTTTTGCCGATATAGTATTAAGATAGAGATAGTTACCTGTATTTCACATGACCAAGGAGGGTTACAATATGAGTGTAAATGGAATTACTAATGTTAATAGCACAGATGCCTACAAGATGGCACCTGCCAAAGTTGCAGCAAAGGCAAGTAATGTTGACAGCAACTCTACCGAAGCCGTAGCTTCCGGCAAAGCAAGCGGTGTTGTCTATGAGAAATCAAACACCTCCACACAAAAATATAAACCGAATGCTGAATTAATCGCCAAGATGAAAGCAGATGCCGATGCACAAACAGCCAATCTGCAGAGTCTCGTACAAGAAATGATGTCCAAGCAGGGAAGTACCCTTGGTAAAGCCAATGATATGTGGAAGTTCTTAGCCGGTGGAGATTATACCGTAGATGCCGCAACCAAAAAGCAGGCTCAGGCTGATATTGCAGCAGATGGTTATTGGGGTGTTAATAAGACTTCGGATAGAGTGTTGGATTTTGCAAAAGCTTTAACCGGTGGTGATCCCAGCAAGATTGAAAAGATGCGCTCCGCTTTCCAAAAAGGCTATAAAGAAGCAACCGGTGCCTGGGGCAAAGAATTACCGAGCCTCTCTAAAGATACTTATGATGCTACCATGAAGAAATTTGACCAATGGGCTGAAGAATCCAAAAACACCGCAGCCACAAATAATAACTCAGCTGTTTAAATAATAAAAAATCGGTTCTCTGTACTTCAGAGAGAACCGATTTTTTTATGGCATTTTCTATGGTTCAGTTATCCGGGTAAAGTTTTTACAATGAGAAGCTTATCTCCCGCCTGCAATGTATCATCGGACAATTCATTGGTTTCCTTGATTTGGGCGATTGGCACATAGTATCGTTTTCCAAGCTGCCAAAGTGTATCTCCTTTTTTGGCGATATAGACAACCATACTGGGCAAATCTTCCAATACACTGCCATCACTGTCCGTTACTCTGAGTTCGGTAATAATCGATTGCGTTTGATTATCAAAGACAATCGCATATACATTCATGCTCAATTTAACGTCTAGTTCTTCGCTATCTACCATGGTAACATTCAACTGTTCCATTGACAATCTGACATCCACGTCAGAATCTGCTTTTATATGTGGCACCTCTATCCTGTGGTGATATGGAATACTGCCTTTCACAATGCCAAACGGTGTTGCATCATCATTGGTAACATAAAGTATCTTAACTAAAACACTTCCCGTAAGCTCGATACCATTCTCTACGATCCTCGTTTCATCCGGCTGTACTTGTGCTTCACTATGGCACACCTGCAGAATACGTGCACTTCCATTTGCTACTTTGATATGTTCCCCTGTTTTTAACTGGCCAGCATTTCGCAGCAGTAGATTCTTATAATGTCCTTCTTTGGCAGATACCTGTACCTCATGGCAGATACCATATACATCTGTCAAGAGTTCAATCTGGTCTTGCTCATACAGTTTAATCTGTAGGTCAAGAACCAGTTCTATGCCTATCATGCGTTCTTCTCCATCAAAATCCGGTCTTACTTCTACTTCGCAATGACTGATGCTGTCTATAATATCCGGAATCAGGCGTTCTGTACTGCCATGACATTCTATCTCTCCCTCAAAAGGAATCGTCGTCTCATACCACCGTACTGCTCTGTCTTCTCCCTCAGCCTCATATAAGAAGAAGGCAGTAAGCTCTCCCTGAATCGATAATTTTTCATCCTTTGCTCTAAATTCGATTTGATTTACACATACCTGGTTCCACAATAAGTTGAATATATTAGGGAGCGTCTGTGGAAGTGCTATCTCCTCTTTTAAGCGAAAGACATCTTTTTTTTGTATTACCAGTTCTGATAATTCCATGGGTTCCAGTCGATACTCAATTGGTTTTCTTTCATCCACAGGTTCTTCATACCTGACATCGACCGATGTCTCCTCGTCACAGATCTCTTCTATGTAGAGATGGAGCGTAAGAACCGCCTGCACACTGAGTTTTCTTGAATTAATCAAGCTGATGCTTAGATCCTCGAGTGCTGTATGGATATTAATGGTATCTCCACTCTGTGCACCTTCCAGATAGACTTGTTCTCTAAAAGGAAGTTCTCCTTCTATCGTCCCGATCCGGCTCTCCTCTTCCTCCGATATGTAAAGTGCCGCAAACAATAACTTACCAATGACCTGAACATGATCCGTAGATGCTTTCATTTCATCTATCTGTATCACACCTTTGTCAAATATCAGTTTAACAATATCAGGTTTATTGTCAGATACGTTAATGTCGTCTTCCAGGGTAATCTGTGTTGTCGCTTTACATTTCATGCAGTCCATATGTATATTCTTCTTAATTAATTCCATGCATTGACCTCCCTGCCATACTTCTGATTTATTGTATGCCCGCGGAGACTAATATATACATAGGATTAAGCTATTTATTGTACTGCACCGATTAAGTCATGGATGTCTTCTATTTTGTTTTGCCTCATATATGTCTCAATCCCGGTCACCACTTCCGTTGTGGTGTATGGGTTTACAAAATTCATCGCCCCGACCGCTACTGCTGTTGCTCCTGCGAGGATAAATTCAATGGCATCCTCTGCATTGGCGATTCCGCCCATCCCGATAATCGGTATCTTCACTGCATGGGCTGCCTGATACACCATACGCACTGCCACCGGTTTAATAGCCGGTCCCGATAAACCACCTGTTTGATTGGCAAGGGCAAAACGGCGTGTTCTGGTATCGATTTTCATACCTGTAAGGGTGTTGATTAAAGAAAGTGCATCTGCACCTCCTGCCTCTGCTGCTTTCGCCATCTCCGTAATATCCGTTACGTTAGGACTAAGCTTCATAATAATCGGTTGTTTTGCTTTCTCCTTAATCGCTCTGGTAATATCATAAAGTGCATCTGCCCGCTGTCCAAAAGCGATCGCACCCTCTTTCACGTTAGGGCAGGATACATTGATTTCCAACATCGCTATCTCTTCCTCAGCCAGACGTTCTACTACTTCCAGATAATCTGCAACGCTTTTACCACATACATTCACAATAATCTTTGTATCATATTGCTGTAAATAAGGGATATCTCGATCGATGAATACCTCGATTCCCGGATTCTGTAAGCCAATGGCATTGAGCATGCCACCATACGTCTCTGCAATACGCGGTGTATGATTCCCTATCCATGGCACATTAGCAACTCCCTTAGTCACAACTGCTCCCAGTTGATTCAGGTCTACAAATGCTCCATATTCCATCCCCGACCCAAAAGTCCCGGATGCAGTCATAACGGGATTCTTCAAAGTAACTCCTGCTATCTCTACTGTTGTACGCATCAGATATCTACCTCCCCGGCTTCAAAGACCGGCCCATCTGTACAGATCCTCGCATTATGTACATGAGAATGCGCATCCGGCTTTGTTGTCCTGCATACACAGCCAAGACAAGCTCCCACTCCACATGCCATCCGTTCCTCCAGTGAGATATAGGCCTTTATCTTACTTTGTTCACTGTATTGTTTAATCGCCCGTAACATCGGCATAGGTCCACAGGCAAAGATGATATCGGCCTGTAATGCATGTTCTTTGATGGCATCCATAACGTTTCCTGTGGTTCCGGCACTTCCGTCTTCCGTAGCAATGACCACTTGTCCAAAGGAGGACAGTTCCTCACTTAAGAAAAGTTCCTGATCCCGGTATCCCAAAATAATCTGAAGCTTTTCATGCTGTAATGCCTTTGCCAATTCAAGCATCGGTGGAATCCCAATCCCTCCGCCCATTAAAAGGATTCGTTTTCCGATTGCCTCTTCTACCGGGAATCCATTTCCCAATACGCCGAGGATATCCAGTTTCTCTCCTGCCTGATAAGCTGCAAATTCCTCTGTTCCCTTTCCTGCAATACGATATACGATACGTATCCTTGCATGTACCGCATCTACTTCACAGATACTGATGGGTCTGGGTAAGAGCATTGCGCCATTATGAGAGTAAATCCCCAAGAATTGACCCGGTCTTGCTTGTAAAGCCAGGTCGGTCTCCAGCCACATATCATAGATGCCTGTTGCCAATTCCGACTGCCTATAGATAATTGCCGATTCTTTACGCTTTTGTGCCATACTCATTCATTCCTTTCTGTTACCTTTTTCTATTGTCATATACCACTGTGCCATTGCTAATGGTATAACAGATGACTCCGTCCAAAGTCTCCTGCAAAAAAGGAGAATTCTGTGATTTAGATTGTAATTTGCTTACCTTCCAGGTATCTGTTGGTGAGAAAATAATCATATCTGCCGGTGCTCCTTCTGCAAGATATCCTGCATTAAGCTGATATAATCTCGCCGGATTGTAGGACATCTTCCGGATCAGTTCTTTGAATGACATCTGATTCTTATGCACCAGATGTGTGATTCCAAGAGAGAATGCTGTCTCCAGTCCCACGATGCCACTGGGTGCTTCTGTAATAGGTCTGTCCTTCTCTGTCTTGGTATGAGGTGCGTGGTCTGTTGCGATTAAATCGATCGTACCATCCTGTAAGCCTTCTATAATAGCCTGTCTGTCTTGCTCAGTTCTGAGCGGTGGATTCATCTTTGCCAGGCTTCCCTTAGTTATCGTGGCTTCCTCCGTTAAGGTAAAGTGATGTGGTGTCGCTTCGGCATGGATATTACTGCTGTGCTTCTTAGCTTCCCGAATCAGTGCAACTGACTCGCGTGTACTGATGTGCTGCATATTCACGATTGCACCTGTCTCTATTGCCAGCTCCAGATCGCGCTTTACCATAGTAATCTCTGCTTCTCTGGGAGAGCCCTCGATTCCATAATGAGAGGATGCTTGTCCTGCATTGATCCCATTTTGCATAATGAGATTCGGATTCTCTTCATGCAAACTAAGAGGGACCTGCAGTCTTCGCGTTTCGCACATTGCCTCTCGAACGACTGATTCACGCAGCAGTGCAACGCCATCATCGGTAAATCCAACCGCCTGATGCTCTGCCAGATTCTGCATGTCACTCAACTGTTCTCCCTGCATTCCTTTGGTTGCCGTGGCGCAGGAATAAACATGTATGCCTGTTTTTTTCCCTTGTTCCAATACATAAGATAAGATCTCAACCGTATCTACCACCGGCTTGGTATTGGCCATCAATACGACCGAGGTAAAGCCTCCTTTTGCCGCAGCTCTTGCTCCTGTTGCGATATCCTCTTTCTCTGTAAAACCGGGATCGCGAAAATGAACATGTACATCGACTAAGCCGGGGGCTATCATCAAACCGTCTGCATGAATCGTCTTATCCGGTGTGCGAATCAAGGTAGGCA
Source organism: Lachnospiraceae bacterium (assembly GCA_036652815.1). GTDB lineage: Bacteria > Bacillota > Clostridia > Lachnospirales > Lachnospiraceae > SZUA-378. Next base: position 38,385 of record JAVVVE010000007.1, read on the forward strand.
GGAGATTCTTACCCATCTTTACAATGGTGCCGCCATCTATCAAAATATCCATCTGTTCTTCTATCTCACTCTTAGGGTCAATTACATATCCGTTTCTAATCAATATCATCTTATGATTCCCCTCTCGTTACCTATCTGTTCTATATTGTGGGGTATTTTATGAAAGCTGTCAAGTGCCTCTATTCAAATACCACATTACGGTCAATCAATTCTGTTTTGATTACGATATAAGGATAGGATGACACCTGTCTGCTCGCTTCCTCCGGAGTCGGGCCGCATAATTCCGTATCAATATAAATGGCATTTTTCGTCAGATACAATTCTTTCACGCGGATGCTGTAACCACCACTTTTTTGTTCTCCATAGCCTGCACATATGTATAAATAGTTTTTATCCATATAAGTAGTTTTAAATTCTTGTGCTTTAGCGGTTTCCAGATTCTGTTTTAATTCTTGCGGAATATTGTCCTCGGTTGCCACTGTAAATTCCAAATCTCGTATTTTGGTATCCATGTCCTCTTGTGCTTTTGATTGGCAGCCGCAGAGCAGGATGCCTGACAAGAGCAATAATGATACAGCGTAAGATATTCTTCTCATAAACACATTCCCCATACCTTCTATTCTTATCAGAGATAGTTTTCTTTTCACTAATCTATTAATAGAAAACAGGTTCTATGCCTATTGATTTTGTTTACCGTGCCAAGTATAATGTATTTGGCTGTAATCGATAGCAGACAGCCGTGAAAGGAACTTAACTATTATGATACGTTTTATAATACTGGCTACTACTGTAATTACTTTTTTGATTGTAAGTATTCCGATTCTGGTCGCGGAATGGATCATTGGTAAATTCAATATGGAGTTAAAAGACCGCAGCAGTCTTGCGATTGTATTGTTCATGTTCCGCTTATGTCTATGGATAACCGGAGTTCGCGTGACTGTTTTAGGGGAAGAAAATGTGCCGAAGGATAAGGCTGTTCTATATGTTGGTAATCATCGCAGTTATTTTGATATTCTGCTGACTTATGTACGCGTACCCAGACCTACCGGCTATATTGCCAAGGTGGAGATGTTACGTTACCCTTCTTTATGCCAATGGATGAAAAATCTGCATTGTCAATTTTTGGATAGGCATGATCTAAAGGCAGGTTTAAAGACGATTCTATCTTCCATCGAAACAGTGAAATCAGGCATCTCCATCTGTGTCTTTCCCGAAGGAACCAGAAACCATGTAAATGATACCTTTCTTCCCTTTCATGCCGGTAGTTTTAAGATAGCTGAGAAATCAGGCTGCCCGATTATACCGATTGCCATTAACAATGCGGCGGATATCTTTGAAGACCATTTTCCAAAGATTCGTAAAACCCATGTCGTATTGGAATACGGTGCTCCTATTTCTATGTCTGAAATGAACAAGGACGAGAAAAAAGAGATCGATACCCTTGTGCTGGATACCATCAAATCTATGTATTTTAAGAACAAAGAGCTTGTATAATGGTCTCAAACCTCATAAAGTGAGACGCTTTTACGAGGATAGTATCCCCTCGCTGTAATTGTATGGGCAATGCCTGCATCAGACATTCTTTATCAAGATAAGAAACGATGGTGGTAGTATGGGTCTTAGATTGCTCTGCCGCCCCCTGTGCTATGTATTGTGACAGATCTCCGACACAAAGCAGAAGATCTACCCCTTTTGCAGCACAATAAGCACCCACCTGTGTATGCAGTCTTTCGACATCGTCTCCTAATTCTCCCATATCTCCTAAGATAGCTACCGTTCTGCCTGGTGCCGTTACGAGGGTGTCGATAGCCGCCTGCATCGAGATCGGATTGGCATTATAGCAATCATCTATTACCGTATAATGGTCCGTAGTAATCACATGATTCCTGCCGCTCAAAGCCTCCACAGAAGCAATCCCTTCTGCTATCTCCTGTAAGGATAACCCCAATAATTGCCCAACCGCTGCTGCTGCCAAAGCGTTATATATCATATGCCGTCCCATCAGTGGGATCTTAACGTCAATGATGCCCTCCTTTAGATGCAGTTTACATAAGCTTCCGTGCAATCCTCTGTCCTCAATATCACCGGCATAGATCTGATTGGCAGGAGACAGGCCATAGGAGATGGGAGATTTGCCATGTATCGCATCGATCGTTTGCAGCATGTCATCATCTCCATTTACGCAGACCGTCCCTGTATCTCTCATATAATCAAAGATTTCTGATTTGGCAGACAGGATGCCTTCTCTGCTTCCTAAAAATTCAAGATGGCATTGTCCGATATTCGTCATGACACAGATGTCAGGTCTGACCATTTTACTAAGTCTGTGCATCTCTCCAAAATGATTAATGCCCATCTCTAAGACTGCTACTTCATGTTCCTCTCTAATCTGCAAGATAGTCAGTGGAACTCCTACTTCATTATTATAATTACCCTGTGTTTTCAGAACATGGTAACGTCTCGCAAGTACTCCCGCTATAAATTCTTTGGTACTCGTCTTACCGACACTGCCTGTAATACCGATAAACGGAATGGAAAGTGTACTTCTATAATATTCCGCTATCTCCTGTAGTGCTATCAAGCTGTCTTTTACTAAAATATAAGGAATATCATTTCTATTGGGTATCTGTTCACAGATGATACCGACAGCACCTTGCTCTATCACTTGTGGAATAAAGGAATGGCCATCGACACGTTCTCCTTTTGTCGCAACAAATAAATACCCCGGTTGAACCAATCTGGAATCAATAACAACGCCTTGCACTTCCGGGTTCTCTTTGTGTTCTTCCCGATTATCTACCAAAGTCCCTTTGCAGGCATGTGCTATTTTAAATAATGTCATGTCCTTCATCGTTTATTTCTCCATCGCCATCCGGATAATCCATGCACATAATGCATCGTAAGAGTACCCTGCTTCTTTCGCTTCCTGTGGCAATAAGGAAGTCGGTGTCATCCCCGGAAGCGTATTGGCCTCCAGGCAATAGAAAGCTCCATTATCCTCCATCAAAAAATCCATACGTGCATAAGAATCTAATCTCAATACCTTAAATACCTGTTCTGCACATTTCTGCATCGATAATGCGATATCTGTGGGCAATTCAGCCGGACAAGTCTCAATAGCACTGCCTGCCTGATATTTATTCTTATAGTCATAAAATCCTGTAACCGGAGCAATCTCTATAACCGGCAATGCCTTACCACCCACTACGCCTACGCCAAATTCTCTTCCCTTAATATATTGTTCCACAATCACTTCATTCTCATAGGTAAAAGCATCGTGAAGAGCAGTGTGATACTCTGTCTGATTATGTACGATATAGACACCTACACTCGACCCTCCGCAGGTTGTCTTGACAACACATGGATATTCGATCTGTTCCGGTATCTCTTCTCCCTGTCTAAGCGTCATCCCGCTCGGTGTCGGAATCTCATGGAATCGAAACAGCTCCTTGGCAAGAGCCTTATCCATTGCCAAAGCACAGCCAACTGGATCATTACCGGTATAGCGAATCCCGAGTAAATCAAATGCTGCCTGTATTTTCCCATTCTCACCATTTTCTCCATGTAACGCCAGAAAAACAAGTTCTGCCTGTTGACAGATATCGATGACATGTGGTCCAAAGAATGCTTTGGAATCTCCACTTCGTTTAGCTTTAATGGCTTCTATATCAGGATTCTTCGCTCCAATAGCGCCCATATCCTTTGCCCATTCTTTGTTCAGTTCAAATATTTGTCCGATTTCTTCCTCGGGATAACCCAAATATACGTCCAACATAATGACCTGATGTCCTAATCGGTGCAATGCATTATAGATCATCGTGCCCGAGCTCAATGATACATCCCGCTCTGTACTGATACCTCCTGCCAATACTACGATTTTCACCTTATGATTCCTCCATTTCCATCTCAATATTATTAAGTTCTCCCAGCATAAACAGCAGCATAGAAGTAAGCTGTGGTTGTTTGGTTATCATCTCTGATGTGTCTGCCATGCGGCTGCCAAATCCATCTATATAGCTCACTCCTTCTGCGTTACGTCCCAGAAAATAGTGCAGATGATTTTCCAGTACGGTTGTATATTCATGATTCGTAATGACATGTCCCACTATGGACAAGCATAACATATCACTCAATATTTGATTCACTTCATCCGCCGAGGAAAGATACGACGAGTTCTGTGCTTTTGCAACGATGGTTTCTACATAATCCATCCACTTACTCATCAAATCCCGACATATCGCTACATCCACCTTCTGCCTGGTCATGAGATACGCCATATCTGCATATAATTCTCTGCTATTCGCATCAATCTGTTTTATCTGAGTCTGTGTCTGTGTCTGCTGATGGTACTTTTTTATGTATGCATGATATTTTTCATTACCGGAAGCCCTGTAAAGAGAAGTCGCCGCATAATAGATGTCATCCGTGTAGGGCTCTTCCTGACTATTGCCAATCACATATTGCCATGCACGTGCCCCTGATTGCAAACAGGTCCTTGCAAACTTGGCATCATAATTCTTATAAAAATGATAAAAATTAGCCATGAGGGCGGCATAATCTGCACTCGTCTGCACTGTCTTTGTCCCACGCAGAACCGCACCCGTCTTGGTATCCTGCATCTTTAGGAGATGACCGGCTTCATATCTCACTTCATCCAAAATATCCGGTATCTGGTTGCCACTCTCAGGAATCCCATAATCATCCGAAAAAAGATTCGGGTAGAACTCATAAGAAAGTAATAGATTCTCTGCAATGATACATTGCTTTGAAATATCCATCTTTGAAGTCTGTTCTCTTAAGGTATACATCGTCTTACACATCTGTGGAAGCAGGGTATCATATAGATTATCCCCGATTGTAAACGGATAAGACTGTCCTATCATGGGGGTCTGGATATAATAGGTGCCGGTCTTATCAAGCTCCGTAAAAGCCCCCTGTTTCGTATAGATACCGGCAATATCATCATAGGCCTGCGGTTCTATCTCCCCGGTATATACAGTTTCACCGCTCACAGCATCAATAACCTCAAAACTATCTGATATTTCCTTGCCACTGAAAACAACTATTTTAATGCTCTTAGTTTCATAACCAACTTGGTTCACAAATACATGTGGCTGATTTGGAGGCACTGCATATTGCATAGCAGTCTCCTCTGCATCTTCCACTACCGGTATCGGTATATGTGTGGTGCGTGCCACATCTGCAATACTGCACCCCATTAACAATGGCAAGAGGAGTATTATCATGACAATTCTCTTACTGTACTTCACTTTCATCTGCTCTTTTACTCCGCTCAATGCGCTATTTTATCATGGAACTATCACATTATACCGCGAACTTCCTCTACGGTAAAGTCTTCCCTCTAAATATTCGGGATAAACTGTACTGATTACTGTAAACGGTTCAAAGGATTCACCGCCTTGCCATCCTGTGTTAATTTAAAATATACATTACTGCCTTCTACACTATAGTATTTACTTGGTTTTGCTACATACCCGATAATATCACCCACATGCACATTCTGTCCTGTTCCAACTTGAATATTATCTAATTGTCCATAGGTGAGTTCATAGCCATCACCAAGATTCATGGATACAGCTCCACCTATCTCTTCATCCGTATAGATCGAACTGATCTCGCCTTCCGCTGCTGCCGTAATCGGTTCCCCTACCGTTGCCGCTATAATGAGAGCCGGATTATATTTGTATACATCCAGACTGGCAAAATAAGTTGTCTTATCCATACTATAGTTCAATAACACATTTCCTACGATTGGCCACTGCAAGGTACCGGCATCGTCAAATTGATAGGTTACCAAAGATTCTGTGGTGGCCGAAGATTCTACTGCCTCGTTATCAGTTTTTCCTTCCGGCTCTGTCTCATCTGCTGCTTGATCGGATCGTGCTGCATTCTGCATAGGTGCAGACTCTTTATTCTGATTGATCTGTACATTACCCACTCCCGGTATCTGTATCGAATCCTCCGCAAGATTACTTACCTTGCCGGAATTAACCTCCTGATAGCTGGGGTCATTGTCTAAATCTCCCGACTGCATTGCCTGTTCCTCTGCCTGTTCTTTGGCTTGTTTCACTGCCTCCGCTTTATCGCTTGCCTGTTTTTCAATTGCACTTAAATCTACCACATATCCATCATTCTCTGATTCATTCTTTTCTTTTACATAAACACCTGTCATCGTCAATGCCGATAACACAAATAAGGAAGCAGATAGCATGATGATTTTTTCTTTCCGTAGTCCGTCTCTTTGTCTTCTCATTGATTTTCACCTCAATCCTATTCTTACCCTTTCTTTTACTTTTATTCATATTTTTCAATTGTAATGTCATGAAAAAAGTAAGTTAGAATATCCATGAACTGGCTACCATTTTGTGCCATAACGTTAGCTGTGTATTGACTCATACCGAGTCCATGTCCCAGCCCTTTGCTTTTGAATAAAACACCATCCTCTTTTTTGATGATTTGAAAACAGGCAGAATGCAATCCCAGCTTCTGTCTCACCACCTCCCCTTTCAGCTCCTGCTCCCCGATTCTGATTTGCAGCACATAACCCGCCGAATCACTTTGCAGGATCTCTATTTGCTGCCCCATGCCTTCTTTGATTCCTTGATCGGCAAGCAGTTCTTCTATGTTGTGCCCGGTGTACTGTCTGGTATCCAGATAATGCTCTGATAAAATATCATCTTTGCAAGGAACTGACTGCAGATATTCATAATCCAAAGCACCCAAAGCTTCTTTTCCATTTCGCGTATTGCCACTACTCAGTGCACAAAAAGGCGGAGCAATCGCATTTCCATGATAAGCAATATAGATAGACTCGGTTGCCTCCACAGCCTGTTTTAATTTGCAATATTGTGTTTGATACTCTTCCCCATAGTGTGCTTCCATCTCTTCTTTACTCCAATAAGACTGTTCCTTATCGTCATAATAGACTTGTTGTTTTCCTTTCTGTATCATGGCACTGCGTAGTATCACTGCCTGTGCTTTTAAGGTTTCCTCTTCATAGCTTGTATCTATACTGGCCGCCAATGCTCCGATTAAATATTCTTCCAGCGGCATCCTTGCATACCCAATGCTCATGGGCAACATGACAACGATGCTTTGGGTATTCTGTTTTGCTCTACTCTCCTGCTCCTGCAATTTTTCTCTATTCATTCCATGTAATAATAGATTTAAGATATAAGGAAAGAATAATAGCACAAAAAAAATCGTACCAAAGTCTTTCATTCTTCGCTTTGGTACGATTAATCTATGTTTCTTCATGTGCTCACCCCATACACGGCTCAAAAATAGGAACCGCATATGGCATTATATGAGAAGATTCCCCCATCTATGCTTCGCTTCCCTATCGAACCATATCAAGGTGCTGCACCGTTCCGACATTACCGTTTTCATATAGGAAAATACCGGTATTACGAATCAATGCATTGGTACTATTATCTTTTTGGGCATGCAAGGCAAACTCTGTTTTTACATGTTGTAAGCAGATAGCGCCTACCCCTTTCTCTGCAATGTGATAGAGTTGATCTTTCCCATTCTCGTCCTTACTCCATATCCTTAATTTCTTCCAGATGGCATCATTCTCATCGATCCAGCCATTCTTGTCTGCATCATACTGTGCCAAATCCGCAAATCCATTGCCCGATTTCGTGCCAAACAATTCACTGCCATCCTTAATCCTGCCATCTCCATCTTGATCTAATGCCAGATATCCACTTCCGCCGGATAACTGAGAGACAACATCCTGCGTTCCATCCGCATCAATATCAAATAGAAATTTTTGGTCTGATACGGTAGCCACATTCTGTTTTAGATTAATAACCAGTGGGTCGCATACATTCAGTTGTTTCCCTATCAGATTAACTTCATAATATTCAGAGAAGCTACGGCTCATCTGCATCTCTAATTTAAAATCAATCTCTCTGCCGTCAGCCGTTACCACTTTTCCCTGTGTATCAAAAGAAGTGGTCTCTGACTCAGCATGATAATAGCTGGCGTCCTGTGCATTTGTCCCTCTATATGCTCCTTCTAAAAGGGACAGTAAGAGCATCATACACTGCGTCTTAATCGATTCCAGAGAATCTGTATCTTCTAGATTGACCACATTTCTCATTTTACCAATCTCATGAAAATATCCTCCCTGCTGTTTCGGATGACCATTAATCCAATCTTTAAAACTATCTCCTTTGTTTGCACCTATTTGTGCTCCTGCATTCAGGCCTTGGGAGTGGTAACTTTTTGTTGTTTCAGAAGTATAGCTTCTGGCGGACTCCATTCCTATTGTACCGGAATTAATTCTCAATCATTGCTCCTTCCCGCATAACCTTTCCTATTCGTTCCCATCCTTGTTTCCCAATAAAAAAGATGGTACCCATTATATGTCTTCCTTGACACATAACTAATACCATCCTTGGTTACACAATATACTTAGATTCAGAACCTCTCTTGCATGTTCTGTACCTTATATATCGGCATAATCCTCAAATAATTAACTTAAAAGACTTCGATTATAATTAATCAGACATCCCGTCAGGATAATCTGACGTTCCTCGTCTGTCAATTCTCCCAATCGCAAGGTAAATTCCGTAATACCTGTTTCCTTGACTGCATAAGCACTGATTAAATCGGTCGCTTTCTCTACCGCCTCTCTGATATTGGGAATAAAGATATAATCTAAATTAGCAAAAGGAAGTTCGCCCTGCTCAATCAGAAATGGGAGCATCCCCCAATTAATTAAGTTAGAACGATATCTCTTGGTTGCATATTCCTGTGCGATATTTGCCCATCCGCCCAATACTTTCTGGCAGGAAGCCGCTTGTTCTCTTGCCGAACCGTCTCCCGGTTTTACTGCAAAAATAGTGCTTCCAAATCCTGTATTATGAATGTTCACATCAGAAAATCTTTTTTGGATACAGGCAAAAGCCGGCTGTACATCTGGGTAGGCTTCACAAGGATCCTGTCCTGCCATTCTGGCAGTCTCAGCCTGTTTGATTTCTTTGGCACGCCCTACATACAAAGGATCTTTTCTGGATAACGTGTATTCTGCCAAACCAAGCGGATTGGAGCGGTAAGAAGAAGTCTCTCCTGATGGAATCAACTCATCTGTTGTCGTAACCGGGTCATGGATCATGGCTACTACCCGCAGCATAATATGATCTGTCAAAGCACTCATCTTAGGCCAATCCTTAATATTAGGGCCAAATTTAACCTCAACCTCAGGATCTGCGATTCCCTTGGAATCAAAGACCCGATTCTCATAGATACGCTGATCAAAATAGTATGGGTAATGATGCAGGGTAGTGTCTATATCTGCCGCAGAAGTTAAGAATCCCTTATTGGCTGCAGTGGCTGCAATCGAGCGGGCATCCATCAAGGCGACCGAAGAGATCTGGCCATTCTGTAGTTTAGAACCTTCTCTGTTTGGAAAATTCCTTGTAGAATGTCTGATACTGAATGCATGATTAGCCGGCGTATCCCCTGCTCCGAAGCACGGTCCACAGAATGCTGTCTTAACGATGGCTCCTGTTTCCATGAGATTGGCTACACATCCATTTTTAACCAGCTCCATATAAATAGGAGTGGATGCCGGATACACACTCAGCGTAAATTCATCTGAGCCGATACCGATCCCCTTTAAGATATCGGCTGCGGCACAGATATTCTCAAATCCGCCACCGGCACAGCCTGCTATAATGCCCTGTTCCACATATAATCTGCCATTCACTATCTTATCGGTTAAACAATAATCCACTGCGCCATCCAGGCTGACAAGTGCCTTCTGTTCTACCTCATGCAGGATATCCGTCAGATTAGCATTGACTTCTGCAATGGTATATACATTACTTGGATGAAATGGCATGGCTATCATCGGTTGAATCGTACTCAAATCTATCTGAATCATGCCATCATAATAAGACACTTTTCCGGGCGCAAGTTCTGTATAATCCTTACTTCTTCCATGGATCTCATAGAATTCTTCTATCACGCTGTCTGTTGTCCAAATAGAAGACAAGCAGGTCGTCTCCGTTGTCATGACGTCGATGCCAATACGAAAATCTGCACTTAATGCCGCTACACCCGGTCCTACAAATTCTAAGACCTTATTCTTCACATAACCGTTGGCAAAGACCGCACCAATAAGAGCAAGTGCCACATCCTGTGGTCCCACTCCTTTTCCCGGTGCTCCGCTGAGATAAACACCTACTACTGCCGGTCTATTGATATCATAAGTCTGCTGCAATAATTGTTTGACAAGCTCCGGTCCGCCTTCACCCATTGCCATCGTACCCAACGCTCCATAGCGGGTATGGCTGTCCGAGCCTAAGATCATCTTACCACCACCTGCGAGCATCTCTCTGGCAAACTGATGAATCACAGCTTGATGCGGCGGTACATACATCCCACCATATCGCTTCGCACAGGTCAATCCAAATACATGGTCATCTTCATTAATCGTTCCTCCGACTGCACAGAGCGAATTATGACAATTCGTCAAGACATAAGGAATCGGGAACTTCTCGAGCCCCGATGCTCTTGCCGTCTGAATGATGCCTACAAAAGTAATATCATGTGAGGTCAATTTATCAAACTTTATTTTTAGTTTGTCCATATTGCCTGAACTATTGTGCTGTTCCAAAATATGATACGCAATCGTATTCTGTAAAGCCTCTTCTCTCGTCACGTTAAGACCTGTTTTGTGTGCGATGGCTGTCTGTGCTGTCGCACTCTCCGGAATCAGTTCTGTTCCACCAACCAGATAAACTCCCTGCTCTGATAATGTAACCATATCATGCCTCCTCGATTCATTGTCCTCTATTTCGGTAATACTACCTTATCCAAATGCCATATTTCATCTACATATTCCTGAATGGTTCTGTCAGATGAGAATTTACCGGAGCAAGCTGTATTCATCATGGCTTTTTTTGCCCAGCCGGACTCATCCTTATATGCTTTTTCTACACGCTGTTGTGCTTCTGCATAGGCGCGGAAATCTTTTAAGATAAAATAAGTATCCGCTTTGGCACTTGACTGCGTATTCAGTAATGAATTATATAATGGTCTGAATAATTCAGAATCATTCTTGGCATAAGTCCCATTCACCAACTGCATCAGTACTTCTCTGACACCGCTGTCATTATTGAAGATCTCCATCGGATTATAGCCACCATAGTTCTCATATTGAATGACTTCATCCGAGCTTAAACCAAAGATAAAGGCATTCTCTTCTCCAACCTCTTCTACAATCTCAACATTAGCGCCATCCATAGTTCCGATTGTCGGTGCCCCATTCAACATGAGTTTCATATTACCTGTTCCTGATGCTTCTTTGCTGGCGGTCGATATCTGTTCCGATACATCCGCTGCTGCAAAGATCCATTCCGCATTGGACACTTTATAATCCTCTATAAATACCACTTTTAACTTGCCATCAATGCTCTCATCATGATTGATTACTTCTGCAATGGAATTAATTAATTTAATCGTTAATTTTGCGTTGCGATATCCTGCTGCCGCCTTCGCTCCAAAGATAAAAGTCCTTGGATAGAAATCCTTACCACCGGTTTTCTTAATCTCATTATAAAGATACATAATATGCAGTACATTTAAGAGCTGACGTTTGTATTCATGCAGTCTCTTTACCTGTACATCATAAATAGAACGCGGATTTACTTCTATATCGTTGTGCTCTAGGATATAGTCTGCCAGGCGTACTTTATTACGATATTTGATATTCATAAATTCTTGTTGTGCTTTGATATCATCCACATATACTTTCAATCTGCTGATCTTGGAAAGATCGGTAATCCAGTCTTCCCCGATATGTTCCGTAATCCAATCTGCCAGAAGCGGATTGCCATGTAACAGGAATCTTCTCTGCGTAATCCCGTTTGTCTTATTATTAAACTTCTCCGGCATCATCTCGTAGAAATCTCTTAGTTCCTGTTGTTTTAAAATCTCCGTATGCAGTCTTGCCACACCGTTGACCGAATGTCCTGCTGCAATCGCCAGATGTGCCATCTTTACCTGTCCATCATAGATAATCGCCATCTTACGAATCTTATCCTGATTGCCCGGATATTTGGCTTCTATCTGTGCGACAAAACGACGATTAATCTCTTCTATAATCTGATAAATACGAGGTAGCAATCTGGAAAATAATTCTATTGGCCATTTTTCCAATGCTTCTGCCATAATCGTGTGATTGGTATAGGCACAGGTCTTGGTCGTAATTTCCCAAGCTTCTTCCCATGTCAGATTATGCTCATCCATCAAGAGGCGCATCAGCTCTGCAACCGCTACGGTTGGATGCGTGTCGTTGAGTTGAAATGCCACTTTCTCATAGAAGTGGTGTATATCTGTGTGTTTCCCCATATATTTATTGATTGCTTCCTGCACACTGGCAGAGATGAAGAAATATTGCTGTTTCAGACGAAGTTCTTTTCCTGCATAGTGATTATCATTTGGATATAGTACTTCCACAATATTACGTGCAAGATTTTCCTGCTCCACTGCTTTCTGGTAATCTCCTTTGTCAAAAGAATCCAGTTTAAAACATTCCAGAGGCTCTGCATCCCAGATACGCAGTGTGTTCACGATTCCATTGCCATATCCTGCAATGGGTAAGTCATAGGGAATCGCTTTAATAGATTGATAACCCTCCTGAAAGAAGTGTTGTCTTCCATCTTTATCTGTCTTTACATTCACATAACCGCCAAATTTAACTTCTTTGGCATATTCGGGACGACGAAGCTCGAACGGATTATTCTCACGTAGCCAGTCATCCGGTACCTCTATCTGATAGCCGTCTCTAATCTCCTGTTTGAACATCCCATAACGATAACGGATACCACAGCCATAGGATGCATATCCAAGCGTTGCCAGGGAATCCAGAAAACATGCCGCCAATCTGCCCAGTCCACCGTTACCAAGTGCTGCATCCGGTTCCTGATCTTCAATCGCATCCAGATTCAAGCCCAGTTCTTCCAACGCTTCTTTTACCTGGCTGTAAGCTTTAAGATTGATCATATTATTACCCAATGCTCTGCCCATTAAGAACTCCATCGACAGATAGTATACGATTTTAGGATCTCTTTTCTCATATTCTTTTTGCGTCTTGAGCCAGCCGTCTACAATAACATCTTTAATCGCATAAGATACCGCTTGAAATATTTGCTGTTCGGTTGCTTCCTCCAAAGTCTTACGATATAACGTTTTTACATTATAGAGTACACTTCTGATAAATAATTCTTTATCGAAAGTCTTCGATTCTGTTGTTTTCTTAGTCATGTTTCATATTCCCCTCTCTCATGCGTATAAATCATAGTACATACTGCAATAACTATACCACGAATATGCTATTTTGCAACACCGATCAGTACCGTCTCTCCGTTCACATTCCATTCTTTGGAGAATCCATCCATCTCACCGATCAGGATGCTGTCTGCCAATAACTTAGGTGCTATCACGGCTTCATTTCGACGTACAATATCAGCCACCTTGTCATTATTTTGTAAGTAAACCGTGATATGATCGGTTACTTCAAAACCTGCTTCCTTACGCATCGTTTGAATTTTGCTGATTACTTCATAGACAAATCCTTCCTCTAATAGTTCTTCTGTCAGGTTGGTATCAAGAACCACTGTTACCCCATTATTCTCTTCCGATACATACCCTTCCTTTTGGTGCATCTCTATTAGGAGATCTTCTTGTGCAAGAGATACCGTAGTATCAGCTACCTGAAACACAAGCTGCCCTGCATCCTTCAGTTCATCCATAGCTGCATTGCCATCTAAAGAAGCCAGCATCTTTTGAATCCCTGCTAATTGTTTGCCATATTTCGGGCCAACGGTTCGTAATTGAGGTTTGAACGTATAGGTGGTAAAGTCTCTGATATCATCGGTAAAGACCACCTGTTTCACATTTAATTCTTCTTCTATAATGTCCTGATAAAATTCCGACAAGGTATAATCTGCCTTGATAAACATCGTCCCTATCGGTTGTCTGTTCTTAATGTTGGCAGTATTTCTGCAGGCACGGCCCATCACCACAGCTTCCAGTACATCTTCCATATCTTCTTCCAGCTGTGTATCCACCATCGTAGGATCAGCAGTCGGGAAATCACACAAATGAACGCTCTCCGGAGCAGTTCCATCGATACTGCCTACCAGATTGCGGTAAATCTCTTCTGCCATAAACGGAATCATCGGTGCCGCCACTTTAGATACGGTTACCAATGCTGTATAGAGTGTCATATAAGCGTTAATCTTATCCTGCTCCATACCTTTCGCCCAGAATCTCTCTCTGCCACGTCTTACATACCAGTTACTCATCTCATCTACAAAATCCTGCAGTGCTCTTGCAGCTTCCGGAATCTTATAATTCTCCAGATCCTTATCCACTTCGCTAATCAAAGTATTCATCTTAGACAACAGCCACTTATCCATAACAGGAAGCCCTGTGTAATCCAAGGTATACTGTGTTGCATCAAACCCGTCTATATTGGCATACAATACAAAGAATGCATACGTATTCCATAACGTACCCATGAACTTACGCTGTCCTTCCTGTACGGCTTTACCATGAAAACGATTCGGCAGCCACGGAGCTGAATTAACATAGAAATACCAACGGATAGCATCCGCCCCATAGGTATCCAGCGCATCAAAAGGATCTACTGCATTGCCTTTAGACTTAGACATCTTCTGTCCATTCTCATCCTGCACATGTCCCAGCACGATAACATTTTCATAAGGTGCCTTATTAAATAATAAAGTGGATTCTGCCAACAAAGAATAGAACCACCCTCTCGTCTGATCAACTGCTTCTGAGATAAACTGAGCCGGAAATTGTTGTTCAAACAATTCTTTATTCTCAAATGGATAGTGATGTTGTGCAAATGGCATCGCTCCCGAATCAAACCAGCAGTCAATCACTTCCGGTACTCGTTTCATTTGTTTTCCACATTTTGGGCAGGTGATGGTAATCTCATCAATATAAGGTCTGTGCAGCTCCACCGTCTTAGCTGCTTCATTACCACTCATCTGTGCCAGTTCTTCTCTGCTTCCGATAGAATGCATATGACCGCATTCACATTCCCATACATTGAGTGGGGTACCCCAATAGCGGTTACGTGAGATACTCCAATCCTGAATGTTCTCAAGCCAGTCCCCAAAACGACCCTTACCGATAGATTCCGGTATCCAGTTAATGGTATTATTATTTCTGATTAAGTCGTCTTTTACCTCTGTCATCTTAATGAACCAGGACTCTCTGGCATAATAAATGAGCGGAGTATCGCATCTCCAGCAATGAGGATAACTATGTTCAAATTTAGGTGCAGAGAAAAGAAGTCCACTCGCCTCTAACGATTTCAGAACCTCGGGATCTGCCTTCTTACAGAAAAGTCCTGCAAATGGAGTTTCTTCTGTCATATTACCTTTGCTATCCACCAACTGCACAAATGGTAAATCGTAAATGCGTCCTACATTGGCATCATCTTCACCAAATGCCGGTGCAATATGAACCACACCTGTTCCATCTGTTAATGTGACGTAGGTGTCACAAGTAACATAGTAAGCTTTCTTATGCTGTTTTTCACACAGTGCCACCGCACAGTCAAATAACGGTTCATATTCTTTATATTCCAGATCTCTTCCGGTATATGTCTCTAACACCTGATAAGGTGCTGTAGGCTGTTCTCCGCCTAAGACTGTCTCTGCCAATGCTTCTGCCAGATAATACGTATATCCATCTGCCGTCTTTACCTTCACATAGGTCTCATCCGGATTCACACACAGTGCCACATTGGAAGGCAGCGTCCATGGGGTTGTGGTCCATGCCAAAATATATGCATCCTCTCCCTTTACCTTGAATCGTGCAACTGCAGAACGTTCTTTAATGTCTTTATAGCCTTGTGCCACTTCATGACTGGATAACGGCGTTCCGCAACGTGGACAATAAGGTACGATTTTAAATCCCTTATATAGTAGATTCTTGTTCCAGATCTCTTTCAGTGCCCACCATTCTGATTCGATATAATCATCATGATAGGTAACATAGGGGTGATCCATATCAGCCCAAAATCCAACGGTATTGGAAAAATCTTCCCACATACCTTTATATTTCCATACACTTTCTTTGCATTTTGTAATAAAAGGATCCAGACCATATTCTTCAATCTGCTCCTTGCCATCCAAACCAAGTAGCTTTTCCACTTCCAATTCTACCGGTAGTCCATGGGTATCCCACCCTGCTTTTCTCGGAACCATATAACCCTTCATCGTCCTATATCTCGGGATCATATCTTTAATTACACGTGTTAAAACGTGTCCAATATGCGGTTTCCCATTGGCGGTCGGAGGTCCATCATAGAAGGTATAGGTCTCCCCCTGCTTACGATTATCCATACTTTTCTCGAAGATGTGATTCTCTCTCCAGAATACTTCTGTTTCTTTCTCTCTGTCTACAAAATTTAGATTGGTGTCTACTTTCTCATACATGCTTTTTCATCCTCCATAAAAAAAAGCCCTGTCCTTATGTAAAAGGACAAGACAATAATCTCGCAATACCACCTATTACAACATGCTGTGCCTTTGTATCTATATTTATCTAAAATTCAGAATACTTTCATTATAGAGTGTGTTTTCGCTGTTTGTCAAGATTTTTTCCATGATTTTCGCTGTTTTTCACCGTACTATAAACTTTTACTTATAAATTACTCATTTTGGATTGATTTCTTTTGGCATGTACCGTATTATAAGCCTAGCAGATATCTAATCAAGATAGGATTTTTCTGATTGAAAAAAGGAGCCGTATGAAAAGCACACACTTAACGAAAGTAGAGAAAAGCTGGATTATGTATGATGTTGCAAACTCAGCCTTTGGCATGATCATTACCGCAACCATACCGATTTATTTTAGAAGTTTGACTGCGGCGGCCGGTATCGCCGAGCATCACGCTTCCTCCTTGTGGGGTGCTTCCACCTCCATTGCAATTCTGCTATTAGCTCTATTAGCCCCCATCCTAAGTGGGTTTGCCGATTATCGCGATATGAAGAAAAAGATCTTTGCCTGTTTCTTTGCTCTGGCGATTGGTGGTGCGGTTGCTTTTACGATTGCCCCCAACTGGCTTACTTTCTTAGTCTTCTTTATCGTTGCCCGATTAGGTTACAGTGCCTGCAGCATCTTCTATGATGCTATGCTGATTGATGTAACCACCGATGAACGCATGGATACCGTCTCTACTTCCGGCTATGCCTGGGGATACATCGGCAGCTGCATTCCTTTTATCTTAGGCATCCTTCTGATTTTAACAACTCCATTTGGTCTGGATACCATCACTGCCACCCGCCTTTCCTTTGTGATTACGATTGTCTGGTGGATCGTCATGTCTCTTCCTCTCTTTAAGAATGTAAAACAACAGTATTACTTAGAGCCCCGTAAAGATATGATCCGACATAATTTTCGCCGCCTCGGCTTAACTTTCCTTAAAATAAAACGTGATAAAAAATTACTCTATTTTATGCTTGGGTATTTCTTCTATATAGACGGTGTCTACACGATTATCAGTATGGCAACCACCTATGGCAGTGAAGTAGGTATTAACAGTACTTCTATGGTATTGGCACTGCTCTTGACACAATTTGTTGCATTTCCTTGTTCTATTCTAACCGGTAGACTTGCCAAACGTTTTGGGTGCATCCGACTCATTAAAGTCTTTATCTGCATGTATGGCTGCATCTGTATCTTTGGTTATGGTCTGGACACCGCGTTGGAATTTTGGATTCTGGCTGTATCCGTTGGTATGTGTCAGGGTGGCATCCAAGCCCTTTCGCGTTCTCAATTTGGCAGGCTCGTTCCTAAAAAAGAATCCAGTGAATACTTTGGATTCTTTGATATCTTTGGTAAATTTGCAGACTTTTTTGGTCCGCTTATTTTAGCAGTTTGTGCCTTTTTTCTCCATAGTTCCAAATATGGTGTATTAGCTCTTATCGTCTTATTTATAATTGGATATATCTTTATTTGTAAATCAGAGAAATCAGACACACATTTTATCGATAGAGAGGAAGCATGAAATGGACAGACAAAATTTAACTTTATTAACAGATCTTTACGAATTAACCATGATGCAGGGATATTACAAGAACAAATCCCTCAATGACACCGTGATCTTTGATGTCTTTTATCGCACCAATCCACTGGAAAGCGGGTATGCCATTACAGCAGGACTGGAACAAGTGATCCAATATGTCAAAGAGTTGCATTTTTATCCGGAGGATATCTCCTACCTGGCGAGTCTTGGTATCTTTGATCGGGATTTTTTGGATTATCTCAAAGACTTTAAGTTCTCAGGCAGTATCTATGCGATTCCGGAAGGAACCATTATTTTCCCGAGAGAGCCACTGGTCAAAGTCATTGCTCCTATTATGGAAGCACAATTATTAGAGACTGCGATTTTAAATATCATCAATCATCAGGCTCTTATCGCTACCAAAACATCACGCATCTGTTATGCAGCACGCGGTGACGGTATCATGGAATTCGGTTTGCGCCGTGCACAAGGTCCGGATGCAGGGACTTATGGTGCGAGAGCCGCTATGATCGCCGGCTGCATCGGCACATCCAATGTGTTATGTGGACAATTGTTCGATGTCCCTGTCAAAGGAACCCACGCACATAGTTGGATCATGAGTTTTCCTGATGAATATACCGCTTTTAAAAAATATGCAGACCTATATCCATCTGCCTGCTTATTATTAGTCGATACCTATGATTCTCTCAAGTCCGGTGTCCCTAATGCGATCAGGGTCTTTACCGAGATGCGGGAAGCCGGTGTTCCGCTAACCTATTATGGTATCCGTTTGGACAGTGGTGATTTAGCATATCTCTCCAAACAGGCACGGAAAATGTTAGATCATGCAGGATTTCCGGATGCTGTCATCTCTGCCTCCAATGATTTAGATGAATACCTAATCGATAGCCTAAAGGTACAAGGTGCCAAGATTACTTCCTGGGGTGTCGGCACCAGCCTGATTACTTCCAAGGACTGGTCCGCTTTTGGTGGCGTCTATAAACTAGCGGCTGTCATGAATAAAGACGGTGTTTTCATTCCAAAGATCAAACTATCCGAGAACACAGAGAAGATTACCAATCCCGGTAATAAAAAGATTTATCGTATCTATGAAAAAGATTCTCATAAGATCAAAGCCGACCTCATCTGCTTAGAAGAAGAACACTTTGATGAAAATGAACCCTTAATGCTGTTTGATCCCGCAGAGCCTTGGAAAAAAACCAAATTAAATGCAGGGACTTATACCTTACGGGAAATTATGATTCCGGTATTTATAGATGGTGATTGTGTCTATGAATCCCCTAAAGTAATGGAAATACGTGATTATTGCCAGAGCGAGCTGAATACTCTGTGGGATGAGACAAGACGTCTTATCAATCCACATAATATCTATGTGGATTTGTCTAAGAAGTTATATGATATTAAGAGCGAGCTATTAGATAGGTTAGGACAGGAACAGGCTGAGCTGTAATCAAGATCCTATTTTAAGATTATGAGGTGGGTATTCTCCCGCCTCATGATCTCAAATTGTTTGATGATCGTATAGCCTTTCGCCGGTGCGAGTTCTTTTACCAACTCTTTGTTATGTGTATACATGATAATCGTACCATCTTTTTGCAAGTGCGTTTTAGCTCGATCAAAAAAATGGATATAAAGCTCGTGAATCTCCTCTTCTGTCTTATGCCCCATAGCAAACGGCATATTAGTAAATATCTCATCAAATAAATACTCATGTGTAAAATCAAAAAAATCTTTATGGACAAAATGAATAATCTGTCCTGCTGCCTCTGTATTTAGCTTTGCTTTGGTAATGGCCTCTTCTAAAACATCAATGCCATAGGCTGTATTTCCCTTCACCACTTTCTGACGCTCTATCAGCATCGTCCCCACCCCGCAAAATGGATCCAGTACTTGTGCATCTTCTTTCATATAACTCTTGGCGAGTTCCACTAACAACGCTGCATTGACCGGCTTAATACTGGCGGAGATGGATGCTTGTCTGTAGGTAAAGCGTTCATCCGGTATGGTATATAGCTTAAGCAGTACATTATATGTATCTTGATCCTGAAGCTTATTTTCAATCAGCCGAATCTCGATTTCATAATTAGAAGGACTGTTAATCAGTTGTCGATGGGTTAATCTCTCAATATCTGCTGTCAATTTCTTTACAAAGATACTTTTCTTATCCAATGCCTGTTTACTCTTCACTTCTACACGGAAATAAAAAGGAAAGGTTCCATCATGTCTGGATTGCAAAAAAGAAAGCAACGTTGAATGTACAATCGTCTGTGCAGCACGTCCGGCGTCCAGTTCACAAGAGTACATCCCCGGCACAGCAAATAGTAATTCCTGATAGGTACGAATAGGTAACAGTTTCTCTATCTGATTCGTCTGTACCTTAATACCGGCATTAAAAAGTTGTGTCTTAGCTCCCTGAATCTGTTTTTCCGTCGCTTCACTCTGTAAGCGATTCGTTAGCAGGATTACCTCTGCCGGTAACCGATACCCTGTAAAACGATGTTTTTTCAGTCCTTCCATCGTCACGATCAATTCCGATAAAATACGCATCTCTTCCGTAGCATGTTTCTTATTATCCTCTGTAATCTCCGTCGTTAACAGTTGCTGCTGTCTGTCTTTTAGCCTTGACAGGTAATCTCTATAATCAAATGCTTTGATTGCACTTAGATAAGCACTTTTAATAAACATTTGAGGTTCTTTTTCATACGCGGAAAAGATAGGTTCCAGAAATTGTTCCATGCCCATATCACCCATGACCAAGACTGCATTCTTTCTTGTTTTTGCATCTTCTGCGTGAAGCAGTGCCAATAATAGGGGTTCTTTTCCTGCTATCAAAGAAGCGAATTGAGCAGTCTGCACACTGCCTTTGATCTCCTGACGCAGTTTACTTAGATTCTGCCTTAATGCAATCGCATCTTCCGCAGTAAGCTCTGTTAGGTTCGTTATCTGTGTCTCTATCTCTTGCCATAATTCGGCTATCGTGTCCATATTCGTTCCTCATATTTTCCTTACTTCTTCAATTAGTAATTAGCATCTACCAGCATTTTCTTAAAATCATCGATAAAGTGCAAAACATCTTCCTGTTTCATGGCCCATGAAGTGCAAAGTCTGATACAGGTGTGTCGTTCATCCGGTCTGTTCCACACCGAAGTGATATAATGCTGATCCAACAGGCTAACCAGTTCATTAGGAAGGATGGGAAATAGCTGATTGGTTGGGGAATCTGAAGCGCAGGAAAATCCCGCCTCCATAAATGCCTGCCTTAATAAATCAGCAAGATGATTGCTGTGACGTCCCAGTTGTAAATATAAATCATCTCTGAATAATTCTTCAAACTGCATCCCCAATAGCCAGCCTTTTGCCATAATCGCACCATGCTGTTTCATATTAAAGCGCATATCCTGCATCAATGCCTGATTCACAATAACCAGTGCCTCTCCAAACAATGCCCCTACTTTGGTTCCTCCTATATAGAATGCATCTGTTAAGTGAGGCAAATCAGCCAGTGTCAGATGTGTGGATTCTACCGCCAGTGCCATCGATAATCTCGCACCATCCAGATAAAATAATAGGTGACGCTCTTGACAATATTGGTGTAACACTTCTAATTCTTGTTTGCTATACACCGTGCCGATCTCTGTTGGATTAGATACATAGACCATGGCAGGCATCACCCAATGTTCATCTTCATGTTTGTCCAAGATAGGTTGGATCAATGCACAGGTCAATTTGCCATCTGTCGTCGGAATCGCCAATACTTTATGTCCTGTTGCTTCAATGGCACCGGTTTCATGGATATTAATATGTGCTGTGTCTGCTGCAATCACTGCCTGATACGGACGTAACACATGGGAGATCATCGTCAGGTTCGTAATCGTTCCACCCGGTAAGAAATGGATCTCCACCGCCTCATTGCGTATCTGTTTTTTTATGTATTGCATCGCACGCTCACAATGCACATCCAAGCCATATCCGTTATTCTGTTCCATCCCGACCTTGCACAAAGCCTCTAAGATGCGAGGATGTGCCGTTTCGCTATAATCATTGTTAAAACTATACATGCTTCTTCCTCTTTTCTATTTGTATCTGTATCTGTATCTGTATTCTCAAGCTAACTCTATTTATTATACAGCACATATGCCAAATAGTATATTAAAAAAAGACCGGATATGCTTTGATTTCGTTGTGCATCCGGTCTTTTACATTTTACTGCTCCATCTGTCTGCCCAAGAATCCTGCCGCCGACAAAACCAGTTTAAGCTCTACCTCACTCATTTTTTCTTTGGGATCTGTTTCAATGAGCACCACCGCTCCGATCATATCTCCCTCTGCAATAATGGGTGCAATGGCTTCGATAGTATACTCATCTGTAGGGTCATCTGTTATCATAATAAAATCTTTGTCCCCTCTGCGTGCCATGACCGATTCCCGTTTGCCAAGTTTATCCTCCAGTTCTTTACTGATAGATTTACCAAGAATATTCTTATATCCTCCCGCTGTCGCAATAAATTGGTCTCTGTCTGCAATAAGCGCCGTATGACCAGACACCTGTGCAAGACTCTCTGCATACTGTTTCGCAAAGGTACCCATCTCGCCTATCGGAGAGTATTTCTTTAAAATAATCTCACCCTCTCTATCTGTAAATATTTCCAATGGATCAGATTCTCTGATTCGTAGCGTTCTTCTAATCTCTTTTGGAATAACAATTCTTCCCAAATCATCTATTCTTCTTACAATTCCTGTTGCTTTCATAATATTATTCCTCCATTTACTTTGCTATCCGTTTCTGAAAATAGTATCTGTAAAATATAGGAATTTATACTCTTAATTGGAATTGTAATTGAGTTTTACTTATAGTTTATTTTCATAATCTTCCAACTCGTGGAACACACCCATAATATACACTCTGTTTTCTTCTACTTTAAAAATCAAAAGGTAATTCATATCAGGCACTACCGCTTCCTTATATCCCTTGTGTACAAGATATTGATCTTTACATATCGGAAACTGATTTGGGTTATCTTCCAAGCGGTTATAAATTTCATTGATGCCATCTAATAAATGTGTAGCTGCCTGCTCGTTTTTTATCCGATAAAGTAAATGGAATATAATTCTGTCTAGTAATTCCTCAGCTTCCTCTGTTATAATCAATTTATATACCATATTTTGTCCTCATTGATATAAGTGAAGATTTTGCATTTTTTACTTTTTCCTCTTTGATCTGCTTTTCTGATATCTCCAGTTCCCGATAAATATTTATCTGTCTCATTGTTTTCTCATAAATATCTATGCTCATTATAACCATATCTCCATATCCGTTTTTTGTAATATAAATGGGTTCCTCCGACTTGTGGCATAAATCCGAAATTTCCGTTGTATTTTTCAAGTCTTTAATTGGAATAATCTGTAGCATAGCATACACCTCCTTTCATTGTATTATGGGATAATTATACCATAATTATCCCATAATCTCAAGTTTGCATTCTGTTTTTTATATTTTATCTTCCCAATAACCTTCTAAGCCATGCCTTACCCATCACTGCACGATCTGCACCTGTGCAATCTGATTTGCCTGTATATCAAACTGGAACACACCATGCCCATGCCCATGTTCTACCAGATAATAATGGTTCTGAAAGGTCGAGATGGCATAGGGCGTCCCGGGTGTCTCTCTGACAGATTCCAATTCATCATAAATATCTTCATAATCCCCTGCTTGTAGCTGTGTCAAATCGGTTGTTCTGATTATGGTAGCGGCATCTTGATTGCCCTCTTTATCCGTTGAAACAGTCAGATAATAATATTTTCCAATCGGGTAAACTTGTACTAAACCGGCTATCTCATCCGGAACCGGATACGTATGTGTGACTTCTAATGCCGGAAAACTGGTTTGCACAATCAGCCCATTGGTAGCGGGGAAATATGCCTTATCACCGTCAATCGTAAAAGAACGACAGTATGTGTCTTGCATCAGGGGAATCTCCTTCACATCTACCACAGACACACTGTCATCATCCGCGGTTTTGAGTACATAAAGCTCTCCTGTCATAGAACTGAGTACATAGAACGCTTCGCTGGCATCATCATAGATCATATAGTGTGGTCTTGTACCCACCGATGTTAAAGTCTGTGTATGAATAAATTTATCTGCCTTTTTTTGATATACCAATATTCTGTGATTCTCTGTATCATCTATAAGGTATACACTGCCGTCACTTACTATGGTATGTCCTCTATTCATCTTGTCCGTCATAACGTACCACTCTGTCAGAGGTACCTGCAGATTCTCACTATAGATGACCTGATTGTGATAGCAATCCACGATGAAATAAAGTCCATCTATATATTTAACATCTGTAGGTACGCTTAATGCACCCTGTACATTATGCGGCACTTCCATATTCTGTATCTGTGCATCACTTATCTCGGGTTCTGTAATGCTATTGACCTGCGCTATTTTTTCTTCCACCTTGAGACCTGTTTCCTCAGCCGTCGGCATCCCGGTCTGGGTACTTATCTTTACCACACTGCAGGATGTGACTATGATTGTAAACAGCAGGCAGCAAAATATTATTTCTATTTTTCTCATCATTTATTTACCAGTATCTCCATATCCACCAATAATCTTTCTGTTAATGCCAATAACTGCTCTGCATCTTTTTCCACAACACCACACTTCTTATAACGATAGAAAAAGCAAGGAACTCCTTTCGGATTAAATTGTAATTTCCCTTTGTGCTGTGCCAGCAGTTCCGGTATTTTGGCAACTTCCAGCGCCGCATTTTCCAACATGGTAAATTGTAATGTCTCACTCTTCCCTTTGACCTCTGCAATATACAACCGATGTGCCCTGACACGAATCAATGCAATACGTAATAAGTTCTCTACTGATTTCGGTGTCGTTCCGAAACGATCCAGAAGTTCTTCTTTCATATCATCACATTCTGCCTGATTCTCAATCCCGGCGATTCGTTTGTAGATATCTAATTTTTGAATCTCATTCAAGATATATTCCGGTGGAATATAAGCATCCACATCCACTTCAACCGTTGTATTAAAGTCCTCTTTGAGATCGATACCTTTCTGTTTTTTAACAGCTTCATTGAGCATCTTGCAATAGAGATCATAGCCGACGGCTTCCATATGTCCATGTTGTTTCGCACCCAGAATATTACCCGCACCCCGAATCTCCAGATCACGCATCGCTATCTTAAATCCACTGCCAAGATCGGTAAATTCTTTAATCGCCTGCAGCCTCTTCTCTGCTACTTCCTTAAGCATCTTATCTTTTCTATACATGAGGAATGCATAGGCAGTTCGGTTAGAACGACCCACACGACCTCTAAGCTGATAGAGCTGAGACAGGCCCATATTATCGGAATCATGGATAATCATCGTATTAACATTGGCAATATCCAATCCTGTCTCTATAATCGTTGTGGAAACCAGAACATCAATCTCTCCATTGATGAAATCATACATGATACGTTCCAGTTCATGTTCCTTCATCTGACCATGTGCAAATGCCACATTGGCTTCCGGCACTAAGGTCTGTATTGTGGCTGCTACATCCGCAATATTTTCAACGCGGTTGTAAACATAATATACCTGCCCTTCTCTGGATAACTCGCGTACGATTGCTTCCCGAACCATCTCTTCATTATATTCCATGACATAAGTCTGGATCGGCATACGATCGTTGGGCGGTTCTTCCAATACACTCATATCCCGAATGCCCACCAGACTCATATGCAGAGTACGCGGTATAGGCGTCGCCGTAAGCGTTAATACATCGACATCATCTTTTACCTTTTTTATCTTTTCTTTATGGGATACTCCAAAGCGCTGCTCTTCATCGATGATAAGCAGACCTAAGTCTTTATATACCAGATCTTTAGACAATACGCGATGTGTCCCTATCACGATGTCAACCATTCCCTTCTTTAGGTCTTCGATGGTCTTCTTCTGTTCTGCTGCCGTTCGAAACCTCGACATTAAATCAATACGGACGGGATAGTTCTTCATGCGCTGTACAAACGTATTATAATGCTGTTGCGCCAGAATCGTCGTAGGAACCAGAAATACCACCTGTTTACCTTCCTGCACTGCCTTAAAAGCCGCTCTGATTGCGACTTCTGTTTTTCCATATCCAACATCTCCGCAGATTAAGCGATCCATGATCTTCTTGCTTTCCATATCTGCTTTCGTGGCTTCAATAGCTGTTAATTGATCCTCCGTCTCATCATAAGAGAACATCTCTTCAAATTCAGTCTGCCACACTGTGTCTGACCCAAATTGATAACCTTCCTTCTGCTGTCGGATGGCATAAAGCTCTACTAAATCCTTGGCGACCTCACTGACAGCCCCTTTGACTTTTGTTTTGGTTTTATTCCACTCAGGTGACCCGAGCTTATTTAATTTAGGTCGTTTCGTAGCATTTGCCGATGCATATTTTTGGATGACATCCAGACCGGTAGCCAGAATATATAGATTCCCACCATCTCGATATTGAATCTTCATATAATCCTTGGTAACATGGTCTATCTCTACCTTTTCAATCCCCTGATACACACCCAATCCATGACTCTCATGAACAACATAGTCTCCTACCTGCAGTTGTGCAAAATCCTGTATCTTCTGTCCTTCGTATATCTTCTTTTTTTTCTTTTTCTTCTTCTCGCCACCAAAGATATCACTATCGGCAATCACAACAAATCGCAGTAAAGGATATTCAAATCCCCTTAAGATCCGCCCATGTGCAGTCATGACTTCCCCCGGTAATATCTCCCGATCTAGTGTATCACTGTAAAAGCAGGTAATCTCTTCCCCGAGGATGTCTTCTGCCAATCGCTTAGCTCTTGTTCTGGAGCCTGATAAAAGGAGGACACGATATCCTTTTTTCTTGTATTTCTTAAGATCTGACACCAGATTCTCAAAACTGCTGTTATAAGATGGGATGGACTTTGCAGTAATCGCATATTTATGTTCTATCGAAATCAATGGATTCTTCACATCCAGCGTCGCTAAAGACACGAGCGGATATCCACTCATCCGAGCCGTGGTCTCTTCCATAGAATATAAGAGTTCCATCTGTCCCGGCAGAATATATCCCTTTTCCGCTCTGTGAATCATACTTTCGGAAAATTCCAATTCTACTGCTCTGGCATGTTCTGCAATACGATGAGATTCGTCTAAAAACAAGCACAGTGAAGTACCCTTGAACAAATCAAGAAGGGATCCTGTATCATGATAAAAATAGCTGATATAACTCTCTATATTAGCATAGGACTTAAACTCTACTATCTGTTCCTTTAATTCTTCCCATTGCTTCTTAATACGATGTGCTTCTTCTGTCTTAAAGCTTTGACGTAATTTGGATTCCACCGCTTCCGCATCTGCTTGGATCTCCTGTAATCCTTCTTCAATCTGTTCCGGTGTTAAGATAAGCTCTGTTGCCGGAAAGATACGGATACTCTCTTGTGGTTCGATAGAACGCTGACTTAACAGATCGAAACTGCGAATAGATTCTATCTCTTCTCCCCATAGCTCAATACGATACGGATTCTCTTCCGTCAGATCAAAGATATCTATAATACCTCCTCTGATCGCAAACTGTCCCGCTGCTTCCACTTGATAGTTTTTTTCATACCCCATCTTAACTAAAGAAGTGGCCAGCTTATTCTCATCTACTTCCATTCCCTTGGCAAGTGTAATGACATTATCTTCTAAAATATGCAGCGGCGCCTGTCTGGTCATCAGGCTGTCAAACGTGGTAATAATCGTACAGGGTGTTTTCTCCAATATCTTACGAAAACATCTCATACGTTCCATCGTTAGCTGATTACTGTGAACATCCGCCTGATAAAAAATCAGATCCTTTGCCGGAAAAATAGTGACATCCTTGTCATATAATTTGTAATCTTCATAAAGCTCCTTGGCTTTCAGATCACTATAAGTCAAAATAATCTTATAGGTAAATCCTCCACTTAATCCATATATCATATGCAGCTTCTGGGAATCTACACAACCTGTAAACGCAATACTGCAAGGGGATGTCTGTAATATCCCGGCCGCCTGCTCAAACTCTCCCATTTCCCATAAAGGGGCATTTAATGCTCTCAATTCGCTACCTCTGTTCCTATTCTGTTTCCTGCTTCGTTATCTTCTTATTATATCGATTCATAGCTTCGTCTGTTTTATCTGCTATCATTAATTTCACAGCTTCACATGCCTGATGTCCACTTTGATCCATAACAGCACGCTCTTCCTTGGTAAAATGCCCTAATACATAATCAGCCAGGTCATATCCTTTGGGTTTCTCTCCAACCCCCATCTTGATCCGTAAAAAAGTATCGTTCCCTAACTGTGCAATAATATTCTTGAGTCCGTTATGTCCACCGGCACTGCCTTTCTTACGAATACGCACCTGTCCTACCTCAAGGCTTACATCATCATGGATAATAATAAGTTCATCGGCAGCATCTATCTTATAATAGTCTATGAGTGCTCGTACACTTTCACCACTAAGATTCATAAAAGTCTGCGGTTTTGCTAAGATAACTTTATGTCCCTCTATCACGCCTTTCCCGATCAGTGCTTTATGCTTTTGCTCTGTAATGGAGATTCCGGCATCTTTCGCCATCATATCCACGACATCAAACCCTATATTATGCCGCGTATTCTCATATTCCCGTTTGGGATTTCCCAAACCAACGATCACATACATCCGTCTCTTCCTTCTTCCTATTATAAGTTCTTCTGTTAGATTACTAAAAAAAAGTAGGGATGTCAATTGACCTTCCCTACTTTATCTTAGATTATATTGCTATTCGCTAACTTCCATCGTTGGTTCTTGTAAAGACTTCTCATAATACTCTAATATAATGCTCTGAATAGCATCTCTGGTAGAAGAATTAATAGGATGTGCAATGTCTCTATAAGCTCCGTCTGTTGACTTCTTGCTTGGCATGGCAATAAAGAGTCCCTTCTCTCCTTCAATTACTTTAATATCATGGACTACAAATTCATTATCAATGGTAATCGATACAATCGCCTTCATCTTCCCTTCTTTGGCAATCTTACGAACACGTACATCTGTAATCTTCATCTAAACTCCCCCTTCTGCATATTAGAGAATATATCTCTCATTCTTCTCTATCACAATCTCGATACCCTCTTCTCCTTTATGATACGAGTTTGCACGGATGGTGTCTCTGCTCTCTACAATGCAATTTTCAATGTGAGTATTATCACCTATGTATACTCCATTTAAAACAATGGAATTCTTAATGTAACAATTGTTCCCAATGAATACTTTTTTGAAGATAACAGAGTCTTCTACAGTTCCGTTCACAATACAGCCACTGGAGATTAAACTGTTGCGAATCTGTGCTCCCACGTTGTACTTTGCCGGAGGCAGATCCTCTACCTTAGAGTACACATTCGGATATTGTTTGAAGAAATAATCTCTTACTTCCGGTTTGAGAAAATCCATGTTAGTATTAAAATAATCTTCTACCGAAGCTATATTTCTCCAATATTCCGTTATCTTATAACCATACATCTTTTTTAAATTCTTATAGCGAATCAGAATATCAGTTACAAAATCATGTCTGTCCTCTTCTGCGGAGCGTTCAATCAACTCAATTAACTGTCTTCTTCTGATTACATAAATACCACAAGATATCGTATTGGATCTGGCAACAATTGGTTTCTCTTCAAAATCTTCGATTCTACATTCCTCATTCATCTTTAGGGTTCCGTATCTCTCTACTTCTTCCCCTGCCACGATATCTTTGCAAACTACTGTAATATCTGCTTTCTTCTCAATATGATATTCCAATACCTTATTATAATCCATCTTATAGACACAATCACCCGAGGTAATGACTACGTATGGTTCATGACTGCTCTTTAAAAAAGAAAGATTCTGATAGATAGTATCCGCAGTTCCTCGATACCAGTTGCTGTTATCTGCCGTAACTGTCGGTGTAAACACATAAAGTCCACCTTGCTTACGTCCAAAATCCCACCATTTGGATGAACTCAAATGTTCATTCAGACTTCTGGCATTATATTGTGTAAATACTGCCACTTTTTGAATGTGTGAATTAGACATATTGCTCAGTGCAAAATCTATACTACGGTAGCTGCCCGCAATTGGCATCGCTGCAATAGCACGTTTTTGTGATAATTCTTTCATTCGATGGTTATTACCACCCGCTAAAATGATTCCTATTGCTCGCACTATTCATCACCTGCCTTAATCAATGACCTGCCACTTTCCAGGTTACCATTCACATAATCTGCATCGCTCGTCACTCCAAAGATAACTGAATTCTTACCTACTGTAATGTTATTGGGAATCACGCTCTGCTCACCTACTGTTACCAATCCGTGATCATAAATATGCGGATCTGTTTCATTCTCTTTCTCTTCTCCGATGCCTAGCTGTACATGATTGCCTATCTTGACATTCTCTGCAATAATGCCTTTATTAATCTCACAATCATTGCCTATGACAGTATCGTTCATAATAATAGAATCTCTGATAATCGTGTTCTCTCCTATCGTTACTTCACAGCCGATAACCGAATTATATACTTTACCACATATGGTCGAACCGGAACCAATAATGCTCTTCTCTATCACACTGGTAGCGGAAACATACTGTGGTGGAAGTGTAATATTCTTAGTATAAATCTTCCAATATTCTTCATATAGATTAAACTCCGGAACGATATCAATCAACTCCATATTTGCTTCCCAATAAGAATGCAGAGTGCCGACATCTTTCCAATAACCGTTGTATTCATATGCATAAAGCGGAGCTTTTTGTTCATGGCAATGTGGAATAACATGCTTGCCAAAATCCAGTGCCGGTTGGTCTGCCATCTCGATTAATGCCTGCTTAAGAGTCTTCCAGTTAAAGATATAGATACCCATGGATGCCAGATTGCTCCTAGGATGCTCCGGTTTTTCTTCAAAATCTGTAATCTTTCGATTCTCATCAGTAATGACAATACCAAATCGCTTTGCTTCTTCCAATGGTACCGGCATAGCCGCAATCGTAACTTCCGCTCCATTCTTCTTATGGAAGTCCAACATCACTTCATAATCCATTTTATAGATATGGTCCCCTGATAAAATCAGGACATATTCCGGATTAAAAGTTTCCATGTAATCAATGTTTTGGTAGATCGCATTTGCAGTTCCCGTATACCATTCACTTCCTGTTCCCTTCTCATACGGAGGCAGTATACTGACACCGCCTATATTTCTATCAAGATCCCACGGAATACCAATCCCTATATGTGTATTCAATCTCAATGGTCGATACTGTGTCAGAACACCCACTGTATCAATACCTGAATTAATACAATTACTCAATGGAAAATCAATAATGCGGTATTTGCCACCAAAAGCAACTGCCGGTTTTGCTACTTTGGAAGTGAGAACTCCCAATCTACTGCCCTGCCCTCCAGCCAGTAGCATAGCTATCATTTCTTTTTTAATCATACCATCACCTCTTCCCGTCTCCTACTTAACTCGTAGGCTCATTTCAAGTAAAACAATTATAACATATAGCCATCTCAAAGTGAATGTTTTTTGTGAAAATTGTTGTTTTATTACAAGTTTTCTGTGTATTTTACTATATTTTGTATATTGCACGTTTTTTTGCACTATACATGCTAATCATACATGATTTTTATAAAAGTATTTTTTCTATTTTCATATTTTGATTGGTTTTTTTAGTAGATATGAGTATAATACATAGGAAACAACTTACCATATTATAAAGAATAGGAAGTGTCCATATGTATCTAATTGATTTTAAACATCCGATTCATATTTACTTCATTGGTATCGGTGGCATCAGCATGAGTGGTTTGGCTGAGATTTTATTGAATTTTGAGTTTCGTGTATCCGGTTCCGATGCTAAATCCTCCCCTCTTACAGAAGCTCTGGTCTCGAAGGGAGCCTCGGTGGCTTACGGACAGCACGCCTCCAATATCACGGATGACATTGACTTAGTTGTGTATACCGCAGCGATAAGACAAGACAATCCGGAGCTGCAGGCAGTGTGTGCAAAAGGAATCCCCAGTCTTACCCGGGCAGAATTGCTTGGACAGATTATGCGTAATTACAATACTCCCATTGCAATCAGTGGTACCCATGGTAAAACAACCACGACTTCTATGCTGTCTGATATTTTACTGGAAGCAGAGCTTGACCCTACTTTGTCGATCGGTGGTATCCTTAAATCCATCCATGGTAATTTTCGCATCGGACAATCTGAATATTTTGTAACAGAAGCCTGTGAATATACCAATAGTTTTTTAAGTTTTTTCCCTAAGATCAGTATTATCTTGAACATAGAAGAAGACCATCTGGATTTCTTTAAGGATATTCAGGAGATTCGCAATTCTTTTCATCAATTTGCGAAGCTTCTTCCGTCAGACGGTACGTTGATTATCAATGGTGATATTACTTCCGTAGAAGAATTGACTGCTGATTTATCTTGCCATGTCATCACCTTTGGACATGATGCGGCCTGTGATTACTCCATTACTAATCTGTGTTATGACAGCCTCGCCAGAGCCTCTTTTTCGGTCATCCGAAAAGGGCAGCCATCCTCCGACCCGATCACTTTAGCCGTTCCGGGTGAACATAATGTTTATGATGCACTTGCTGCGATTGCCCTTGCCGATGTGTTATTGATCCCTCCTTCTATCACGAAACAGGCACTCGCTTCTTTTGTCGGAACAGACCGCCGCTTTGAATGGAAAGGTTGTCTTGGTGGCATCACTATTATAGATGATTATGCTCATCATCCCACAGAAATTACTGCAACTTTAAATACCGCCAGGAATTATCCTCATAAAACAATACGCTGCGTTTTCCAACCGCACACCTTTTCAAGGACCAAAGCCTTTCTGTCTGATTTTGCAAAAGCATTGTCGCTTGCAGATGAAGTGATTTTGGCGGATATCTTTCCGGCAAGAGAGACCGATACCCTCGGCATCAGTTCAAAGACTTTGCAGCAGGCTGTTCTGGCACTGGGAACCAAATGCATGTATTTTTCGTCTTTCGACGAAATTGAAAATTATTTATTGGAAAATTCTATCAACGGTGATTTGTTGATAACTATGGGAGCCGGAGATATCGTAAAAGTGGGTGAAAATCTACTTGGAATATAACCATCCACAGTATCCACATTTTTAGGCATCAATCTATGCTTAAAAGTGTGGATAATTTTTTTTGCTTTTCTTCCGTATTTGTCACTCTTTTGTTTGTTCATCCACAGTATCCACAGTATCCACATTTTCACGGGAACGCCCTATTTATGGGCTTCTGGGACTAAATTACTCTTTCTTTTTTAGTTTTACTATGCTATACTTCATTTGCTTTGAAATACTAATAAGAATGAAATAGGTGATTCCATGAGTTGTCTTACAGTGTATAAGGATAATGGTGTTGACGCTACCCTCGTATCCAATCATTTTATTGATGAATATATGAAGGATGCCAATGATGCCCAACTAAAGGTCTATCTGTATTTACTGCGTATTATGAGTGCTAATTTATCTACCAGCATCTCTGATATTGCGGACAAGTTTAACCATACTGAGAAAGAGGTACTGCGTGCACTGAAATATTGGGAAAAGTGCCACCTATTATCTCTTGATTATGATGATACCAAGACATTAGTGGGTGTTCATTTTAAGAATCTGTCTCAACCCGCTGAACCTGTGAGTCGGACTGAAGTATCTGTTTCTCCGTCTCCTTCTTCTACGGATTCCCCTGAGAATCGATATGCGAAACCGACCTATTCCTTAGATCAGTTGAAAGCATTCAAAGCACAAGAAGAAGCAGAACAGATCTTATTTATTGCAGAACAATATCTAGGCAAAACCCTGAGTCCAAATGAGATTAAGTCGATTCTCTTTTTCTATGACCGTTTGGGATTCTCAACAGATTTGATTGATTATTTGATTCAATATTGCGTGGGACGAGATAAAAAGGATTTTCGTTATATAGAGAAAGTCGCTATTTCCTGGGCAGAATCCAATATTACTACCCCTAAACAGGCCGCCGCCATTGCACATAAGTATGACAAAACGGTATATACCATTATGGCAGCCCTCGGCAAGAGCAGTGCCCCTATTGGAAAAGAAGTTGATTACATTGTAAAATGGACCAAAACATATGCTTTTTCCTTAGAGATTATCCTGGAGGCTTGCAATCGAACAGTCCTTGCTGTTGATGCTCATAGATTTGAGTATGCAGATGGGATCCTAAGCAACTGGTTTAAGAATAATGTTCATCGCCTTGATGATATCAAGACAGCGGATGCCAACTATAAAAAATCAAAAGTCACCTTAGGAGTTGCAACCAATTCTTTTAACCAATTTCAACAAAACGACTATGATTTTGATGAAATTGAACGCAAACTTTTACGTAATTAAAGAGGAGAGCCATCGTGTCATTAAATAATACACAGTACGAATCTATTATGCGCAGATATGAAGAGACGCAGCTTGCAAACCGCCATCTCTTAAACGAACGCATCAAACAGGTCTACGAAAAGATTCCCGCTTATCGTGATATAGAAGATACCATCTCTTCCATATCAGTCAGCCAGGGGAAAAAATTATTAGATGGCGACGAGGATGCCTTATTACAGTTAAAAAATATAATCCGCGATTTGTCTAAGCAAAAACTTGCGCTTTTAGAGAAGGCAGGTTTTACGTCAAATTATCTCGATCCTGTCTATACCTGTCCGGACTGCCAGGATACCGGATACATCGATGGTCATAAATGTCATTGCTTTACGCAGTCTATGATCAGCATGTTATATGAGCAGTCAAACATTCAGGAAGTCATTCAATATGAAAATTTTTCTACCCTTTCCGAAGAATATTATCAAGGAAATGACTTGCTGCATTTTAAAGCAGCCGTTACTTCCTGTAAAAATTTTATAGCACAATTTGAAACAGAGTATCATAATCTGTTTTTTTATGGTACAGTGGGAACAGGTAAATCTTTTTTATCCGGTTGTATCGCCAAAGAACTAATAGAACGTGGACACTCGATTATCTATTTTAGTGCTGTTCAACTGTTTGATGCACTGGCTGTGAATACCTATGACTCGAAAAACAGAGAAATGCTTTACAATTTGTATGAAGACCTTTATAATTGTGAATTGCTGATTGTGGACGATTTGGGAACAGAAGCCTTAAAAACAAATGTACCCTCTCAACTCTTTGCTTGTCTCAATGAACGTCAATTACGGAGAAAAGCAACGATTATATCAACCAATCTTTCTTTAGAAGAACTACGTAATCGTTATTCTGATCGTATTTTTTCTCGCATTACCAGTAATTATGAATTATGTAAGTTATCCGGCCCTGATATTAGAATGTACAAAAAAATGAGTATTAATTAATTGAAAGTGAGGATCGTTCACATGACTGTTCGTGAAGAAAAAAGAAATCTGGAAACAATACCTGTTGGCTCTCTTGGTATCATCGCCTTAGAAGGCTGTAAATCTCTGGGAGAGAAAATCGATCACTATCTTGTAAAATGGAGAACTGAGCGTGAAAGCGAACACAAAGAAAGTCTTGCTTTTTCCGGTTATCAACGTGATTCCTATTTATTACAAGCAAAAGTACCTCGTTTTGGATCCGGCGAGGCCAAAGGCATTATTCTGGAGTCCGTACGAGGTTCCGATCTATATATCTTAGTAGATGTCGGTAATTACAGTTTAACCTATTCTCTCTGTGGTGAAATCAACCATATGTCACCCGATGACCATTATCAGGATTTAAAACGCATTATTGCCGCTGTTGGCGGAAAGGCCCGCCGTATTACTGTCATTATGCCTTTTTTATACGAGAGCAGACAGCATAAGAGAACTTCCAGAGAGTCTTTGGATTGTGCGATTGCCTTGCAAGAATTAGTCCGCATGGGTGTAGATAATATCATAACCTTTGATGCACATGATGCCCGCGTTCAAAATGCGATTCCGCTCCACGGATTTGAGACAGTTCCCCCATCTTATCAGTTTATCAAGGGATTGCTTAGGTATGTCAAAGATCTACAGATTGATTCGAATCATATGATGGCAATCAGCCCTGACGAAGGTGGTATGAGCCGAGCTATCTATATCGCCAATGTACTGGAACTGGATATGGGTATGTTTTACAAGAGAAGAGATTACACGCAAGTGGTTGATGGCCGTAATCCCATTGTCGCACATGAGTTCTTAGGTGCCAGCGTAGAAGGCAAAGATGTGATTGTCATTGATGATATGATTTCTTCCGGTGAGAGTGTCATAGAAGTAGCAGCCGCACTGAAAGAACGTAAAGCTAAGAGAATCTTTGTTTGTGCCACTTTTGGACTGTTTACCAATGGTTTAGAACGTTTTGACAAAGCTTATGAAGATGGCCTGATCGACAAAGTGCTGACTACCAATCTGATTTATCAGACCCCCGAGCTCCTTGCGAAACCTTACTACATCAATTGCGATATGAGTAAATATATTGCTTATCTAATTGACACCTTAAATCATGACACATCCATCAGTGATTTATTAAGTCCAAATGAACGGATTCAGTCTCTGTTATTAAGATATAAAGCAGAACAGACTGCACAGTAATATTTAAAAGGTATCAGATATCGTGTGTTCGTAACCTTCCACACGTAAAACAAAACTACAGGAGACTTTAATATGAAAAACAAAAATGTATTTTTCTTAACACAGGCAGCTATGATTGCTGCCGTGTATGTTGTGTTGACTTTCTTAGCCAACACGTTCGGTCTGGCTAATTATGCGATTCAGATTCGTTTCTCAGAGGCACTTACTATACTGCCTTACTTTACCCCTACCGCTATTCCCGGATTATTTTTAGGCTGTCTCATCAGCAATGCCTTAACCGGATGTGCACTTCCGGATATTATATTTGGAAGTCTGGCAACACTTTTTGCCGCATGTGTTACTTATAAGCTTCGTCATTTTAAATGGTTAGCTCCGCTTCCTCCTATCATAGCCAATGCGGTTACCGTTCCCCTTCTCCTACGATATGTCTACGGCATAGAACCTCTCTGGTTAAGCTTCCTCACAGTCACAGCAGGCGAATTAATCTCTTGTGGACTGCTTGGTATGCTTCTCCTTTTTTCCTTGCAAAAATACACTCGCTTATTCTAATGTCTGATATAGGTGATGAATTGATTTCCATTTTCTTCAAACCACGCTGTGGAATCTTTCATTCCTTTTTTGTAGATCGTTCCGGTGGTAGGATCCATAAGAACAATATTTAATTCATTGAATCCAATGATAAGCACTGCAGTTCCATCCATTTGTAAAGCCATGACAGGGATATCTTGATTTACATAATACAGAACTGATTCCAGACTGCACCCTGCCAGCATAAGCACTTGCGCCTGCTCCAGGTTCTCTGTTAGAATTGATTGAATCGTTGCTCCCTGATTCAGTAAGTATTGTGTATTTCTGGTAATATCCTCACATTTCAAAATAGTATCCATGCAAATCGCCGCTGCACTTATCTCTTCTGTGGCCAAGGTTGCTTTAATCTTCATGATTTGATTCTTAGTCGCCAGATTTCCTTTCGTCCATACATACTCACCGTCTTCGTTGATCACTACGCCTGCGATGCGATACGCTAGATTAATAGCCTCCGAAGGTTCTGCATATATTTGCTCGATCCCTTCCTGCCCGTAGACATAGTAAACTTCTCTTTCTTCCTCATTCCGTGGCAATATAATCTCACGGCCACCTTCAAATAATACTTCCTTCGGTTCCGAAAACTTAATATTTTGTACCGGGATATCACTTTTTAATGCAATCTGCACGATCTTCTCATAAGTCTGGGTTGCAGCTACCTCGATTTTATTTTTTCGTTTTATTTCTTCCATATTGTCTGTAATCTGATCATCTTCTATCGTCGTATAGTGTACCTCTGTCGGAAGATTGGTTTCTTCCGTCGGAAAATTGGTTTCTTCCGTCGTATCGGGTGATGACTCCATTCCTCGTACACGTTTTAAGGTCAGCAAATTATCCTGCACCTCTCCGCCTACCACATAAATCGAATCTTCCCGATACTGTTTTAAGATATCTCCTGATTCATTCTGAATAAAGACCTGATTCATGGGAAAGGTGATTTTCCCTGTATTATCTTTTATAATATCTTGTTTATTGGCAATTCCGTAGATAAGATCTGTTCTCATAAATCCAATCGGCGCGATATAATATCCCGTAGGTGCCTTTATCTTAGTCTGCTTATGTGAATTTAGATTCATAAGAATTAATTCTGAAGAATGATAAGAATCAGTTCCCGTCTGCCATACTATCATATTATTTTCACGCGATACTTTGAAACTGTCTTCTCGGAGATCCTTAACGACAATCTGGCTCGCTTTGCTGGTTAAATCCACACTGTAAATAGTACCATCCAAGATAAAATAGAAGATATTATTCTTGCTGACATAGGATAATTGCTCCATATTGTAGTGCAGTAGTTCATAGGATTTTGAATAAGGGATAAACACATCTTCTTCAATCGTATTGAGCATGCTGTTATAATAATAGACTTGAATGCCCATATGTCCTTCGTGTCTTCCTCGATTCATATACCCATATACTAAAAATCTGATATTTCCGGTTTCTTCTACAGAAAGAATCTTCATACTGTGCAAGGGGTAGGTATTGCGAAGATCATCATTCTCTGCGTTGTAAAAAGAAAATAAGCAAATACATTTCCTGTCCGTTGCATTAAAGGAATATAAACTATTTTCTTGATAAAAAGCAATGACATTACCATCTTCGCTCTCTTTCATCGCAATCCCCGGATCTACGATACCGAGCTGGATCTTATTCTTGGCAAAGGAATCTGCATCCGCACGAAATATCTGATTCATCTTACGTTCATAATCTAAGAGATACATTCTCTCTGTACCATAACGGATGCGGTAAAATTCACTAACCCGATAATAAGCCTCTCCTATGGTTACAAAATAATCTAAGCGCATGGATGCTGTTTCCTTATTCAGATCCTGCACAGACAGCACCGGTTTTGATGTCTGCTTGATCGACAAATTCCCCCATGTAATCTGTTGAAAGCTACTGTGTATGTTTACTGTTTGGTAGGTTGTATTATCTCCTTCTTCATTCGCCTCTAAATACCGTGCGATACTTCTATCCTTAAGGAAGGTCTTTTTATGAAAGTCATACACAAAAGCAATCTTTTCATCCATATGAGAATCTTCCGCCTGCCTAATACGTGTGTAATAGCGGATGGTATCTCGATCGGTAGTAACCAGTAGCACCAATGTGTATTCTTCCTGTTCTTCAATAAGATCCTTTAAAATAAGGGATCCTTGAATCTCTGTCTTAGTTTCTGTATAGTCTTTTATCTGAGTCGATTCAATTAAGCGCGTTCCATCTACACTTCTTACTTCTAACGTTAGTCCCTGAATCTTACTCCCATACTTATCAATATGCCAGGTAACTTTTCTATCTTTTTGAATCGGAGTAATCGTACCCCGCATATAATCAGTCTGCATATCAGACGCATATCCATGCAAACAGTTTATTACCTGCCCATTATAATCCATATAAACCAAAGGAAAGCTTGCCGGTTCCATTTTAACTGTCATATCTGTATTTCCTTTATTGGTAACGATACTGATAAGTATCATAGATATGATAAATACCGCTGCGCAGATGCTTCCTCTCAATACTGACTTTCTCAACTTCCGATTCCCCTTTCGTCCACAGCTTCCTGTTGCAATAAATGGACCAGTGTTGGATGCACATGCAGAAACGACATCAATGCATCTAATTCTTCTCTCTCCTGCGTCTGGATAAGTACTTCTCGTTTGTCAACTTCTCTATGCCTAACTGCTCGAATCAAGATATTCTTAGGTGTGTGTTCCATATCAATGAATTCTAATATCTGCGTCTCATACCCATACGCCTGTAATAGGTTGGCACGAATCGCATCTGTAAATAAAGCTGACATTCTTTCCTTAATCAAGCCATATTGAAAGACAGAAGCAAGAGTATCACAATGAATCTGCTGATTGACTTCATGTTGGCAGCATGGAACTGACAGAATCACGCGGGCATTCCATAGGATGGCTTTTTGTAATGCATAGTCTGTGGCTGTATCACACGCATGCAGTGTAACAACCATATCGACCTCTTTTACTCCGGTATAGGTGCCGATATCTCCTTGTAAAAATTCAAGATTCTCATACTGATATTTTTCCTTTAATTTTGTGCAGGTGCGAATCACATCCGCTTTTAGATCCAATCCTGTAATGTGTACCTGCATCTGCTGCAGTACCGTAAAATAGTAATACATCGCAAAAGTCAGATAAGACTTCCCGCATCCGAAATCAAGAATGGTAATCTCATCCTTTTGTTGAAGTATAGGCAAAATATCCTGTATAAATTCTAAAAATCGGTTGATTTGCTTGAACTTGTCATAGCGGGAAGGCAGAATCTTACCTTCTGCATTCTGAATCCCCAAATCAATCAAAAAGGCTACCGGTACTCCTTCCTGCAAGATATATTTTTTGACACGGTTATGCATAAGATTGGGCTTGCGTTGAATCTCATTTGTAATTTGTTTTTTTTGTATGGTCATTTTTCCTTTTTGACTGATAAGCACAGTTATCTTAGCTAGAGTACTCTCTATTTGCGTTTGTTTAAATTGTTCTGTCATCATCGGAGCAACCGTTTGAATCAGTTCCTTCTTCTGATAATTTGCATGTAGTACTTGTGTCCCTACATAGCTGCTGACTTGATAGCAGAGTTCACCCTTGTGCATAAGTGGTCGTATTTTCAACTTAGTAACGCTGCCCTTATGATTCGGATTGCTGATTATAATCTGATACAATTGTTCATTTACATATTCTTCCAATAACTTTATTATTTTATCCATACTTTCATTCTAATGCCTTTCTCATAAAACCTCAACTTATTTTTCACATGGATACCATTGTTCTCTCGTATGCATACACTAGTAGAAAAGAGAAAGGAATTAATATCCTATGAATAACCGCCCTATTATGCCTTTTTACATGACCTATCCATTACCCATGTACTATAGTGAATCAAACAAGGTAATGCAGGATTTAGAGTATTTACAGCAATTATATCCCAGTGAAGCTAAAAAATATCAGAAAAGAATTGCTTCTATTCTTGATAAATTTGATTATAAAGGTAGCCTTATCTATGATGAATATCCTGATCGGTTTTTACTCTATAAATTAGCCAAAGATATTTTGTTTCTGCTAAAGCAAGAAGCTGAAGCCGCAAGTGAAACCATTACTCCCGAAAAATGGGAGTGGATCAGTGACATGATTCAGATTTTACTCTACTATGAGATCTATAAAAGACGGCATGACAATCACCCCGGTGCCAGATATCTTTAATCCAATCGGTATGATTCTATATAAAAATGGATTTCATATCTTAATCTAAGAGATATGAAATCCATTTATCTTATTGATGAATCACATCAATCCTGGCCATCGCCCTATGCAGCGCTGTCTCTGCCCGCATGAGGTCTGTTTCCGGTGTTTGAGAATGCAAACGTTCTTCTGCACGTTCTTTTGCAGCCTCTGCCCGGTCTACGTCTATCTCACTCGGCCATTCTATAATCTCTGCTAGGATAGTGACTGATTCCGGCAGAATCTCCACGAATCCGGCATGTAAGGCTGCTGTCTTACTCTCTGTACCGGTAATAGTCAGAATCCCGGGACTGATAATGACCGTCATAGGAATATGATTCTGATAGACACCTATTTCACCTTCCGTCGTATTGAATTCTACCATACTTGCTGTACTCTCATAGAAAACACGGTCTGGTGTTATAATCTTTAATGCGAATTCTTCTCTCTCTGCCATAAATACCTCCCTTACTTCATACGGGCAAGTACGTCATCAATACTTCCTGCATTCAAGAAATAACTTTCCGGAACATCATCATGTTTTCCATCTAATATCTCTTTAAATCCGCGAATCGTCTCATTAATAGGCACATATTTACCCTCAAGACCTGTAAATTGTCCTGCTACGAAGAATGGCTGCGATAAGAATCTTTGAATCTTTCTGGCTCTGGAAACGACTGCTTTATCATCTTCTGACAGTTCATCCATACCAAGAATCGCAATAATATCCTGCAGCTCTTTATATTTTTGTAGAATCTCCTGTACGCCACGTGCTACTGCGTAGTGTTCTTCTCCCACAATACGAGGGTCTAAGATCCTGGAGCTTGACTCTAATGGATCAACGGCCGGATAAATACCCAGCTCTACGATGGAACGATCCAAAACTGTAGTAGCATCCAAATGTGCAAATGTCGTCGCAGGTGCCGGATCAGTCAAATCATCCGCCGGTACATAAACTGCCTGTACCGAAGTAATGGAACCATCCTTTGTAGAAGTAATACGCTCTTGAAGAGCACCCATCTCTGTCTGCAGAGTAGGCTGGTAACCAACTGCTGATGGCATACGTCCCAATAATGCCGATACCTCAGAACCCGCTTGTGTAAATCTGAATATATTATCAATAAAGAGCAGTACATCTTTACCACCCTTATCACGGAAATACTCTGCCATCGTAAGTCCCGTTAATCCAACTCTCATTCTCGCTCCGGGTGGTTCATTCATCTGACCAAACACCATGGTAGTCTTATCGATAACGCCAGATTCTTTCATCTCATAATAGAGATCATTACCCTCTCTTGTTCTCTCGCCTACCCCTGTGAATACAGAGTATCCGCCATGCTCAGTTGCTATATTTCTGATTAATTCTTGAATAAGAACTGTCTTTCCTACTCCTGCACCACCAAACAGACCGATCTTACCACCTTTTTGATAAGGGCATAAGAGGTCAACTACTTTGATGCCTGTCTCTAATAGCTCTGTGGATGTGGATTGTTCCTCAAACTTAGGTGCTGCCCGATGAATCGGTTGATAAGTAACTCCCTCAGGTGCCGGTTTGTTATCAATAGGCTGTCCCAAAACATTAAACATACGTCCTAATGTATTCTCTCCAACAGGTACTGTAATAGGTGCACCGGTTGTTACTGCTTCCATACCTCTTACCAGTCCGTCTGTTGGACCCATAGAGATACATCTTACTGTATCATCGCCAAGATGTTGTGCTACTTCAACGACTAAGATTCCATTCTCTTTTGTTTGAATCGTAATCGCTTCATTAATCTCCGGAAGATTGCCTTCCGAGAATTTAATATCAAGCACAGCACCAATAATCTGCGTGATTTTTCCAAGGCTTTGTCCGCCTTTGATTTCTGCTGCCATGTGTTCTCCTTTCCTGCTTACAGGCTGTTATATCAAGAGTTTTACCTCTCGTTCCTATCTGATTAGCTGATTGCTTCCGCACCGGCTATAATCTCTGTTAATTCCTGTGTGATGGAACCCTGTCTTGCTCTGTTATACAGTAAGGACAGTTTTGCAATAATATCATCTGCATTCGTCGTTGCTGAATCCATTGCCTGCATCCTGGCACCATTTTCACTTGCTACTGACTCTACCATACCGCCATAAATAAGACTGGTCACATATTTCGGAATAATGA
Source organism: Lachnospiraceae bacterium (assembly GCA_036652815.1). Taxonomy (GTDB): domain Bacteria; phylum Bacillota; class Clostridia; order Lachnospirales; family Lachnospiraceae; genus SZUA-378. The sequence goes on from JAVVVE010000007.1 coordinate 82,121, forward strand.
GGTTCAATGCCTCCTCATCCTCCGGTTCAAAATTCATAATGGCCTGTGCCTCTTTCTTATTTTCTGTCACTGCATTTGTCTTGACTGCTGCTTTTTCTTCCTGAACCACCGGCAATAATTTTAGTAGAATCGGCTCATGTACCACCGTATTTTTAAATGCGGTATATGCTAAATAGATCTCTCCGATGCTCCCGTCGGTATAAGATTGCAATACTCTCTCGCATAGCTGCATCGCATCTACATAGTTTGGTTCTTCTATCATCTCCGGATGATCTTCCACAATATGATAACCATAACGGGTCATGAGATCTTTTCCCTTTTTACCAATCGCGTAAATATCTAAATCTTCCTTTTTAAAAGCTCCTCTGGTTACCAATTTAATCACATTGGAATTATATCCACCCGCTAAGCCTCGATTGGATGTAATCAGTATCACTGCTTTTCTGGTAGATTCTCCTGCGCACAGATAAGGATGGTTGACTCCCTCCGCTTTTGCTAAAATAGAAGTTACCGTATCATACATGCTCTCAAAGTAGCTCTTGGAATCTTCGGCATGTTGTTTCGCCCGCTGCAGTTTAACTGTAGATACAAGCTTCATGGCTTTTGTTATTTGCTGCGTACTCTGAATACTGCCTTTACGCCTTTTAATATCTCTCATTGAGGCCATAAACAATCACCCCTTTCTACGATTACTTAAACTGAGCTTTGAACTCTGCAATGGCTGCTTTGAGTTTGCCTTCTGTCGCTTCTGATATCACTTTATCAGTTGCAATTGCCTGTGGTATCTCTATGTACTTGTTATCCAGGAATTCAAAGAACTCTTTTTCAAATCTGGTAATCTCATCTACCGGAACATCTATTAGATATTTATTGGTTGCCGCATAGATAATGATAACCTGATACTGTACCGGCATCGGTTGATATTGAGGCTGTTTTAGAACTTCTTTAATACGTTCCCCTTGTGCCAGTTTTTCTTTGGTATCATCATCCAGTTCTGAACCAAACTGTGCAAAGGAAGCTAACTCTCTATACTGTGCTAATTCTACACGAATAGGTGCCGCTATCTTCTTCATCGCTTTAATCTGTGCCGAGCCCCCAACACGGGATACGGATAATCCGGCATTAATCGCAGGTCTGAATCCGGCATTGAACATCTCAGTCTCCAAATAGATCTGTCCATCTGTAATTGAGATAACATTGGTTGGAATATAAGCAGATACATCACCGGCCTGTGTTTCGATAATCGGTAATGCTGTTAAAGAGCCACCGCCGTATTCATCACTCATACGAACTGCACGCTCTAATAATCTGGAGTGCAAATAAAAAACATCGCCCGGGTATGCTTCTCGTCCGGGTGGTCTTCTCAGAAGCAAAGACAGGGTACGATATGCGGTAGCATGTTTGCTTAAATCATCATATACGACAAGAACGTCTTCGCCGTTCTCCATCCATTCTTCTCCAATGGTGCATCCCGAATAAGGAGAGATATATTGAAGTGGTGCAAGTTCACTGGCAGTAGAAGCTACAACGGTTGTGTAAGACATCGCACCAAATTCTTCGAGCGTCTTGACTATAGTAGCCACTGTTGATGCTTTTTGGCCAATCGCTACATAGATGCATTTTACATGCTGCCCCTTTTGATTAATAATCGTATCAATCGCAATGGCTGTTTTACCGGTCTGTCTGTCTCCAATAATTAACTCACGCTGTCCTCTTCCGATGGGAACCATAGAGTCAATGGCTTTGATACCTGTTTGTAGCGGTGTATCCACTGATTTTCTTGTAATAACACCTGCTGCGACTCTTTCTATCTTACGATATTTATCTGTCTGTATGGGACCTTTCCCATCTATGGGCTGCCCCAAAGCATTGACAACACGACCGAGCATTGCATCCCCTACCGGAACCTCAACCACTCTTCCTGTTGTCTTGACCATATCGCCTTCACTGATATTGCGCTGATTTCCGAGAAGTACGGCACCAACATTATCTTCTTCCAGATTAAGTACCATTCCATACACTTCACCGGGGAATTCTAATAATTCTCCTTGCATTGCGTTCTCAAGGCCGTGCACACGAGCAATCCCATCCGCCACCTGAATCACAGTACCCACATCCGATACTTCAAGCGTCGAGGCATATTTCTTAATCTGATCCTTAATCACCGAACTTATTTCTTCTGGTCTTAAATTCATGGATCTTTACGCACCTTTCTTATTTATTTTATATTATACAAGTTGTATCTTTAATAACTGTTTCTGCAACTCACTTAACTTGGTTGCGATACTACTGTCAACGACTCGGTCTCCGATTCTGATGACCATGCCACCGATTAGAGCTGTATCTTCTACATAATGCATCTCCATCTGTGTATAAGCTGTCGTTTGCAATAGCTTATCTTCTACTTGTTTCTTCTGATTCTCTGTAAGAGGAAAGGCGGTCGTAACATTTGCAATTCCGATTCCTTTAAATTCCTTCACTTTCATCAAAAAATATTGCAATATCGACTCGATTTGTGCATAGCGATCCTTGGTTATGATAAGCTCTACAAAGCCAACCAATTCATCGGAAATAGTTCCTTTGAATACCTGTTCTACGACCTGCACTTTTTCTTCTTTGATGATCTTAGGATGACGCATTAGATTGCCAAAATCGGGATTCTCTGCAAGTATTGTCAGTATCTGTGTGATTTCATCCATAAAAACATCAACTTTTTCTTCCTCAACAGCCAGTTCAAACAAAGCTTCTCCATATGTTTTTGAAATTAGCTTAGCCATGTGCTGTCACCTATTTCTTTCAATGTCTCATCAATCAAACCCGCTTGTACCTGTGTATCTATAGAAGCGGTCACTACCTTGCCTGCCATGAGAGAAGCAATTGATATCATCTCCTGTTTTACCTCATCTGCTGCTTTTTTCTTTTCCAGTTCTGCTTCTATACCGGCTCTGTCTATGATCTTTCGTGCATCTTCCTTGGCATCTGCCACGATCCGATTCTCATTCGCCAATGCTTTTTTTCTGGCTGCACTTAGGATCTCCTGTGCTTCTTTATCGATATCTTTAAGCTTTGCTTCATATTCTGTTCTCAAATCGGATGCTTCCTGTTGGTCTGATGCTGCATTCGTCAGCTCCTCTTGAATCTTATCTCTTCTCTTTTGTAACATCTGTCTGGCAGGATTAAATAAGAAATGGGAAAGAGCTATAAATAATACAAATACTGCAATCAGCATCAATGTAGAATCCGCTAATAATTGAAAATCCAAATCAAATAATCTGGGTTCCATCTCTGTTAATAATATAGAGTTTACACTCAGTAATGTATTCAACCTTCGTCCTCCTTTCAACCCGGATTTATATTCCCTTGAAGACCCTTAAATTAAAGGTTTTACGAATAACAATAACATAGCTACCAACAGACCGTATAAACCTGTTGTCTCTGCCACTGCCTGTCCTAAAAGCATGGTCGATGTAATGTCTGATTTAGCTCCCGGATTACGTCCTACTGCTGATGCCGCATAGCCTGCTGCAATACCCTGTCCTACACCAGGTCCGATACCTGCGATAAGTGCAAGTCCTGCACCGATTGCTGAACATCCTAAGATAAAGTTAGTATTAAATTCCATTTTTAGTTCCTCCTTAGATTCTCTCCTATTAATGTTGCATTCTTATTGGGATATATTCCATAATAAGCGTTGTGTTATTCCTCATTGCCAATCGCATCTGACACATATGTCATAGTCAGCATGCAGAAAACGTATGTCTGAATGGCTCCTGAGAAAAGGTCGAAATAAATATGTAATGCTGCAGGCCAGATGAGTGCGAACTTAGATAACAATCCGTAAATCAAAGCCATAATAACGGTTCCCGATAAAATATTAGCAAACAAACGCAGTGACAAAGATATCGGCACTGCAATGTAACCAATCAGATTAATCGGTGCCCAGAAAAACCATGGACTGCATAAATTGGAAATCACACCTTTTACTTTTTGATGCTTAAATTCATTAAAATGAATCATGGTAAAAGTAATCAATGCAAGCGGAAGTGTGACACCATAATCTGCTGTGGGTGGTCGTAGTCCAAACAGACCTGAAATATTACTGATTAATATAAAGATAAAGATGGTACTAATATAATTGCGAAATCGGACACCGTTCCTGCCCATACAATTATCTACTACTCCGTCCAGCTTCTCCACAATTAATTCTACTACATTTTGGAAAGTTCCCGGTACCTCTGTTGCATGCTTCATCGCTCGATTGGCAAGCATCGCAAAACCGATCAAAACCAGCATAACAATCAGAATACATACATGTGATGACGTTATCCATACTGTCTGTCCAAATACCTCATAGGGGAATATCCCATGAATCATAAAATCGACATTAGCACCCTCGGATAACAAAATACCCTGTTCCATATATTCACCTCCTTCATATAATATGCAATCTCTCGCCCACTCTATGGGTAAACGGCTGCAAATAAGCCGCTACTTTCAGACTCATCACACCTAGGAATGCCGCAAGCGGATTCGCAATGTGTGTAACCATAACCAGAATGAATACTATTATAATAATAAGATATCTTGCAATACCACTTAATCGAACTTTCTTTTCGGCACTGCTTTGTTCCATGTTGACCGCGGTATCCAAAGTCAAAGCCATATGAATCGCCATGCCAAGTGCTAATAAAACGCCCAAAAACAGTCCCAGACTAAATCCCAGTTTGTCTGTTACAAACCACACACCCACCAGTTCGCATACGATACCAAATGCCAAAATCCCGGTCAAAAGCTCCGGTAACGCACTATTCATCTCTTTTAGTCTTTTTATCATGCTCTCTTTTCCTATCTTTTTCTCTATAAATGTTCCTTGCAAAAATATATATATTGCGAAAACCTGCCAACGCTCCAACAAAGAAGAGAACAATCATCCAAAAAGATGTGTGAAAATATCGATCAATATAAATCCCAAGGAAAGAACACAAAAAAATAGGAACAAGCATATTAATCCCAAATTGACTGATTAATGCCAACGATCGGAATACACTTTTATCATATTTCACTTATCTCTCCTTTTCTTGCTCAACACTATAGATTATATCCATTTATCTTTCTATTGTCTAGTAAAATACCCAATTTAATTTAGATTGACATTTTCATAAGAAAAGTGTACCATTTCATCAATAGAAAGGGCATGGTAACGACTATGGTGAGTCCGATTCTGTATCGCAAACGTATTATCCCCGAAGAATGTGTGTTGTTAAAAGATGACACGGTTCTATATGTCAGTGAAGATATCCTTGTTACGAAGTGGAATGCACTTAGACCAAAGAAAAATCTTCATCATGGCTATTCCTGCTATTTTCTAAAAGAAGGTTATAAAATCAGTAAATTTTACCGTGCCGATCATTCTTTGCTCTATTGGTATTGTGATATTATTGAGTCTCAATTTTCTCCCGATACAAACACCTATGTGGTGACCGACTTACTGGCTGATGTCATCGTTTATCCGGATGGTTCCGTGAAAGTCGTGGATCTGGATGAATTGGCAACTGCACTTGATTCCGAAAAACTCTCATTACCTCAGTTGAAACGTGCTCTATTATCTCTCAACAACCTGCTCACTATCATCTATGCCGGCAACTTTGCCACCTTGCAAAAGCCGCTAGAACCGTATCTGTGATGCTTCCCCCGATTAATAAAAAATATGTCCCCCTATCTGCAGTCCTGTCAGCCCCTCGATTGGGGTTCTAAAATACACGCATCCTCCCACATTTGTCATACCATTCATCGCTTCCTGTGCTGCCTGATAGCAGCTGCTGTTTGCAGAGCCATTGGCTAAGGCAAGTTCAAATCTCCCACTACCTACCGGAGAGAATTGTTTTCTTTGATAAATAACTCCAACAACCGTATTGGGGTATCTGGAACTCAACACTCGATTAATCACAACCGCACCAACTGCTAATTTACCGGCATATGGCTCCCCACCTGCTTCACAGTAGATAATCGTAGCTAACATCTGCAGATCGCCTTCCGCAAAGGTTACTTCTGAGATATCTCGCTTGGCTGATTGTGCTGCCTGTTTGGACAATGCCAATTCCTGTTCATACTGTTTTTTAAGTGTGGCAATATCGTTCTCCTGCTGCTTCATCTTATTCTCAATGATAAGGGCCTGTTCTTCCGCTGCAGATATCTGATTGGTATAGCCTGCGATGTGGGTAGAGGTAGTATTGACCGCTGCTGTTGCTAAAGCCTGCTGTTCTTGCGCTTTGATTTTAGTTTCATCCAAATCCTGCTTATCCTGCACCAGCTTGGCTTCTTCTTCTTCTATCTTTGTCCTGATAGCCTGATATTCTATCAGCATCTTACGATCATATTCTGTTATCTTATTAATGTATTCTGCCCTATTGAGAAAATCGGAGAAATTGGATGAGGAAAACACCATCTCGAGATATGCTGACTCTCTCTTCTCATACATGAATCGAATCCGTTCCTTCATGCTCTCATACTGAGCTCTTTCGGTTATCTTGGCTTCATCCAGGTCTGCCTGTGTTTCTTCGATCTCTTCTTCTTTTTTGTCAATCTGTTCTTCCAAATCCGCCAGGTTCTCTGTTACTGTATGGAGCTGACGACTAAGATGATTCAGCTCGCCCTGAAGATCGTCTTTGACATCTTCCAAACCATCAATCTGTTGATTTGCCTGATTCAGTTGGGATTCCGTCTTCTTTTTTTCATTTTGAGCCTGATTTAATTTATCTAAGGTAGAGGATGCCTGAGCAATCAGTGGTGCATTGGATAAGCATACTGTAATCACCAACAGCATGGCCATCCCGGTTCTCATCATGCGCCCTATTCCGGTCACTTTTTCTTTTGTTCTTTTGCTCATCTGCCTATACCTCAAATATGATTCTGCGTCCCGTTCTGTGGTAGTGGCAATATTCTACACCTGCTGCATCAAACATCTTTTTAGATGCGATGACCGATGGTGTATTGGCATATTTATCGCAATCATACACTACTTTGGTAATACCGGATTGAATAATTGCCTTGGCACATTCATTGCATGGAAATAGAGAAACGTATATCTTCGCTCCCTCCAGTGTTCCACCCCTGTAATTAAGAATCGCATTTAGCTCACTGTGCGTTACATAGGGATACTTAGTCTCGGTTGTATCTTCTCCTTCTCGTTCCCATGGAAATTCATCATCCGAGCATCCACTCGGAAATCCATTATATCCCATAGATAATATCTTATTCGTATTACTAACAATACATGCCCCTACCTGTGTACTTGGATCTTTGGAACGCATCCCCGATAAGATAGAGACTCCCATAAAATATTCGTCCCAAGAGATATAATCTGTTCTTTTTTTGTTCATTGCTTATCCCCCTTATGTTACTATTTTGTACCAAATATTCTGTCTCCGGCATCCCCAAGTCCCGGAACAATATATCCTTGCTCATTTAATCGTTCATCCAAGGCTCCCACATATAAGTCTACATCCGGATGTGCCTGTCGCATCTTAGCGATGCCCTCCGGTGCCGCAATAATGCACATAAAATGTATGCTTTTGCATCCTTTATCCTTGAGCATCTGAATAGCCGCTACAGAAGATCCTCCTGTGGCAAGCATCGGATCTACGACAAACACTTCTCGGTCTGCACAGTCTGCAGGTAACTTACAGTAATATTCCACCGGGGTCAAGGTCTCCGGATCTCTATATAAGCCAATGTGTCCTACTTTTGCTGCCGGAATCAAGGCCAGCATTGCATCTACCATGCCAAGGCCTGCACGCAGAATAGGAATCACAGCCATCTTCTTACCTTTTAGCTGTTTTGCGGTTGTTGTACAAATAGGTGTCTGAATCTCAACTTCTTCCACCTGCAGATCTCTGGTAGCTTCATAACAAATCAGCATAGCAATCTCACCGATCGTCTGTCTGAAATCTTTGGTGCCCGTGTCCTGTCTCCTAATGTAACCAATCTTGTGTTGAATCAGTGGATGATCCATAATAACAACCTTGCTCATCTTTGTTCTGCCTCCTAAGCATTCTGTTTTTCATTCCTTGCTTGATTTATATTACCACCTATTCTTCTATAGTGCTATTCTTCTATCAGTGATATTCTTCTGCTGTGTCGTTCTAATCCCGAAAATTTGGTTTCTAGAAAAGTGTCAACAATCGCTTTTGCCAGTTCCGGGCCCACGATGCCGGCTCCCAGTGCCAACACATTGGCATCATTATGCAATCTGGTCAATCTCGCTGTCAATGAATCAGTACAAAGTGCTGCCCTGATTCCCCGAATCTTATTGGCGGCAATGGAGATGCCTATTCCGGTAGTACAGATTACAATCCCTTGTTCACATTCCCCCTGTGCCACTGCTTTTGCTACTGCTTTTCCATAGACAGGATAATCGCAGGCCTCTGAATTAAGGCATCCGTAATCCCGATATGCAATCTCTTTTTCTTCCAGGTGTTTCATAATCTCCAGTTTTAGATTATATCCTCCATGATCACTACCAATTGCTATCATCACAATTCTCCTTTTTATAGGTATATTACTTTATGTCCGGCAGCCTTAAGTAAACGGTTCATAATAGCTTGTCCAATCCCCGCAGTAGCAAATGCTTCTGAGTAGATAACCGTAACTTCTTCATCATCAAACTCACGTAATATCTGATAAAGTCTCTTTGCAATGGTATCTTCATCGAATCTGCTTCCTACGCTCTTTACTACATCGGCCCTGTACTGTGCTATATTTTCTTCCGTACCTATAATACCGACTTTCTCGCCCTTTGCCTGCCGCTCCCGCACCAAAGTATTGATATGATGACGTACTTCTTCCATGCCTCCGGCAATGATCGTCAGATCTCCTTTGGGTGCATAGTGCTTATATTTCATCCCCGGCGCTTTCGGCGGTATCTGACTATCCGGGCTAAGAATCGTTTGATCTACTTTTACTTCGCCCAGTACTTTCTCAAGCATCTCCTGTGTAATATAACCGGGTCTTAAAATAACCGGAATCTCTTCTGTTAAATCTATAATCGTAGACTCAAGACCAATCCCGATAGAACCACTGTCAATAATCATCTCAATCAAACCATCCATATCCTCTGCCACATATTTGGCTAACGTGGGACTGGGTTTTCCGGATAGATTGGCACTGGGTGCTGCAACATAGCCGCCTGCCGCCTCGATAAAAGCCTGTGCGATCGGATGACTTGGCATCCTGACTGCTACGGTAGAAAGACCGCCCGTGGTCTCCGGTGGAACAGCATCGCTCTTAGGAAGAACCATGGTTAACGGCCCCGGCCAAAATGCATCTGCCAGTCTTGCCACTGACTCCGGCACTTCTGCTACTATCTTAGCCAGTGAGCTCATCTGTGCAATATGAACAATCAATGGATTATCTGACGGTCTTCCTTTGGCTGCATATATTTTTCCGGACGAAGATGGATTTAATGCATCTCCTCCCAATCCATATACCGTTTCTGTTGGAAATGCAACAAGACCACCTTGTTTAATAATATCTCCGGCTTCTTTCATCACCGTTTCATCAATATTACCTTCCTCTACCACTATCATTTTTGTCTTCATATTTTTGTTCTCCTATTTTTCCACGAGTAACAAAATTATCATACCACATTTTATTCTTTTTCGGAATACTTTTGTTTACCGCGATTCAGTTTTATGCTATCATACCCTTATGAATAAAAATAAACAAAAAACAGATTCACGCTTTTTTTTAATTGCATCTTGTCTTGCTCTATCCGTATGTATCATTTATTTTATTTTATCTCATTCAAAGGTATGTAGTAATACCTCTGGGTCAATTCAGCCTTTAAGCAATACCTGGAATATCTCTGTCAATCAAACACCCACGGCTTCTGTTTCCTTACCGGCCAATATTCGCGTGGCTTCCACTGATTATGTTACGATGCAAGCCATGCTTCCTAATCCACTATGTGACACAGCCGCCCTTTGTTTTAGAAGTACGCTGCAATCTGTCTGGGTTTCCGTTGCCGGTACCGTTATCTATCACTATCAGGCAGAGGATGACAACCTCTTTGGCAAGGCTTCACCCAGTCGATGGAATTTTGTGTTGCTTGATCCGCAATATGAAGGGAAAACCATACAGATCACGACGCACTCTCCTTATAAGAATTATTCCGGTCATCTCTCTCAAGTTCGTTATGGTGCTTATGAAGATTTATTGCATTCTGTTATTGTAGCCTATATGCCCAGCTATCTCATCTGTTTCTCTGTGTTCTTTTTGGGAATAGCATTGATTATTACTTCTCATCTTACCATTAACTTAAGTCCCGACACCTTTGCTTTTCGCTATCTTGGCTGGTTTGCCATTCTTGCATCCCTTTGGCTGCATGGCGAATCTAAGATGCCTTCTTTTATTATATTGAATCCTTCCTTTGATCTATTTGTTTCTAACCTTTCTCTTATGTTATGTATCATTCCCTATCTATTGTTTATAAAATGTTTTTATGATAAAAAATACCATCGTTATATTCACGCCTTTTTAATCGCCGATGTCCTTAACATTTTTATATGCTTGTTTTTACAGATAACCAAGCTTGCAGATTTTGTGGAAACCGCGGTTTTCACACATATTTTGATCTTCCTTCTGATATGTTTGGTATGCGTTCATTTTGTGGAATCTCTAAAGTCACCTATTTATCGTTTGATACCCTATGTTTTGGGATTTAGTTCTTTTATACTCAGTGTGCTAATAGAGCTCGTTCTGTATTACACCAGAAATTATCAATATGCCGGGAATATCCTACATATCGGTGTTTTTCTTTATATATTCTGTTTGATTTTTATGGTCATAAAAAGGATGATTAAGCGTAAGACCACTGATTCTTATTTAGCCAAAATAGTCTTGCAGCAGCAGATTGCAATGATGAAAAGCCATATTCAACCTCATTTTTTATTTAATGCTTTAGGCGCTATTCAATCACTTATCAAGAAAAATCCGGATACCGCTTATGAGATGGTGTTTGATTTTTCTACCTACCTTCGTTCAAGCATCATCGCCTGGGAGAACCCCGGATTGATTCCCTTTTCTACAGAATTGGACTATATACATGCTTTTACCAATATTCAATCGCTTCGCTTTCGCGATTCTTTTCAAATCACGTATGATATACAGACGCATGATTTTACAGTACCGATTCTATCCATACGGGCTTTGGTCATGAATGCTGTTAATCATGGAGTACGCAAGGTAGCAGACGGTGGTACTGTCATAATAAGAAGCTACGAAGCCACAGATGCTTATATGATAGAAGTAATTGACAACGGTGCCGGATTTCTGGTTCGAGAAGCTATGCAACGGAGCAGTTCAACATCCGGATTACACCGAACACAAGATGTATTAACCAGATATTTAGGGGCCTCCCTACACATCAATAGTATTCCCAATGAGGGGACTACCGTAGTGGTTCGTATCCCCAAAGAGGCAAACATAGAAAAGCAAGGAGAACGAAGCAATGAAAATGATATTAGTAGATGATGAAATGTGGAGTATGGAGCGTTTCGAAGAAGAGTGTGTAGATCTTCCGGATATAGAGATCGTCGGCAAATTCAGTAAAGCAAAAGAAGCCCTCAGCTATGCCAAAGAGAATGTGGTTGATTTTGCATTATTAGATATTGAAATGCCTGAGATGAGTGGCATTGAGCTAGGAAGAGAATTAAAAAAGATAAACCCTTCCGTTATCATTATTTTTGCCACCGCTTATTCTGAGTATATCGCAGAAGCTATTTTAGAGATCGGTGCAGATTATTACATTCTAAAACCGTACAGTAAGGAAGATGCCGATAAAGTCTTACAGCGTGCCAGACTGCTATCCCATGCGCAACAGAAACGAGTCTATTTTCATACCTTTGGGCGCTTTGATATGTTTGTAGATGAAAAATTAGTCTCTTTTACCAATGCAAAAGCCAAAGAGCTATTGGCTTTATGCGTAGACCGTCTGGGTGGTAATGTATCCATGGAGGAAGCGATCGATAAGTTATGGGAAGACCGAAGCTATGATCGTAATGTAAAGAGTCTATACCGCAAAGCCATTATTTATCTAAACAGTCTATTTAAAAGTCTAAATTTGACCGGTGTTTTTGAGAATGGACGAGGCTATTGCCATATTAACCGCCAACTGGTTTCCTGTGATTATTATTCTTATCTGGAGCACGACCGCGCTGCGATCAATGCCTTTCAGGAAGAATATCTGTTTGACTATTCCTGGGGTGAAGAGACGCTTGTAAAATTACTTGATATTTGACGCATTTACCTTATTTATGCTATACTGCTGTCTGATTATTAGAATTTAAAAAAGAAAGAGGTATGATTAATGGCTAATCCAATCGTAACAATCACAATGGCAAATGGTGATGTAATGAAAGCTGAGTTATATCCTGAGATTGCTCCTAATTCAGTGAATAATTTCATCTCTCTCATTCACAAACACTTCTATGACGGATTGATCTTCCACAGAGTCATCAACGGTTTTATGCTCCAGGGAGGCTGTCCTAACGGCAATGGCATGGGTGATCCCGGCTATTCTATCGGCGGAGAATTCTCTTCCAATGGATTTACAAATACTCTGTTGCACACAGCAGGTGTCCTATCGATGGCCAGAAGCGGCAACCCCAATTCTGCCGGCTCTCAGTTCTTCCTGATGCACAAAGACGCACCACATCTTGATGGTGACTATGCTGCTTTTGGTAAAATCACAGAGGGTATGGATATTGTGAATCAGATTGCAGAAGTGAAAACAGATCGTTCAGACAGACCTCTGGAAGACCAGTTGATCCAATCTATTACCGTAGATACTTTTGGTGTGGATTACCCGGAACCGGAGAAAATGTAATACAATTCTATCATAATTAAACAAAAAGAGCCTATTCTTTGGCTCTTTTTGTCGTTTCTATTCATACTTTGTTCATATGGTATTAAAAAAAACTTAATTTACATAACATTGTCTATCCAAATCTATCCCCTATACTTAGGTTATAAGATAAACGCAGGACACAGTATGCATAATACTTTTAGATAACTTTTTCATAATAAATGCCAAGTAAATTACATTTACTTGGCATCCTCCCTGTTTGGGGATAATTAAGCTTGGTTGAAAGAACCAAAAATCTCCATTTTTTCTCTTACTGTATCTTTAATGGCTTCAAATCCCGGTGCTAATAGCTTACGAGGATCGAATCCTTTTCCTTCCAGATCTTTTCCTGCTTCAATGTATTTACGTGTTGCATCTGCAAAAGATAACTGACACTCTGTATTTACATTAATCTTAGCAACGCCAAGTGTAATCGCTTTTTTAATCATCTCTGTAGGGATCCCTGTACCACCATGAAGTACAAGAGGCATGTCCCCTGTCAGCTTCTGAACAGCATCTAAGGTCTCAAATGATAATCCTTTCCAGTTTGCAGGATATTTACCATGAATATTACCAATACCGGCTGCCAGGAAATCAACTCCCAAATCAGCGATTGATTTACATTCCTGTGGATCTGCACATTCTCCCATACCAATAACGCCATCTTCTTCACCACCGATAGAACCAACTTCTGCTTCTAAAGAGATGCCTCTTTTATGACATTCTTTTACTAATTCTGTCGTTTTAGCGATATTCTCAGCGATTGGATAATGAGAACCATCAAACATAACGGATGAAAAACCTGCTTCAATACATTTATAGCAGTGTTCATAGCTACCATGGTCTAAGTGAAGTGCTACGGGAACTGTAATGCCCATCTCTTCCATCATACCATTAACCATACCTACAACAGTCTTATAACCTGTCATGTACTTACCGGCACCTTCTGATACACCCAAAATAACCGGAGAATTGTTCTCTTGTGCTACCTGTAATACTGCTTTGGTCCACTCAAGATTATTGATATTGAATTGGCCTACTGCATAGTGACCTGCTTTTGCTTTTACAAGCATTTCTTTTGCTGCTACTAACATTTTATTGCCCTCCATTATTGCATCATCGATTTTCTCATCTATTATAACGCAAGTTTCCTTAAAAAGGAACCTTTAAAATATTAAAATTTAGTTCTTGTCAGTCGGTATCATAATATGTATTGCTCTTTTCATATTTGATATTATAACTTTGTTGTGTGTACCGCCAAACTCTCCGTCACGCGTCCACGGTATTTCTTCGTTGGATTCAATCTCTAAGTGACTCGTTTTAAAACAGTACATATACTGCGTATCAATAGTCTTAATCAGCAGGGATGAGATAATGGCATTTAATTCAATCGGATTTTTAGGCTTCTTAATCAAGGTCACTTCAAATAAACCATCATCTAATTCTACCCATTCTCCGGTAATCATCTTGAACCCACCTACTGATTCTGAATTGGTTATCATACCAAACATAAACTCATCTTTTAGGATACCATCATCATAGGTTATCGTCATCGGATACGATTGAATCGCCTGTAATCTCTTCATGCCTTCTAGGACATACGCTAGATATCCCAATACATTCTTCATTTGCTGCTTCGTCCCATACGACACATCGGTAAAGAGACCAAATGCGGCAATATATACAAAATTATCCTGATTAAAAGCTCCTACATCACACGGAAATCGCTGCCCCTGTACCACAATATTAGCTGCGGTTATCATATTGCGTGGAATATGAAGACTCGTGGCAAAATCATTGGTGCTGCCTGCCGGTACATATCCGATTGGAATCCTGTTTTTGCATTGCATCATCCCGGTCACTACTTCATCTAAAGTACCATCGCCTCCACTGCATACCAGTAAATCATATCCCTGCTTTCTCTCTTTTACAGCACGAATCGCATCTCCTGCCTGTTGTGTTGGATATGCTGTAACTTCATAATCCGCTTTGACAAAAATGTCAATAATATCCAATAAGTTGCTCCTGATATTGGCTTTTCCTGCATGTGGATTATAAATAAACAACATCTTCTTATCTGTCATAGCTGTACCTCTAGTTTTGCTTGCTCTGCCCACTCAAATATTCTTCTATGCTTTTTATCGCTGCCACTTCATCCTGTCCATCCACTTCTACTATAACGTTCTCACCGGATGGCAAGCCCAGCGTCATCATTCCCATAATGCTCTTGGCATTGACTTTACGTCCTTCTGCCTCCAGATGAATCAAACTGTCATACTGACTTGCAACCTGAACCAGCAACGCTATTGGTCTAGCCTCCAACCCACTGTCCAATTGAATCTTAATCTCTCTCTTAATCATCGTTCTTTCCTCCTCTTTCTTGTTTCAACTTATCTGCCAACTCACTTAGTTTTCTAAGTCTATGATTCACACCGGATTTACCCATCGGTGGATTCAGGAATGTACCAAGTTCTTGTAAGGTATCATCCGGATGTTCCAGGCGTATTTCTGCCATCCTGCACAGGCTTTCCGGTATGTTGCCAAAACCAACCATTTCTTTTATGTAATGGATATCATCTATTTGTTTGGACGAAGCACGTACTGTCTTCGTAATATTAGCCGCTTCGCAATTAACTCTTCTGTTGATAGAATTGCGCATCTCTTTTACAATACGCAGATTCTCTAAATTCATAAGTGCAACATGTGCTTCTATGATATTTAATAACTCTACTATGCCGGAACCCTCTTTGACATACACAACATAATATTTCTTACGCTCAATAATCTTGCTTTCTACCTGAAACTCTCTCATGAGATCTCTGAGCTGTTCTGCCTGTTCGTAAGTCACACAAGCTAGTTCAAAATGATAACTCTTCGTTGGGTCACTCATAGAACCGACTGCCAGATATGCTCCTCTGAGTACCGCTCTTTTACAGCAGCTACTTTTCATAATCATAGGATTCACAGTCCATATCGAGTGAATCAGATGATTGTCCTGATTGTGAATCTTGATTGCCTGTAGAACTGTCTGCACGGATACTGCGTCTTCAGCAGCATCAACATCTATATTAAATGTTTTCTTAAGCAATGTAAAGTATTTTCTGGCAACTGCAATATTCTCAGTCGGTATCTGAATGCTCGCTCTATCAGTACCTGCATCCTGAATCTCTCCACAATATTGGATGATAGCGGCCAATTCTGCAATGCGGCAATGTCTGGTCGTACTAATCTGTTTGGCTAGTTCTGCTTTTACTTCTTTGGAAAAAGACATAGCTGCACCCATACTCCTTCTCCTTATTAATTACCATATTTTATATCTCTGTGTATCACTGTCAAGCCATAGTTCCCGCGGTTTTTCATTCTGGCATACAGTTCATTTGCCAGAGTAACACTGCGGTGTTTACCACCTGTACATCCGATGGAAACCACCAACTGGTATTTCCCTTCTTTTACATAATTTGGAATTAAAAATTCAAGCATCTCGGTTAGTTGATTCAGAAATTCTTGTGCCTCTGTATAATTCATGACATAATCTCTAACTTCCTGATCCGCACCTGTTTTGTATTTAAGTTCTTCTATGTAGTACGGATTAGGCAAAAATCTCACGTCAAATACTAAATCGGAATCTGCCGGAATCCCATTTTTAAATCCAAAAGACATAATATTAACCATAAGGCTATTGTATTCTTTATTATGAACAAAGATATGTTCCAGCTCTTGTTTTAATTCCCTCGTCAAAATATTGGAAGTGTCTATCACATAATGAGCTCTGGCTTTCACATTGACCAGAATCTCCCGTTCCTTTTGGATACTATCTTCCATTCTGCCCGCTTGGGCAAGGGGATGTATTCTGCGACTCTCTTTA
>JAVVVE010000008.1:0-60531 GCA_036652815.1 Lachnospiraceae bacterium
TGTCTTTTTCATAATTGCTTTTGGATATGTCATTTTCTTCTTTTCTCCTTCTCTTGCATTTTTTCTTATACCCTCCTATGCTTGTCTTACTGGATCTGCAAAGCCTAGTAATCTTGAAATCAGAATAAAATTATGTCAGATTATACTTTTCCAAATAGTAAAAAATCTGCTCTTGCTTTTCCATTTAAAGTTCGTTCTTTTGCGTTTGCGTAATATCTTTAGCAAAAAAAATTTCTGTTGGATCTTCTAGTAACAATATTTCATTTAGTTTCTCCATTTCGCTCCTATCGAATTCACTTGTTCCATTTGTTTTCCTATAAAATGTTGTAGTATTAATTTTTAAATATTCAGCTATTTCTGCGGGTCTTTTATTTAATTCCAACATTCTTATTTTTAATTTTTTTGTATCTAGCATTTTTCTCCTCCTTTTTGTATTTGCGTTTACGTAATCTCAATATATCACTTTATAAATATTTGTCAATACGTAAACGCAAATATTTTCCTATTTTTTTATTTTTAACTTGCATTTATGCAAATATCTGTTATAATTGCCTTATGAATTGAAAGTAGGAATAAAAAATGGAATTCAGAGATAAAGTTAAAGTACTTCGCCAAAAAAACAACCTCACTTTAGAAGAAGTAGCAAAGCAAGTTGGTGTATCAGCCCCAACCATACAACGATATGAAAGCGGAGAAATAAAGAATTTAAGACGTGATAAAATTGAATCATTGGCAAATGCTTTAAAATGTTCGCCCGGCTATTTAATGGGATGGAAAAAAGATTCTTTAGAAGAAGAAATACATGATTTTCAATTAACATATTTAGAAAAGCAAATTATCGAAAAATATAGAGTTTCAGATTATTTTGATCAGACCACTGTTCTCAGAGCTCTTAAAATTGAAAATTCTGAAAAAAGGGATTCACAAAAAATGGCATAAGTTACCACTATAAAAAAATTTCCTCTTTTATCATAGAGGTTGATTTTAAATAAAACTATTTTTTCACTATGAAAGGGGGTTTCTAAATGAAATCTAAAAAACTTTTTTTATCAATGTTATTGGCATCAACCTTACTAATGTCTTCATTATCTGTTTTTGCTGCTCCGGCTGCTCCTGCTGCTCCGGCTGCTCCTGCTCCTGCTCCTTATGTTCCGGTTGTCGGAACCGTTACCTCTACACCTGTTACTATCGTTGGTGAAGGTACTTATAAGGTCGGTACTGATATAGTAGCCGGTGCTTATGTTCTTTTAAATAATAGTAAATACTCTTCTTACTATGCTGTCTCTTCCGATAGTACAGGCGATAGTATTATTGCGAACGAAAACTTTAATTACAATTCTATCGTCACCGTAAACGATGGGCAATATCTAAAGCTGACTAGATGCACCCTGTCGCCGATTTTAGAAGTTCCAACCATTGATTACACGCATGGCAATATGTTCTACATTGGCTACCATCTCCCTGCCGGCGAGTACAAATTGCAATGTACTGATGCGAGATTCTCAGCTTATTATTCTGTATCAAATGATGCCCTGCAAAAAGACATCACAACAAATGATAATTTTACCGGACAAACCTATGTAACTGTTAAAGATGGCCAATTCCTTAAATTATCAAGATGCACCTTTGCTTAATATTTTTTTCTATCCGAATAAGCAAAAACCGCCCCTGCTCTAACAGGAACGGCTTTCGTGATACTTACCTAGTTGCAAAATGCACTAAATATAATACCTCTAAATCAAGGCTATTATATCATTTAAAAGTGCATCTAGCAATAGGTGTATTTTTTATACTTTTTCCGCTGAAAGGAATGATACTATGCCCAGAAAAAACAGATACAAACCACGTAAAGATGGCCGATACTTTGCCCTTGTCAGCACCGGCAAGTACCTCCAAGATGGATCTGCTGAGAGAATACCTCTTTACAGCAGCATCAGCAGTAAAGACCTTGAAGAAAAAGTGGATGCTCTAAAGGCAACCATAAAAACCTCTGTCTATGTTGAATCTACCGACATTTTACTAGGCGATTATATACTGAACTGGTACGACACCTACAAGGCACATCGATCGATCAATACAAAGGCAATGTATACAAATATCATAAATGTACATATCATTCCAAATTTAGGACATTTGTCTCTTGCCAATGTCACCAGAAGTAATATACAAATGCTTATTAATTTAACCTATCAAAAGCAACGTACCTGCGAACAGATACGTCTTGTTCTCAAGCAGGTGTTTGCATCTGCATTAAAAGAAAAAATAATACTTGAAAGTCCCTGGTATGATATAGATATGCCCAGTGATAAGAGAAAAAAGAAACGTGCTTTGACTCAAATTGAAAAGAACGCAATTAATAAAGCTGATTTAACGATATCCGAACGTACCTTTATTTTGATTCTTTATGGATGCGGTTTGCGTCGTGAGGAGATACTGGCACTGCATCAGAATGACATTGATCTGATACAGCGATGTGTCTATGTTCGACATGTGATTGTGTTTGATAAGAATACTCCAATCTTAGAGGAATCAACCAAGACCTCTAGCGGATATAGATCCATCCCAATTCCTATATTTATGTTTGATTCTATTAAATTTTACCTTCGTACTCTAAATGGTCCTTTGCTTTTTACGTCTGCTTCTGGCGGATACATTACAAAATCTGCATATCGCCGCCTATGGGATCGTATTCTTGTCAAGCTAAATGCTGCTGCCGCAACTCCATTTAACAGTACACCTATACAGGGGCTTACAGCACACATTTTTCGTCATAACTACTGCTCTATGCTTTATTACTCCGGATTGTCTGAATTAAAGTCTGTTGAACTCATGGGGCATGCTGATGGTAAGATGATAAGAGAGGTGTATGCCCATTTGAATGAAGAAAAAGAAAATACTGTTGAAAAACTGGATAATTGTATAAATCTGGAAATTGCACTGTAAAATTTTATTTTTTAATCAATAAAAAACTACTAACCTGTTTATTTGCTAGTAGTTTTTGAAATATATTATTTTATTTACCATATATTTTGAATATTTTCTTTTCTTTCTTCATCTGTGTCCTTGTATCCGTCGTTTAATTTAATGATTGCCGGGAATGAACCCAGTTTATTAATTTCAAAAGTCTTGTCTTTGCTGCAATAATCATGATTCATCTTAAGCATTTTCTCACTGTACTCATTTTTTAACAATCTGCATATGATTTTTTCTTCTGTAATTTCTGTAACTACATATGTCATTGATTTTTTGAATGAACCATTATTTTCTGATACGAGATCCCCAACTTTTAAAGATTCCATTAACTTGCTTAACCATTCTGCTTTCATTTTTATTCCCTCCAGTTTTTCTACAATTAATTTTTCAACATAATCCGTACATGCTCTGCTGCCCGATTCCCAATTTGATATTGTTCTGATTGGTATTTCAAATATATCAGACATTTCTCGCTGTGTTAAATTAGCTTTTGTTCTAGCTTCTTTTATATCCATGTTTTTCTCCTTATAACTCACTGGGTTATCTGTTACTATTATAATACCACTCATTGAGTTATAAGTCAACACTTATTTTCTTTTTTTATTGCATAACTTGTAATATTTTTAATAACCAAAATCGTATGAAATGATATTCGATTAACCTATTTTTATGTAGTCAAAATGTAGTCAAATTTTTTTGAATGTGCGTGTATCATGGGCTCTGCGTGTATTGATATCTTGACTTTTAATCAAGTTGTCCCGGGTTCGAATCCCGGATGTCTCACTTAGGCTTAAACAGCGGTAAATCCAGTAAACATGCGGATTTGTCGCTATTTTTTTATTCAAAAAATCGTATCAAATCGTATTGGATTTATGTAGTCAAAAAATAGCACTATTTTAGTGCTATTAATTGTATCAAACATAGTGTCTTATGCGATCTTATCAGTGCTTTTTATAAATATTTAATCTCTGCCTGCGGTTCTTGATTCTCGTTCAACTCTAAAATAATATAAGAAGGTCGTCTGCCTTCCTGCCTCGGGTACGTCAAGCTACCAGGATTCATAGTGAGCAATCCCTCTTCTGCCTCTATCACCGGCTTATGGGTATGTCCATATAGAACAATGTCGGTCCCCCTGCTTCTTGCTTCTTCTTTGAGTAGTTCATTCCCCATAGAGACATTATATTGATGTCCATGCGTAATCCATATATGATACTGATTCAGTTCTATTTCTTTTTCTCTGGGAAGATTAGAAAAGAAGTCATTATTTCCCAATATAATCTCTGTAGGACACGCTGCTGCCTGTGTAATAACCGCTTCACGCCCCTCTGCATCCCCGCAATGGATCAACAGATCTATGGGTGTTTCCTTCTCTAACGCTGCATAATAATTAGATTCATTTCTGTGTGTATCGCTTACAATCATAATTTTCATAGTTCTATTTCTCTTCCGTATGTTGGTTTCGTGTTAGCAATTCTATACGCATCTTCCTAAGAGCTTGCCCCCGATGACTGGCGGCATTTTTCTGTTGACGGCTTAACTGTGCTGTACTGCAATGATACGGTGGCAAACAAAAGATTGGATCATATCCAAAACCATTTTCGCCCTGCTCTGCATATCCGATTCTGCCTTCCATAATCCCCTGTGTTATGATGCTATCTCCCTCCGGAAAAACAGCTGCAATCGCACACACAAAACGTGCTGTTCTATCCTCTGGCAAGACCCCTTCTAAACGATTTAACAAACTTGTATTTTTAATATGATAAGAGGTATCTTCTCCCATATATCTGGCCGAATAGATACCCGGTTCTTTATTCAGATAATCGATCTCAAGTCCAGAATCATCTGCCAACACAATACTATCACATACGTCTGCTACTGCTCTGGCTTTTATCATCGCATTCTCTGCAAAGCTTTGTCCCGTTTCTTTTATATTCATGACAATGCCCGCTTCTTTCATAGACACAATATCAAATTCAGTATCTGCAAGAATCTCTCTTATTTCTTTCATCTTATCTATATTTCCTGTTGCAAATATAATTTTCTTATTCATGGCTATCCCTCATGCTATATGCTGCTAAAATGCTATTATAAAGTCCTTCCGCTACTTTATCTGCATAAGCTTCTGTATCCTTTGCTTCTTCACGATCTGTTACATGCCCCAATTCCACCATTGCCGCCGGAACCGTTGCCCGATTAGCAATAACATCTTGTTTACCCGCCGCAATCAGCCCTTTCCCCTGACACCCGATACTCTTAGCCACTTCTCGTTCTACTATGTTTGACAATTCAATACTACTTAAATAGGGAATAAAAAAAGTGGGATGATAAATCGTTTGTACCATATTTTCAGAGGTTTCAACACTTTCCCGAACTTGAATACTGATCAGCATATCTGCTTTTATTTGATTTGCAAATGCTACCCGCTTCTCTACCGACGGATTTTCCGTATCCATACAGGTATCGTACACTTTAATCTCTGTCTGGGCTAATCTATCCTTAAGTTTTTGTGCTATCATAGGTGTCAGATCATCTGAGCTTTCCTGATTACCCGCATCAATAACGAGCAGTTGATGATAGCGTGTACGCGGTAACTCAAATTCTAAATATAACATATTATTTTTATAAAATGCTGTATACTCATAAATATCAGTAAGGTGAATCATTAATTCTGTAACACGATTGTTATAATGATAGGATAGTGAATCTACATAGGCACTATTACCCTCTATCATAGATTTCTCATAGAAATTCTCATCTAATCCCTCTATCATAATATGTAATGTATGCTCCATATAATCACTTTTCAACAGAATCTGCTCCTCGGTTGTGTTTGCCGATAATGGAATCTCCAGATAAGCCACATCCTTTGTTGCTGATTTCATCTGTAATTCTTTATAGTTCTGGGATGCAATATCTTGTCTGGCACTACTATATTCTGCATTCTTTGATGCAGTAATGCTACTCCCTCTAATATTTCGATTATTGATACAATAGCCAAGTATGCAGATTATAAGAATTGCGATTATCGAACCGTAGATTGCCGTTCGCTTCATTAATTCATCATACATATTATCAACCTTTTCGCGGTGGTTTTGGACCCAGATATTGATAATAATATGCTTTCATCATACCATTATATATCTTACGATTCTTATTCGCCTGTTTTCCAATATCCTGTTCTGCCTGTTCATATGCCGATATCAAGAACATCGACCATGAATCCAATGCCCGATAGCGTTCTCCGATATGGCGATATAATTCCGGTAGGTTTTCTTTCTCCTCTAATCGCTCTCCATAAGGTGGATTAGTAATAATAAAACCATATTTTTTAGGATGGCTTAATTGTTCCAATGCACGTTGTTGAAAATGAATCATCTTATCAACTCCGGCCAGTTTAGCATTTTCTCTCGCTATTTTAACCATACTCTCGTCAATATCATATCCTTGAATATCTGTTTCTACAGTCCTGTCTATCATCTCAGTGGCTTCCGATACACAATCATACCAATTCTGCTTTGCAATGACCGCAGGCCAATGCTCCGCTGTAAAAGAGCGATTCATACCGGGTGCTATATTGGCTGCCATCATCGCTGCCTCAATCGGGATCGTTCCACTTCCACAAAAAGGGTCTACCAAAATTCGGCTACCATTCCACGGTGTCAACATAATAAGTGCTGCTGCCAGATTCTCTGCAATCGGAGCTTTCGCTGTTAATTTACGATATCCACGTTTGTGTAAAGATTCCCCTGTTGTATCAAGACCAATCGTCACTTCATCTTTCATTAAAAATACTCGAATTGGATAAGAGTCTCCTTCTTCCTCAAACCAACTTATATGATAGATGTCCTTCAATCTATCTACCATAGCTTTCTTCATAATAGATTGAATATCCGATGGACTAAATAATTGGCTCTTAACACTTGCTGCTTTTGCTACCCAAAATTTAGCATCTTTTGGAATATACTCCTCCCACGGAAGAGCTTTGGTTCCTTCAAAAAGTTCATCATACGTGGTTGCATGGAAAGATCCTACTTTAATTAAAATCCGTTCTGCCGAGCGTAAACATATATTTGCTCTGCAAACCGCCTCTTCATCTCCACCAAAAATAATTCTGCCATCTTCCACGGACAGAATCTCATATCCCAAATCCTTAATTTCATTTTTCAATACCGCTTCCAAGCCAAAATGACAAGGTGCTATCAATTCATATTTTCTCATATCCCTATCTTATATTCCCCATACTTCTCTGTCAATCTTTTTATAACAAAAGAGATGACCGATTTTAAATCTGCCATCTCTTTCATCGTTAGATCTTAGTAATTATCTGTACTATCATTGCTTCTGCTATCTTTATTGCTGTCTTTATTGCTGTTACTGTTTTTGCTATTCTGTGTACTGTTAGAGCAATCATTATTGTTGTTGCTCATTTTCCCCTGATTCTGATTTTTTTGATTCTGTGTATTACCGGTTTTGTTCTGTTGATTCTGATCATAATCATTCTTAGACATATTTTTACCTCCTGGAAGTTAATGGGTTACATTCCCAGTATGTCCTTTTGAAAAAATAATATACACAAACTATCGCAATCTTTGAATCAATCTAATCACACACACAATCGCTATAAATGGAAGCAATACCGGCAATAAAAACGAGATAACAGAAGTCAGCATACTAAATACAAGGATTACTATAATAGCAACAATAACGCCAATCATCCATCCCGGCATACGGAATGCTTTAGTTTTACGCTTTCCTGTAATATCATCTTCATCATATTCCGTATACTCTGCATCCGTTGTATTGGTTCCTGCAATCTTATTTGTCTCAATGATTGTTTTAGCCAATAATCGCGGATCTCCCAGTTCCTGCAATACCTGTTCTTCGGTTTTTCCTTTTTGCATTTCCATCGCAATATAATCTTCATAATAAGTAACGTTATCATTAATCAGGTTATAGTTTACTTCACCCGATAATGCTGTTCTCAATTTTTCAATAAACTCTTCTCGCTTCATATGCTCACTTTATCTTTCCATTTTATTCCCCTAGCCATATCTTGTGTTTATACTACCCTATTTATTCCCCTATGAATAGTCCTTCTACTGTTTTTTAATTATCTTTTTATATTTAATTGCTCTATTACTCTGCAAATCCTGCTACATATTCGCCACCCTCTGTAACGCTGAGTATCAGCTGTGCACCTTCCATAGGAGCCTCGCTAAAATCAATACCCATAAAGGTAATCGTGCCACCATCGGCATCACCTGCCATCAAATCCCAAACAAGGATCACGAGCAAAATCGAGGGCAACACGCTACGAAAGGTCTTTTTTGATTGCAATATTAACAGAAAAATGCTGCTGATTGAAATAGAAAATGCTTATACGGAGCATGTCAGGCTGTGGATACACAAAGCTGTATATAATCACACAAATAAACCCCCTTGTAAACAGTACGTTTACAAGGGGGTTTATTTCCGTGCCTGACATGATTCGAACACGCGGCCTTCTGGTCCGTAGCCAGACGCTCTATCCAGCTGAGCTACAAGCACATCGTTAAAGATAAGATTACTTTTTATTTAGTTATCTTGTTCTGCAACGTTTTTAATTTTACTATATTCACATTCACTTGTCAAGCAACGTTTTGATACTTGTGTTGTTAGAAATGTTCATATCCTGTCGTTTATGAACTGCTTCTTTTAAAAGTTCATACGCTGTAGACATTAATGGAATAAAGGTCAGAATACCTACAATGCCAAACAAACTCCCTCCCAGGGTAACCGATACAAAGATCCAAATCGAAGGTAATCCTACTGAGCTGCCCACCACATGCGGATAAATAAAGTTTCCTTCTACCTGCTGCAAGACTAGGAATAAAATAATGAATAGCAATGCCTGCATTGGGCTCTCTATCAGTATTAAAAACGCACCGACACCGCATCCGATAAATGCTCCAAATATAGGAATTAATGCGGTAAATGCAATCAGTACACCAACTAATAAAGCATATGGAAATCGAAATACCGTCATGCTAATAGTAAACATACATCCTAATATAATAGCCTCCACGCATTGCCCTGCAATAAAATTAGAGAAATTCTTATTCAGTAGGCGTAAACATTTCATCGTAGTATTCGCTATCTTAGTCGGTAAAAATGCCTGCATCACCATCGTGACCTGTCTTCCAAGCTTTTCTTTTTGTGATAATAAATAAATTGAAAAAACAAGTGCTATTCCGATGGATACCAGCGTATGAATAAAACTTCCTGCAATAGATACTGTCATATTCATCGCATTACCAAACCCACTGGTAACAAATGCAAGTGCATTATTCATAAAAGACTTCCAATCAATCGCAATATCTTTAATCTCAATACCTTCTATAAATTTAACGATCTCGGGATTATCTGCACAGATTTTCTCCAGCATAATTAGTGAATCTTCCACAAACTTAGGTATCTTCATCCCTAAATCAATCACCGTGGAAATTAGTTGTGGTACTACCATAAATATAATTAATGCTATAATCGAGAGCATAAAGAGCAAAGAAAGAACAATACTCATCGGTCGTTTTATTTTGCGTTTCCATTTTGACGCATCATGTTGAAATAAGACAGTCTCTATCTTTCTCATTGGCAGATTCATAATAAATGCCATAATACCTCCGAGTAATAATGGAAATATAACTTGAAATCCTCCCGATAACAATCCCAATATCTTATCAAAATTAATAATTCCTAATATCATTAATGCAATAAATAGAATCAATAGATATGCTTTTTTTAGATTCTTATTATCTGATTTCATACAAACACTCATTCCTTTCCTCAATCCAAATCATAATCTATATCACTTTCTTTACATAATAACATATACTAATAAAAACACAACTGTTAAAAGAGGCAAAACTCATTATGAAAAA
Organism: Lachnospiraceae bacterium; assembly: GCA_036652815.1. Classification (GTDB taxonomy): domain Bacteria; phylum Bacillota; class Clostridia; order Lachnospirales; family Lachnospiraceae; genus SZUA-378. The sequence goes on from JAVVVE010000008.1 coordinate 9,891, forward strand.
ATCTTTCTTACCGCATCGGGAATTATTTACAAATACTTTACATAAAATACCAAAACATATTTTACCCATAGCCACCTGTGCTCTTTTTATCGCTGCTTTATGGTACATACCTCAAGCAATCACTGTCAGCAACAGTATTGGCGGCAGAGAACTGCCTATCTATTGTGTGAAAACAGATAAAAAACAAATTGGACTGTCCTTTGATGCGGCTTGGGGAAACGAGGACACTGCCAAAATTATGGATATCTTAAAAAAACATAATATTCATGCAACTTTTTTTATGACCGGTGGATGGGTAGACTCTTATCCGGAAGATGTAAAACGGATTTTTGCAGAAGGACACGATCTCGGTAACCATAGTGAACATCACAAAAATATGTCTCAGCTATCCGATGAAGAATGCCAGGAAGAACTTCGTAAAGTTCATAGCAAAGTCAAAGCTTTAACAGGCTGTGACATGCATCTCTTCCGTCCTCCTTATGGGGACTATGACAATCATGTTATAACAAATGCAAAATCCTGCGGATATTACACGATTCAATGGGATGTGGATAGCCTCGATTGGAAAGATTATGGCACCGATTCTATCATTCAGACTGTAAGCAAACATAAGCATCTTGGAAATGGCTCCATCATACTGTGTCATAATGGAGCCAAATATACTGCAGATGCTTTGGATCCTTTACTTACTTCGTTAGAAAATATGGGTTATGAGATAGTTCCCATATCGAAACTTATTTTGTCTGACCATTACCATATGGATCATGAAGGTCGACAAATCGCCGATTAGAAGTCTTCCTGAATAGCAGCTTCCGTTTGAGTCTCCGTTTGAGTCTCTACCGGGGTCTCTGTCGGGGTCTCCGTCTGAGTCTCTGTCGGGGTCTCTGTCTGGCTCTCCGTTGGGGGCTCCGTTTGGCTCTCTGTTGGGGGCTGCTCTATCATCTGATGTACCGGCTCTGCTATACTTTGCTCCATTATATATGGAACAGGGGTCTGTAACGTATTGGCATTTTTACCATAGTGTATCGTTGCAGATATAATCTGATTCTCTTGATAACCACAATTTGCTTCAAAGGATCCACCCAAACCACAGGTCGGATTGACAACCTGATGCGGATGATGATATCGGGAACCCGGTCCGCCTAAACCACCACCATTATGACAAAATAAGCCACAAGCTCCACACCTATAATAAGTTCTGTCAAAACCGCCATTGCCTGAGTCACCGTGGCAATCAGTCACAAACTCCAATTCCGTTACCCAACACATAGGTCGACATGCTCCGGTATGGGAATGTGCTTTTGTATAACATCCGCCACCACTTGATGCATCCCCTGTGTGATTATGGCGAATATATGTAATGGTACCATTCGGATTAACAGAACCAACTCCATCTGCAAATCCTTTTGTATAAAGATTGTGAATACTTTCATTGATCACAGCAAATGTAGCATCTGAGGCCGTAGGTATCTCTTTGTCAGTCAGCGTAGCCGCAAGTAAAGATTTCCCGCTACTGACAGAGGTAAAACACTCTTCTACCCGTACGTTAGTCGCATCAATACTTCCGTTTAGCTGCATAACACTATTAGCCAAACTACTGTTTAAGGTATTCATATCGATTCCAAGCTCTATTATTTTAGCCGGCGTTGTAGACAATATAATCCCAAACTCTTCTTCTGTGCCCTGGTATCCTGCTTCTAATGCTGAAGCATACGCTGTTTTGCCATCCTTTCCGTTGATCCCATCGATTCCATTTTTACCATTAGCTCCATTGATACCGGGGATACCGGCCTTACCATCTATTCCACTGGTTCCATCAGCCCCATTGATACCGTCTTGTCCATTGTATCCATTCTCTCCATCGGTTCCATCGGTTCCATCGGTGCCATCAATACCCTCTTTTTCTTCCATCGTATCTTGAAGCAAAAGAGACTGTTCATACTCATCCAATAGAATATTATTGCCCAACATTTCTTTCATTTCTTTCCTTACATTTTCGATCTCTTCCTGCACGATCATACCGGCATCCACCGCTTGGTCTCCTCCTCTCTTATCATGCACAGACTCTCTGATCACTAACGTCGTCGGTACCGATACGATGAGGATCGCCATAATGACCAATCCTGTGATTTTAACGAGTTTTCCATTTAATCGATTTAAAAATCTACTCTCTTTCGGTTCATATTCCTCATATACTTCCTCTTCATAAGTATTATCCTCATATAGGATTAAATCCTGCTTTTCAATATTTTTTCTATTTTTTTTCATAGATATCCCTTTCTGTTGTCACAAAGACAGCGTTATGCTGCTAAGGCAATATTTAACTTGTTGTGGTTTTATTCTATTTGCTTTGTTGAATGGGTGGAGAATTATTCCGCGAAATAAAAGATATTGCATCCTGTATCTACAAGATGCGTTACAGATAAAATGAATGAATCATTAGTCTATTTACGTAGTGCCATCATACTGGCATTTGTCTTACTTGTCAATACCAAAAGTTAACAAAAATTCTAAATACGTATTTTCAAAAAAATTATTAAGTTCATGTCCATGTTTTGGAAAAATCGCTTTTTGTTTCCAGCAGGATAAGTTATTGTAAATGGAAAACTGTGCGGAGGGTGGCGATATCTCATCTAATAATCCGATTCCCTGTAATACATGTGCCTTTACATAAGGTGCAAAATTTTTAGCATCAAGATAGCCAAGCTGCTCGAACAGAGCCTGCTCAGTTTTGTGTTCCGGATCTTGATATCGAAAATAATCCCGTAGTCCCTGATAGGCACCGGTATCATAATCTTTTTCCCAGACTCTCTTATAATCGCAGCACATAGGATACTGCATCGCACAGGTCTTCACGATCTTTGGATTCATCGCTCCCACTACAAGTGCTGTGGCTGCACCCTGCCCTTCTCCATATACATGAATAGATGCCTGGTCTATATTGTTCATAACAGATACAATGCGTAAGAGCAGCAGTGCTTCCGTATAGATCTGGTGTACAGGCAGCTCCTCTATGGTGCCTGACAGCCCTTCATAATTGGATAATGCATAGTCGGGTGCCAATACCGCACACCCGATTCCTGCATACCTCATGAGATGGAACCAGCTTCTGCTCACTCCGTTATAATCAGGAAATTGAAGTACAAGCGGCACTTTCTCTTCGGTAGCCGGTCTAATATATTTGGCCTGATGCTCTTGTCCATCCATGCCCTGATAGTAGAATCCATAATACACACAGTGACTTTCATAGATACGCTTCTCCACCAGACGATACGATAATTGCATAGCATCTATCTTTGAGGTAACCGACATCCAATGCTTCCAAAAATCAACAGGTGCAGGCATACTGCCCTTGTACTCCTGTAGCTGTTCCAATGACATATCTATTGCAGGCATGCCGCATCCTCCTTACATTGCATATAATCTACGACTGCTTCATCAAACGCACCGATCTCTTCATGGGCATAATCCGGAAAGATCAAGTGTTTCTTCGGCGCGGTAATATGATGATAAACAGCAAACTGCGTAGATGGTGGGCAAAACACATCCATGAGACCTGTTCCAAATAAGACAGGACATTCAATTCGTTCCACAAAATTCTGGACATCAATATATCCCAATTTTGTAAATATCTCCTGTGTCCGTAATCCCTGTGGATCAAACCATCTGGTGTAGTAGCGTAAGCCATCATACACGACAAGATCACGATCCATATCCCATGCACGTTTATAGTCAGATAAAAAAGGATACAATGCCGCACATCTGACGATATCCTTATGATTCAAGGCGGCACACACCAAGCCTAATCCGGCTCCCTGGCTCGCTCCATTGATACAGATTCTGGTATGATCAATGCCCTCTAATTCCTTAGCAATACGCACCATAAGACAAGTGTCTAAAAAAGTCTGTACATAATACATCTGCTCCACCGGGCCATCCAGACCCATGATGATATGGTCAGAAGCAGTAGTCCCTTGCCTTGCTATCTTATCCTCACTGTAACCGCCCTGTCCCGGACAGTCCATCGCTAACAGTGCATATCCCAATCCTGCCCATGAAGTCTGTTCAAACCATCCCCTGGAAGCTCCCGGATAGCCATGAAACTGTAGCATAACAGGTGCATCTGATTGAATCTTTGGTTTTAAATATTTAGCATGTATCCTGCTCCCGCCTATACCGGTAAACCAGAGATCATAATAGGTAAGGTATTTAGATTCCGGTATCTTGCTTTTTTGGATCTCATAAGATAACGTCATCTGTTCTGTTTTCTTTACTTGAATATCCCAAAAAGACCAAAAATCTTTTGGTCTTGGGTTAGTTCCGTTATAATGTTCTAATTGTTCCAATGCCATATCTACAGAAGGCATAATGTTTCCCCTTAGAATAGCTTCTCTACAACCGCTCTCGAAGTTTTCTCATTATTGATCTTACTTTCTTTATAATTACGTTCATAGTATTCTTGGTACAGCAGATCTATCAGGTATAGCTGGCTGAGTTTAGCTGTCATAGAACCACCCTCCAGTGGTCCCTCGCTAGAACCGCACAAGAGAATCGCATCTGCATAAACCGTGAGTGGAGACTTCTGAAAATGCGTAATACAGACGATCTTAGCACCTGCCTGTTTCGCCACTTTTGCTACGTAGATGTTATCCTTGGTAGCTCCCGAATAAGAAACCATTACAATGAGATCTTCCGGTGTGGTTAACGAAGCTTCCATTGCTTGCATATGAGGATCGGCAACACATTCTACCTTACCGGTCACACGCAGAAATCGATTACGTGCCGCTTCCGCTATGAGCAGACTATCTCCAACACCGAAGAAACAGACTCTTGCAGCCTTTTCAAACATCATAATGGTCTTCTCAAATGCATCTCGATTCAAGAGCATATAGGTCTCTTTAATTGCATTCAGATGATTCTGCATCACCTTCTCTGCCATTGTACCAAGACGATCATCGCACCCGCCACTCATGGAATTCTCCAGTGATAATCCCGTAGTCGCACCCTGGCTTAACGATAAGCGCATCTTAAACTCCTGATATCCTTGTAATTTCATCGTTCTGCAAAAACGATATACACTGGTATCTCCTACCTTACAAGCATCTGCAAGATCTGTGATCGACATATACATAACTTCGCTTTGATGTGCAAGCACATAATCAGCTACTTTTTTTTCCGCCTTTGTTAATTGATTATAAGATGCTCTTATCTGTAATACAAAATTAGCATTCTCCATTTAGTTCTCCTTTATCTCATAAGCTCTCGCAGCAACTCCATGCATACCGGCCGTATTGCCAAGAACTGCCTGCCTTAGTATCACATCTCGATAACTTTCCATGATATGAGTATAAAGGATATTCCTTAATTTATCCAGTATATATTTCTGTTTCATAACACCACCTCCCAAAATAATACAAGGTGGATTAAAGATATGGATGAGTGTAGACAATCCATACGCAACCTCTGTAATCCATGCATCTACCACTTGACGAACTTCTTCCTGCTCTATTCTGTCAAAGATGATCCTGCCATCCGTAAGCGTCTGATCAAGTTCTTTTGCATTGCGTACCAAGGCTGTCGTAGAAGCATATTGTTCATAACACCCACTGAAAATATCTTCCTCCGGGGTGCGTTTAGATGCATGTACGATGATTCCACCAAATTCTCCTGCCGAGAATTGATGTCCCGTATAAATCTTTTTTTTCATAACAATGGCTCCGCCAACGCCTGTTCCATAAGTCAGACACAGAAAATCGTCGAAGTCTTGCCCTGCACCATAATAAGCTTCCCCTATAGCCGCTGCATTCACATCATTCTCAACAACAACCGGCACACCGAACTCTTTTTCCAATATTTTTTTGACTTCCATACCGGTATATCCGGGAATATTAGAATTAGCATAACGAATGGTTCCTGTTACAGAATTAACTTGTCCCGCAGTACTGATACCGATTCTATCAAAGCCGGCATATTGATGGATAATCTCTTTTGCTTTATCCATCACATGTCTTCCGCCTAAAAAAGCCTCTGTGTCAGTTTCCATTATATTGCTTAATACTCCGTCTATGAATTCCCCTGCCTTGATAGAGGTTCCTCCGATATCCAGTGTAACAATCTTCATAGGCTTACCTCGCATTTGTAATGCATATTCTCTATGCTTCTACCGCTACTTTTACAACACATTTGTGGAGATGTTTTTCTGTTCCGGCAGCAATCCCCGGTTTGTGAGGTTCCCCTTCCATACAGATCACAAAACGCCCCGGTCCCATACGACAGGAAACCGCTTCTTCTACCGTTACAAATCCACAGTCACTTGTCTCTTGATAAGGTCCTACCACCGAGATACAGTCTGATCCCAATTGAATCACCTCTGTGCCTATGATATCTATCTGAATATCCATATATTTTTTATGCACTTCAAATTGAAGCGAGTCTTCCTCTTTGGCTTCTGCATCCATCACATTCACAAATACATGTTCTCCATCAATTTGTGTTCTTCCTATTGGCAAAGCTGATAGTTCTGTTCTTTGTATGTATGCAATCGCCTTATCTAAATATGAGGAGATTCCCTGATAGCGATCTATATTGCTTATTTTATCATATATCATCCTTTTACCGCTCCCATCGTAATACCCTGTGTGAAAGATTTCTGGAATATCAAGAACACAGCTACAATCGGAATCGCCGCCAATGCAGCTCCTGCCATAATCAAGCCATAATTGGTAGATAACTCTGCCTGCATCGTCGCAACACCTAAGGATATCGTAAGCTTGCTTCTGGAAGATAGCATAACCAACTGCATAAAGTAATCATTCCATGTATTAATAAAAGTAAAGATGGCTAACGCTGCGAATCCCGGTTTAATAATAGGAAATGCAATATTGGTAAAAGTCTTAAGCTCGTTACAGCCATCGATTCTAGCCGATTCCAATAATTCCACCGGAATGTTCTCACTGAACTGTTTCATCAGGAATACACCAAACGGCCAGCCAATCAAAGGTAAAATAACGGCTAACATCGTATCATGAATCCCCATCCAGCTTATCATACTAACCAGTGGAACCAAAATAACTTGTTTTGGTAACGCCATTGCTACAATAAAAAGACTAAACAATATTTTTTGTCCATAAAACCTTTTTTTTGCCAACGCATAACCTGCCAGTGAAGAAGTAACACATACAGCCAGCATCGTAATAAGTGCTATTAAGATACTGTTTAATAACCATTGTCCTGCCGGATTCTGTACCAGCAATTTACGGAACTGCTCTATCGTTGGTTCGGTTGGAAACCATTGTGGTGGAATCTTAATCGCCGCTGCCTGTGACTTAAACGCACCTGTCACAATCCAATAAAAAGGGAATACAAAGATAACTGTTAAAAGACTTAAAACCGTCATTGATATTACACTAAATGGTGTTATTTTTTTCTTAGTCATGCTCATTCCCCTCTCCTAATATTCTACGTCACTGCCGAGTGCTTTAAACTGTATCACACTAATCAGTCCAATGATAATTGCCAAGAAAACACCCATCGCATTGGCATATCCATATTCGGACAGCTTAAACGCTTTTTCATACAGATAATACATAATCGTTGTTGTGGAGAAGTTTGGCCCTCCTGATGTCAACAACTGAATGAGTGAGAAACATTGAAACGAGTTAATCGTTGTAATAACTACAATATAAAGAGTAGTCGGTAATAAACTTGGCCATTTTATCTTCCAGAACACCTGAAATTTATTAGCGCCATCTACTTCTGAAGCTTCTACCAGGGATTTATCAATATTACCCATGGATGCTATATAGAGTATGATTGGCTGACCGACTGCTGTTGTCAATAAGATAATGATAATCGCTATCAACGCATACTTCTTATCTCCCAACCACATAATATTCTCATCAATAATGCCCCCTGCCTTCAATACATAGTTCATGATACCTGACAGCGGATCATAAATCCATTTCCATACCACAGTAACTGCTACGGTACCTGTTACTACCGGTAAGAAAAATACACATCTGAAAAAAGATCTTGTAAACGCATTTTTCTCATAAGTCTGTGAAGATACAAACAAGGCAAATGCAACAACAATTGGAACAGAACCTACTACAATCAACAACGTATTGCGAAGTGATTTCATAAATGTATCATCTTGGAACATATTAATATAATTATCGAGTCCGATAAAAGTAAATTCTTTCATGGTGTATTTAAAGAAACTGGTAAATACTCCCATCCCCATCGGTATCAATACAAATAAAATGAAGAAAAATAATGCCGGAGCCAAAAAACAATAGGATACTATCGTTTCTCTCATTTTTAACTTATTTGCTCTTTTCATAGTGATATCCTTGCCCCTTTCAAACTATCTTTATAAAAAAGGTGCTACACTCGTGATTACGAGAATCCCAGTGTAACACCTTCCCTATCTATATCTATATCTATATCTATATCTATATCTATGATTTATTTCGCAATAGAGGCATCAGCCTGTTTTACAAATCCGTCTGCTGCTTCTTGTGGTGTAGAATCACCATTCATAACTGCCTGTAGCATTGGGAACCAATAAGTTCTCATCTCAGCAAAACCATCGATGGTATTGTAGTATGGTGAGTAGTAGCTGGTCCATGATGCTAATTCTGTCATTCTGTCATTCTTGTATAAGTCACCAAAGGAAGTACGAACCGGGAAAGAACCTGTTCTTACAACATCTTTAGGGCCCCATTCTTTGTCATCACAAACGAATTGAATGAATTTCTTAGAAGCTGCAATCTTATTTGCATCGCCATTATCAAAGATACAGAAACCGTTTACTAAGTACTCTAATGCCGGTTCGCCATCATCTGATGGGAATGGTACTTCAACATATTCTACTTTGCTGACGTCTAATAATGCTTTCTGGGTATCCGGTTGTGCAGGAGACCATAATAAGGTAAAGGAAGTCTGTCCGTTTGCAAAGTTCTGGATATCGTCACCGCCATTGTATGCGGAGCCATTCATCAATGTGCCTGCATCTGCTTGTTTTTGGATATAATCAAGTGCTTTTACACCGTTTTCGTCATTTACTGTGTATTTTGTTACACCTTCATCTGTAATAGAACCACTGTATAGGTTAGAGAAGAATGCTCTTGTTCCTTGATCTCCACCCTGTCCACTACAGAATACAGAACCAGGATTGTATCCTTTGTCTTTTAATGCTGTAATAACTTTTGTGAAGTCGTCTGTGGTCCAGCCCTTCTTTACAAGATCTGCAACGCCTGCGTCTTCTAACATAGCTTTGTTAAGTGCCATATAGAAAGGTGCTGAACTGATTGGATACATGTAAGGAGTATCTCCTGCTTTACAAGACTGTAATAATTGATCGTTGTTGACATCATTTACAAATTCATCTGTAAACATATCACTTAAATCAGCTAATTTGCCGCTCTTTCCGTAAGTAATGATACGTCCCGGTGCATCAAATAAAATATCACCGATGGTACCGCCTTCAATTGCTGCAATAATCTTCTCAGGTCCTGATGTAAAGTCGATGGTCTCTAACTTCACTGTGATACCAGGGTTAGCTGCTTCGAAGGCGTCAATAATGCTTTGCTCATAAGTGCCAGGAGCCGCATCTGCTGTCTCTTGTGTGAAAGTAGGGAATGCCCACCATGTAATCTCTGCTTCGAGTGCTTCTGCTGTGTCTGTAGCTGCTTCTGTTGCCGGTGCTTCTTCTGCTGCTGCTTCCGTTGCCGGTGCTGCACTCTCAGCTGGTGCTGCTGTGTCTGCTTTGCTTCCGCAAGCTGTCATGGATAATACCATAACCGATGCGAGTAAAACTGATAATACTTTTCTCTTCATATCTTCTTCCTCCTTATTTTATCAACAATTAGCACTGTGCTAACTATTATCATGATTAAGCTGTGAGTATCTGTGTATCACTCACAAATGGCCTCTACGTATCTACGCGTAATATCCATCGGTCTCGTAATAGCACTGCCGACCACCGCTGCAAATACCCCTGTGTCTAATGCCTTTTTTAAATCTTCCGGAGACCAGATGCCGCCTTCCGCAATAACCGGTTTCCCACTTTGTTCTACAAGCGTCTTCATCATCTCAAAATTAGGAAGCTTGGTTCCCTTTGTATAATCCGTATAACCGCTCATGGTAGTACCGATAAAATCAAATCCAAGTTCAGCCGCATGTAAGCCTTCTTCTATAGAAGAACAATCAGCCATAAACAATTGTTCCGGATACTTCTGTCTTACTTCTCCAAAAAATTCATCTAAGGTAACTCCATTATGTCTGATTCTTTTCGTCGCATCTGTCGCAATAATCTCAACACCACATTGAACCAAAGCGTCTATCTCTGACATGGTCGGTGTAATATATACATTATTACTTCCATATACCTGTTTTATAATACCGATAATCGGAAGATCTACTGTTTTTCTGATTTCAGTTATGTCTTCAACCGTATTGGCACGGATACCTGCTGCTCCGCCAAGCATAGCTGCATATGCCATACGTGACATAATATAGGAACTGTAAAGTGGTTCCTCTTTCAATGCCTGACAAGACACGATTAATTTTCCATGAATTTGATCCATGATTTCTTGTTTCGTCATGATCTCCACCTTCCCGCAAGTGATTTCCCTGCCTTATAAATACAATTGCTTTTGTATAAATAGACTATATCACACTCGGGTATTTTTTTCAATATAAATTTTAAAAAAGATATTTTTCCTTTTTTGATTGTTTTTTTTAGGTATTAGTGATATTATGTTTTAGGAAATAGTAACTGTATTATCCATAATAACTAAATATAGAAAGAAAGAGGTAAATAAAATGTCAAAGTACGATGTATCTCGTTTTAAAGAAGTAACCGTAGCACTCAATACTCCTTTTAAAGCAAATGGAGACTTGAATCTCGAAGCCAGTAAAAAATTAGTCCGCTACTATATTAATAAGGGTGTAAAAAGTCTCTATGTATGTGGCAGTACAGGAGAAGGTTTTCTATTAGATAATGAAGAGCGTAAGAATCTGGTAGAAGCAGTGACTGCTGAAGCCAACGGTGATATGAATATTATCGTTCACGTTGGATGTGCTTCCACACGTCATGCCGCAGACCTTGCAAAGCATGCTGAACAGGCAGGTGCCAATGCTACTTCCGCTGTTCCATGTGTCTACTATCATCTGGGCGAAGAAAGTGTTTACAGACACTGGAGCGAGATTACCGAAGCTGCTGACTTACCATTCTTTATCTATAATATCCCACAATTGACCAGCTTTAACTTATCGATGGACTTGTTCAATCGTATGCTTAAGAATGACCGCGTTGCCGGTGTAAAATGTTCCTCAGACCCATGCCATGATATCTTAAGATTTAAGCAGGCCGGTGGTAAAGACTTCATCGTATTTAATGGTCCTGATGAACAATTCTTAGCCGGCAGATTGATGGGTGCAGATGCTGCGATTGGTGGTACCTATGGTGCTATGCCTGAGCTTTATCTTAAAATAGAAGAACTGATCCGCAAAGGAGATATCGCTGCTGCACAGAAGATGCAGGTTATCATTACCATGTTCATCTACCGTTTATGTTCTTTCCCATCTATGTATGGTGCTTGCAAGACTATTATCCGTATGGACGGTGTTGACATCGGTGATCCAAGATTACCTTTCTTACCTGTTGATGAAAAAGACCCTGAGATTATTAAGCTCTATCACGATATTCGCAAAGCTGTTGAAGATACCAGAGATCTGTAATCTATTAGAATGATGGAGTATGCTGCTATGAAAAAGACCATTGTATGCTTTGGTGATTCCAATACACATGGATATTGTTCTGCCAATAATGGACGTTTTAGCGAAGAAGAACGCTGGCCCTGCCTCTTAGAGCAATACCTTGGAGAACAGTATCATGTCCTGGAAGAAGGATTAAGCGGACGAACAACCGTTTTTGACGATCCCTTATATGAAGGTCTGAGCGGTTTGTCCTTTCTCTTTCCATGTCTGATGACACATGAACCCGTAGATCTATTGATTCTTATGCTGGGAACCAATGATGTGAAAGCCAGATTTGCAGCCAATGCCTCGAATATCGCAAAAGGACTGGAGCGACTCGTCCAAAAAGCGATCACTACCGATGCCTGGCGTGATAAACCCCGGATTCTGATTATTACACCTGCACCTATCGATGCAGCTTATGAGACTACGATGGTATGTGGCGAGATGGGACAAGGATGTGCAGAGAAATCACAGGAATTGGCACCCTTCTATCAGGAAGTTGCCGAAAGACTGGGCTGCCTTTATCTGGATGCCGGCTCAATAGACGGCATCCGTATGCACCCCAATGACTATATGCATCTTGACCAAGAGAGTCATCGATTATTAGCCAAAAGATTAGCTGATCTTATCTCCACTCAATTGTGAAGCAAGGAGATTCCGAATCTCAGATAAGAAAGGAATCGCAGGAATACCACCACGTTTTTCTACACATAAACCGGCTGTTGCATTGCCAAATCTGGCAAAGGCGACAGCCTCTTTTAATGTGACAGCCTTAGGTGATTTGCCACTCTCCAGCAGACTATATAAGAATCCTCCCCAAAAAGAATCTCCTGCCCCTGTGGTATCTACTACCCGGCTTTTAAATCCGGGCACCAGCATGCCACCTTCTGCACAAGCTACATATGCACCTTGCGCACCCAGTGTCACTGCGACGAGAGATACTCCGTCTTGCATCAGTGCCTGGGCTGCCTGTTTTGGATCTTTTATCCCGGTCAGCAGTTCTGTCTCTTCATCAGACATCTTCATCACATCAACATAAGGAATCACTGCCCGCATCTCCTTGATCGCTTCTTGCTCACTGTCCCATAGCGGTGCTCTGTAATTGGGATCATAGGATATCAAGATATGCTGATCTCTCGCGATCTGTAATGCTCGAAACGTTGCCGCCCTGCTAGGTTCTGCCGTCAGCGACAGCGAGCCCACATGCAGGATACGGCTCTCCTCTATCTTACTGCGATGTTGCTCTACTTCTTCTGCTGTCAGCATCGTGTCTGCTCCCGGTTTTCTGGCAAAAGAAAAAGTTCTGTCACCACTGTCACTTAATGCTACAAAGGCAAGTGTCGTAAACACCTGTGGGTCAATTAGCAATCCGGTGCAATCAATACCCACTTTCTTCAAAGTCTCCTGTAGGAAAATGCCATGCATGTCATCTCCTACTTTTCCTATCATAGCCGTTTTTAATCCGCAATTGGCTAATGCAGTCAATACATTTGCAGGTGCTCCACCCGGATTTTGTTCAAATAATCGTTGCCCGGATTGTGATAATCCGCTTGGTGTGAAATCAATCAACACCTCTCCCAATGCTGTTACATCAAACATGTTTTTCCTCCTGATTTATAAAAATGGATTATAGAATCTGCTGCCATTTTGAAAAGTAATCCATAAAGAGCCTGCTAAAAGCAGGATACCGACTAGCACTGCCGCATAATCAAAGCCTGTAAATTTACGTTCCACGATCCAGGTTCTCTTCTTCATCTTACCAAAACCTCTTAGTTCCATTGCATTCGAGATAACTTCGATACGCTGTAAACTGGCAAGTACCAGCGGAAATAATATAGCCGCCGAATTCTTCAAGCGTTCAAACAGCTTGTCCTTACTGCTCAAATCAATCCCACGTGCCTGCTGTGCCTGCGATATCTCGTGATAATCTCTCTGCACATCCGGCACATAACGAAGTGCAATGGCCACCGCATATCCCGCTCTATAGCTGACCCCTACCTTAGCAAGACTGGCTGCAAACTCGCTCGGATTGGTTGCCATAATAAATAATAAAGCAATCGGAATCACTGCCATATATTTCATGGTAAAATTAAACATATAAAACAATTGTTCTGCCGTTACCGTGTAGCGCCAAAATAAATGAACGATAACATGACGCGTCCCGTAGATGGCAACTCCTTGTTCCGGCGAAAACACAAACAGCCCAATCACATTAACTGCCATTAAAACAAACATAAAGATTAAAGCAAAGCGTATCTCACACCACTTCAGTTTAGAACTATAGAAGAGAACGGCACCGATCACAAATAGCGTAATCAATACTCTGGTATCATAAGTAAACATCGCTGCAATGCTCCACAGCAGAAAAAAGATCAGTTTCGTAGTTCCTGTTAATTTATGAATCATAGAATTACGCTCAATATAAGAAAGAACTGCTGCCATTATTGTCTCACCTGCCTATCGTATCTAATAAACTTATGGATAAAAGCTTCCGGATCAATCTGACACATCTGTGCCAATGCAAACAAGGATGTTTCCTTTAAACTCGCTCTCTGAATCAACGTTTTATCAGAAAACAATTGTGCCGGCGTCGTATCGGCTATCATCCTGCCCTCAGAAAAAACCAATGTCCTACTTGTATATTCTAGCATAAGATGCATATCATGTGTAATCATTAAAACGGTAATTCCCTGTTGATTTAACTCCTGTAGAAATTCCATAAATTCAGTATAATGTCTGAAGTCCTGCCCTGCAGTCGGTTCATCCAAGATCAGGATCTCCGGTTCCTGTACTAGGATACTGGCTATCGTAACACGTTTTTTTTGTCCATAGCTCAATGCCTGTATCGGCCATTTTCGGAATTGATACAGTCCACATTTTTTTAACACATGCCATACTTTATCCTCTATCACAGTAGGATCCATATGACGTACCTGTAAGCTAATAGCGACTTCATCAAATAAGAACGGTTTACTAATCATTTGATTGGGATTCTGCATTACATATCCGATATATTGTGCTCTTTCCTTAATCGTATCCGTCGCCACATCTTTCCCTTTTACATAGATGCTGCCTTCCTCCGATTTTTCAAATCCACATAAAAGTTTCGCAAGTGTGCTTTTCCCGGCTCCATTTTTTCCTACGATGCTCACCATCTCTCCGCGATGTATCGTAAAGCCGACCTGTGTGAGATTTTGTTTGTACGGTGTATAGCCAAAGCTCAACTCCTCCACAGCAAGAATAGGTTGTTGGCTTTCTTCCGGTGGTACTGTTTCCTCTTGTAAAAACCATTCTCTCACCTGATTAATCTGCATTGGTGTCAACACTAATTCTTGTATCCTCGCCAAAGGCATCGAGCCATCCAATGCTACTTTGGCATACTTTAAGGCTGTGATATAGAGCGGTTCTCTGATCCCTGCTTCTATCAGTTGATTGCCTGCAAATAATATGGATGGAGAAGTATCACTCACGATCCTGCCATCTTCCATCAGTATGATTCTATCGGCTCCCATATGCAGGGCATCCTCAAGGCGATGCTCTATGATCAATACCGTCGTATCTGTTTCCTGTTGGATCTGATCGATCAGCTCTATCGCATCTTTACCGGCTGCCGGATCAAGATTCGCCAGCGGTTCGTCAAAGAGCAGGATCGGGATGCGATTGATTAGTACCCCCGCCATAGATACCCTCTGTTTTTGTCCGCCTGATAATTCATGCGGTGCAGCCGTTAATTTGTCCAACAGATTGACTTTTACAGCCTCTTCCAAGGTTCTCTTCTTTAGTTCATCCTGTGGAACACAGATATTTTCTAAAGAAAAAGCAATATCCTCGAGCACCGTCATCCCTATGAACTGACCATCTGTGTCCTGCAATACCGTTCCTACACTCTGGCTCAATTCAAAAACACTCGTTTCTTTGGCTTCTACTCCATTCACCATCAGCACACCTGTAGACTCACCCTGATAGCAAAATGGGATTAACCCATTCAAGCAATGTGCCAGCGTACTTTTTCCACAGCCCGAAGCTCCTACGATAACTACTCTTTCTCCGCACCTAATCTGCAGATTAATATCATGCAGGGTAGGTTCTGACTGAGAACGATATTGAAAAGAATAGTGTTCAAATGATACCAGTATATCCTGCTTTTTACTATTGTGCACTTTACGATTCTCCTTTTATCATAATCAGTAAAAATGACCGCCGATGTACGGCGGTCACCCCTAGAGATTCCTCTTATCTTGTTCTATCAGTGCTTTCTTTAATCTTCTATGTTTAGTCTTCTTTCTTTAAGCTTCCTGCACTCGTCTTGGTCTTAGCATATGCCACTAAGAGAATCGTACCCACAATCGCTGTAGACAATGCATTCATTACGAAAGCAGCTCCACCTTGTGTAAATACTTTGCTGGCCGGTTCACTATAGATTAAGATATCCAGTCCCGGTGCCACGAGCAGCCATGCCACTGCATGTGCGATTACTTGACAAATATTAAAAGCTGCTATCTCTTTACCACCAAATTTACCTTCTTCTATCGCTATCTTTTTATGAGCAAATCCAACGATCAGACCAAACACTGCTGACGCTATGATCCAACTCCACCATGGACTGCCCCATGATAAGTCAATCAACACATGTCCGATCAATCCTGTTAACACACCTACTATAGGTCCAAATAATACTCCAAACACTCCTAAAATCGCATATTGAATATTAATCGTTGTGTTAGGGATTGGACTTGGAATCGCTACAAAACGTCCTAATACAAAAAATAATGCTGCCCCTATTCCGATTGCTACAATACTCTTAATTGACAGTTGTTTCTTCTCCACTTGATATCCTCCTATGTAATCCATATTTTTATGATTTGACTATGAAATTATACAATAATTTTAAGCAAAATGATAGTCCTATTCCGGTGTTTTCTGACATGTGATTTTCTGACATGCCTTTCGACTTTGGCTTTTCGTGACTAAATCTGCTATAGTAATACCATCCACGACCCGGTTAATCGCAGTATTCAGCTCTTCCCATATCCCCAATGTTTCGCAGCTATCATGGCGGGCACAGACATTCTCATCCGACTCCATACATGCCACCGGACACAAGCTGCCTTCTGTCAAACGCAGAATCATCCCTATCGTATATTCTTTCGGGTCTTTCGCAAGCTGATATCCACCCTGTGCACCTCGCACACTTTTCACAAAACCGGCTTTATTCAAGATTGAAATAATCTGCTCCAGATATTTCTCTGAGATACCCTGCCTATAGGCGATTTGCCTCACCTTAATATATGCTCCGGTATTATTTTCTGCCAAATCAAGCATCACCCTGACCGCATATCGACCTCGTGTTGAAATCTTCAT
Organism: Lachnospiraceae bacterium; assembly: GCA_036652815.1. Taxonomy (GTDB): domain Bacteria; phylum Bacillota; class Clostridia; order Lachnospirales; family Lachnospiraceae; genus SZUA-378. Next base: position 27,018 of record JAVVVE010000008.1, read on the forward strand.
CCTGGTAGTCTTACTCCTTTTTCTATCCTGTTACTGAAATGGAACGACCGCTCCATCATAAGTCTTTTCCATAAATGCTTTCATTTTATCTGATTTGAGTGTAGATACCAATGCGACGATACCCGGATCCTTCTCATGACCTTCTGCCACCGCAATGATGTTTGCATAAGTCTTTGCCGCTTCTGATTCTGCCGTTTCACAGGCAACTGCATCTTTTCCAACACTAAAGCCTGCTTCCAAGGCATAATTACCATTCAATATAACAAATGCCACTTCATCCTTGACTCTGGCTAACTGTGCTGCTTCTAATTCTTGGATCTCTATCTTCTTCGGATTGTCTACGATATCCTTAACCGTTGCTGTTAAACCGGCACCTTCTTTTAACGTAATGATCCCATTATCCTGTAACAGAAGTAAGGCTCTCGCTTCATTGGTGGTATCATTTGGCACTGCAATCACTGCACCTTCCGTAATGTTCTTCAGATCACTTTCTGTTCCCGGATAGATGCCAAATGGTTCATAATGAATCTCACCGGCATTGACCAGATGTGTGCCTTTTTCTTCATTAAAGCTCTCTAAATATGGGAAATGTTGAAAATAATTAGCATCAAAATCTCCGCTTTCAACGACTAAATTAGGTTGCACATAATCTTGAAACTCTGTGACTTGCAGATCCCATCCCTCTGCCACTAACAGTTCTTTGGCTTCTGCTAAAATCTCTGCATGCGGTGTTGTACTGGCAGCTACTTTAATCGTACCACCTGCCTCTTTACTGCCACAACCGACCAATGCTCCTACCAACATTACATTTACTATTGCAATTGCAATTTTCTTTTTCATACTCTTTCTTTTCCTCCTTTTTTATCCGGTAATACGGCGATCCAAGTGCTTTGATAACCGAGTTCCGATATATTGCAATATCTGTACCAAAACAATCAGCAAGATTACAGTTACTATCATAATTCCCGCTTCATATCTATAATAGCCATAACGAATGGCGATATCTCCCAATCCACCTGCGCCTACAACACCTGCCATAGCCGAATATCCCAGGATGGTGCCCACTGCAATGGTAGCCCCGACGATTAAGGATGTTCTTGCCTCTGTCAACAATACCTCTTTAATAATCGTAAAAGTACTTGCTCCCATGCTCTGTGCTGCTTCAATCACGCCTTTATCCACTTCCTGCAAGGAAGATTCTACCAATCTGGCAATAAACGGTGCTGCTGCCAGAGTCAGCGGAACGATGGTTGCTGTAGCACCATAGCTCTTACCCACCAATGCTTTCGTCAGTGGTATCACCAGAATCAAAAGAATCAGAAATGGTACGCTCCTGATGATATTGGCAATCATATCTAAACTCTTATAAGCTATTTTATTGGGACGTAATCCATTCTGAGCCGTAATGACCAGCGCAATGCCCATAGGTAGTCCCAATAGATAACCCAGTAAAGTAGAACCCAGCGTCATGTAGAGTGTCGCTCCAATCCCTTCTATTATCATCTGTATTGTTGCACTATCCCACATAATCATTCAACTCCTCTACTGTTAGATTGCGTTCCTTTAGATAATGTATCATCTTATTGGCAATGGCTTCCTCTTCCGGGAGCTGTAATATCATCTCCCCATGTGCAATACCATTGATATCTTTGGTGTCAGCCAATAGGATATTGGCAGGAACCTTGCATTCCAATACCATATTTCCAATCACCGGTTCAAAGGAAGAATTCTCTGTAAATACGATTCTGATACAACGCTTTCCTTCCATAATCGAATACTTGTGTTCATCCTGAAAAACTAATTTCTTGGCAGCCTGTGTCTGTGGTTTTGAAAACACATCTTCCACCAAACCATGCTCTGCTAAGCTACCCTGATCAATGATCGCTACGTGCGTACAGATCTCCTGTACCACTGTCATCTCATGGGTGATAATTACGATTGTAATCCCATATTGTTTATTAATATCCTTAAGTAGACTCAGAATCGATTTGGTAGTCGTCGGATCCAGCGCACTGGTAGCTTCATCACACAGGAGTATCTTAGGATTCATAGCCAAGGCTCTGGCAATCGCAACTCTTTGTTTCTGACCACCTGATAATTGTGCCGGATAAGCCGTTTCCTTGTCTGTCAAATCCACTATTTTTAATAACTCACGAGCTTTCTCACGAGCTTCTTTCTTCTTATGTCCTGTAATCTCCATCGGAAAGCATATATTATCCAAAACCGTTCTCTGCATCAGCAGATTGAAATGCTGAAAAATCATCGCAATCTCAGTACGCACCTGACGAAGCTGTGCTTCTGTCATCTGTGACAGGTCTTTTCCTTCTATCATAACTGTACCTGTCGTTGGTTTCTCCAAGTAATTCAGGCAACGAACCAATGTACTTTTTCCGGCACCGCTCATCCCGATGATACCATAGATATCTCCCTTGGCAATCTCCAGGGTAATCCCTTTTAATGCTTCTACCGTATTGTCTTTTCCTGCAAAAGTCTTACCGACATTATTGACTTGAATCATCGTCTCCATCTGTCACCTGTTATTCTAAGACATACACCCCAATCACTCGTGTATTCCTTGTATTTGTGCATGTTACACGCTCTTTATCATATCATAAATTTTTATATCCTGCAATCATACCGAATCTATTCTTCGGGAAATAAAGGCGTAGACAGATATCGGTCTCCCGAATCCGGCAATAATACAACGATGGTCTTGCCTGCATATTCCGCACGTTTTGCAAGCTCTGCTGCCGCAAACAGTGCAGCCCCGGATGAGATACCGACGAGGATCCCCTCCTGTTTCGCAATCTGCCTTGCTGACTCAAAAGCGTCTTCATTCTTTACACGATAAATCTCATCATAGATATCCGTATTCAATACCTTGGGGATAAAACCTGCTCCGATCCCCTGTATCACATGGGCTCCCTGCTTGCCACCCGATAATACCGGCGAGCTGTCAGGTTCTACCGCAATAATCCGAATCAAAGGATTCTTTGCTTTCAAATATTCGCCGACCCCGGTTATCGTACCTCCGCTTCCGACTCCTGCAACAAAAACATCGATCTGACCCTCTGTATCTTCCCATATCTCGGGACCCGTTGTTTTCCTATGGACCTCGGCATTTGCCTCATTATCAAACTGCCCCAAAATAACAGCGCCCGGGATCTGATTCTTTAGTTCTTCTGCTTTGGCAATCGCACCGCTCATCCCCTTGGCACCCTCCGTTAAGACTATCTGTGCCCCATAAGCCTTTAACAGCTTTCTTCGCTCCACACTCATCGTCTCCGGTAAGATCAGGATTGCACGATACCCTCTGGCAGCTGCCACTGCTGCAATACCGATACCCGTATTCCCACTCGTTGGCTCTATAATGGTACCACCCTGTTTCAGCATACCACTGTTCACCGCCTCCTCGATCATAGCCAGTGCCACCCTGTCCTTAACACTTCCCGATGGATTCAGATACTCTAATTTAACCAGTAATGTCGCTTTTGCTCCTATCTGTTTTTCATAATGTACTGCTTCCATTAAGGGCGTATGTCCTATTAATTGTGTCGCACTTGTTTTAATATTCTTCATAGACTGCCTTCTCCCTTTATTGTTTTGTATTTTTCATTCATACTCATTCACTAGGATTGTTATGGTTTGTATTGTATGCCTTCTTCCTATGAGTGTCAATCTTTTTAATGTGCTCTATATACAAATCGCGCTGCTTTTGCTATACTTTAGGAAAACAGAACGAAGGGAAATGCATATGAATAAGAAAAAAGTAGTCGTATCATTAGGGCATGATGCTTTTGGCGGTACTACCCTTGCACAATGGGATGCCGTAAGAGTCACGGTAAAATCCTTAGCTGATTTGATAGAATCCGGTTATCAACTGATTATCACACATAGTAATGGACCTCAGGTCAGTATGATCCATAAAGCCATGACGGAATTAAGACGTATCTATATTGATTACACCCCGGCACCGATGTGTGTCTGCTCTGCGATGAGTCAGGGTTATATCGGCTTTGATATCCAAACTGCACTCCGCGCCGAATTATTAAGCCGTGGTGTTTCACAGACAGTCAGCACTCTATTAACACAGGTAACCGTAGATCCTTACGATGAATCCTTCTATGAACCTACCAAATGTATTGGTCGTTATATGTCCAAAGAAGATGCTGATATTGAAGTCAAAAAGGGGAATTACGTAACAGAAGAGCCCGGAAAAGGATATTTGAGAGTCGTTGCAACTCCTAAGCCTATCGATATTGTAGAGATAGAAGCCATTAAAGCACTGGTAGATGCCGGACAAATCGTAATTGCCTGCGGTGGTGGCGGTATCCCCGTCATCGAACAGCCGGGTGCTCTAAAAGGAGCTTCTGCTGTTATCGAAAAAGACTGCATCGCCGGTAAGTTAGCCTCTGACCTGGCTGTAGAAGAATTCCTCATCTATACCAGTGTAGACGGTGTCTATCTGAATTATGGAAAAGAGAATCAATCTCTCATCCCATCCATGAACCTGGCACAAGCCAGACAATATCTGGCAGAAGGTCAGTTTGCAGCAGGTACCATGTTGCCTAAGATCGAGGCTGCCATTGCTTATCTAAGTGCCGTACCAACCGGTTCTGTCCTCATTACCTCACTGTCACATACCGACGATGCACTCAGAGGTAAGAGTGGTACTATCATTACAGCATCTTAACGGTTGTCATCATAGCACCCAACGCAATACACAGATCCGATAAATTAAATACAATACGATTAAAATACGTGGATGGGGTTACAAAGCTAAAGTAATCAACCACGTATTTTTTTGTTAATCTATCATACGTATTGCTATAGGCTCCACCAAGTAAAAGTGCCAGTCCTGTTTTTAAGCATCGATTGCCTTTCTTGGTTAAGGTCATCACAAACACGACTGTCATTATCCCTGCAAACAATAAGGAAACCATAGCGACTGCTCTTGGGTGTTTCTGTCCGACATTCAGACATGCCCCACGATTATGAAATCTCCGCAATCGGATCTTTTTACACAGTATAGGCTGCATTTCCTGCGTTTCCCACTTCTTTTGTTTCTCTACCCTATGTTTGATGTATAGCTCTCCTGTAAAGATAGCCAAGATCATACCTAAATATATCATACGATTCCCATCTGTGTATTCATACACTTGTGCTCCTATTACATATACTGTCTATAACAACAGTTTTGGAGTATTTAATGACTTGTCAAGAAAAGATCCTATCTGATCAGTATGTAGATGTATTAACTGATTTTCAATTAAATGATGCCATTCAGGTTCCAAAAGATTTAGATTATTGTTATCAAAACATAGACAGCTCTTTAGGTATCTTTTACATAAAAAGAAAGCAGCTTCCAGAAATCGATACGTCTACCTATGGTTATCTGTATATCCCAAAATGTTATGGATTGATGTCTGATTCTCCCGGTACCTCACGGGAGAAATATGACTTCAATCCATTGAGTCTTATCAATTCCGGTATCCTTGCTGTGCAAAGACCTCCTCTGAGTCTGACCGGACGAGGTGTTGCGATCGGGTTCATCGATACCGGCATCCGCTATCAGGAAGAAGTGTTTCGCAATGCCGATGGCAGTTCAAGGATCCTCGGACTCTGGGATCAAACTATACAAAGCGGTACCCCTCCCAAAGGATTACAATATGGTTCTGCTTATAGCAGAGAAGAAATCAATATGGCTTTACAGGCAGAGGATCCTTACTCTGTTCTGCCCTCAACCGATACCATAGGACATGGAACTGCGATTGCCAGTGTTGCCGCAGGCAGTAATCTACAGCAAGGATTTACCTTCACAGGGGCTGCTCCCGATGCGGATATCCTGGTCGTTAAGCTCAAAGAAGCCAAACCACATCTTCGCAATTATTATAATATCCCCGAAGGTGTTCCTTGTTATGCCGGTTCTGATATTTGGAGTGCACTCTACTATCTGGAATCTTTTGCTCAGACTTTTATACGACCCATCGTAATCTGTATCGGCATCGGTACTAATCTCGGTGACCATGCCGGCAACGCTGAAGTATCCCGTTATCTACATGTCCTCTCGGCACGAAGAAATAGAGCGATCGTGATCTGTGGTGGAAATGAAGGGAATGCCGGTCATCATTATGAAGGCAATATCAATGGAGATTCCTCCAGTCCCTGGGAGGATGTAGAACTGCGCGTGGCAGAAGGAGAGCAGGGGTTTTTGACCGAATTGTGGGGTGCTACACCGCATCTGTTCACGATTGCCATACGCTCCCCAAGCGGTGAATTGATTCCGCGCATCTACTACAAAGAAAAACAAAGTAACAACTATTCCTTTGTCTATGAAAAAACTATCCTTACCGTAGGATTTGCACTCATAGAAAATAGCAGCGGAGATGAACTGATTACCATCCGTTTCATAAATCCAACGCCCGGCATCTGGACTATCCGCGTATTCAGCGAAGGAAATCGCGGTGCTGCCAACTTCCATATGTGGCTTCCTATCCGGGGATTTTTGCAGTCTGATACTCATTTTCTCAAACCGAACCCTTATACCACGCTGACAGTGCCCGGATTTACAGAAAATGCCATCACAGTTTCCACCTATGATGATAAAAATAATAGCTTTTATCTAAATTCAGGAAGAGGATTCTCCCGAACCAATAGAATCAAACCTGATATTAGTGCTCCCGGTGTCAACGTATCTACGGTTCTCGGTACCCGCAGTGGTGCCGGAATGGCTGCTGCCATCACAGCGGGCGGTGTAGCACAGTTTCTGCAATGGGCCGTTACCGAAGGAAATGATCCTTTGGTAGATTCTATCAATATCAAAAACTATCTCATACGCGGAGCTTCCAGAAGTGAAGATCTGACTTATCCCAACCGTGACTGGGGCTACGGACGGCTCAATATCGCAGGAGTCTTTGACTGGCTGGCAGGTTTCTCTTAGGAATCTGCCTAGGAATCTGCCTAGGCATCAGCCTTAACCTCCTGCATGGTATCTATCTCAGTTAGCGTCACAGTATTGTTACGGATATCTATGATTGGTCCACCTGTTCCATTAATATAGTCTTTGGTAATGGTTACGCGCCCTATATTATCATCTTTTGGTATCTCATACATAATATCCAGCATAAATTCTTCGATAATAGAACGTAAAGCCCTTGCTCCCGTATCTTTTTCCATCGCTTTCTGCGCAATGGCTTCATAAGCACCCTCGTCAAACTCGAGCTTCACTTCATCCAGTTCCAATAATTTTTGATATTGTTTTAGGATCGCATTCTTAGGTTCTTTTAATATCTCTATCAGCATATCCTTGGTGAGGCCTTCCAACGTATAGACAATCGGTAAACGACCCAGGAACTCCGGAATCATACCAAATTTTTTGAGATCATCCACCGTTACCTTAGACAGGATATTCTTCTCTTTGTCATATTTATCCTTTAAGTCGGCATTATAACCAATCGCACACTGCTTATTCAACCGCTGCTTAATAATATCCTCTAAGTCCGGAAATGCACCTCCACAGATAAAGAGTATATTCTTAGTGTCTACTGTGGTAAGTGGAACCATCGCATTCTTGCTGTTGGCCCCTACCGGCACTTCTACCTCTGCTCCTTCTAATAAGCGAAGCAATCCCTGCTGTACTGATTCTCCACTGACATCCCTGGAGCTTGTATTTTTCTTTTTGGCTATTTTATCAATTTCATCAATAAATACGATGCCCTGCTCTGCTTTCTCCACATCATTGCCTGCATCTGCTAACAGTTTAGAGATGACACTCTCAATATCATCTCCTATATAACCCGCCTCAGTCAGAGAAGTAGCATCTGTAATCGCAAGCGGTACATGCAAGAGTCTGGCCAGAGTCTTAACCAGATACGTTTTACCACACCCCGTTGGCCCAATCATCAGCATATTGGATTTCTCTATCTCTATCTCATCCATCGTGTCCGTTGCTACTCTTTTATAATGATTATAGACCGCCACTGAAATTACTTTTTTTGCATGTTCCTGTCCTATAACATATTCATCCAATTGAGCTTTAATCTTATGCGGAGCCGGAATATTCTTAATATCCAGAGTCCCTTCCATATCCCCCTGCTTCTTTGAGGAGTCTTTTTCTTCCTTTGGTTTTTTTCGTTTAATCTTCTGCTTATTGGGGATGCCGCCATCGCCTTGCAGATCTGCAAGATTAACAAAACTGATATTATTCTTGAGATCTTCCATATTGGTATGATTCAATAGTCCCTGATAATCAAATTGGCTGACTGTATCCATCGTCTTATGCATACAATCACTGCATATACAGATATGATTGGGGAGTTGAAACATCTTGCCGGCTTTACTCTCCGGTCTCCTGCATATAAAACAGACTTCTTCATATTCATTATCGTCTGACTTTTTATCGTCTTTTGTTTCTTCCTCTTTTATTTCTTTGTCTTTTGTTTCTTCTATCTGTGTAGATTCTGAATCCTTATCATATTCGCTCACGCTATTGTCTCCCATCTATCTGCCTTCACAGGCGCACTTGTATATAGACATTATAGGGTATCTCGTATTATCAGACAAGTAAAGAATTTCTAAATACCCTAAAACCTCTATAAACAAAGCTCAGTCATAATCGATTATGACTGAGCTTTGTTCTGCTGGTATTCTATTTTGGTTGATCTATATCATCCGGTCTTTCACTCAAAGTAATCTTAATGGTCTTCTCCTGCCATCCATTTGGACTGCCCTGTTTAATCGTCAATTCTACTTCTGTACCCGCTGCATAATATTGCAACATATTCTTAAGCGTTACCATATCATCTACAGAAGAGCCATCAAATTTAGTAATAATGTCTCCTGCTACCAGACCCGCCTTTTCTGCTCCGGTTCCTTTTGTTACTTCTGTAACGAGTACACCCTGTGGCATGCCATAAGCGGCTGCCACATCTGCAGGTATCGGTTTCCCCACGATACCCAGATACCCGCTTTTATTCTCATCTACCTTCACTCTGGTAGTTTTCGTCATAAGGTCTTCTATAATCGGCTGTGCGGATGAGATAGGTATCGCATAGCCCATACCCTCAACGATGCTGCCGCCTATTTTGTTGGAGTTGATCCCTATTACTTCCCCTTTCATATTCAAGAGGGCGCCACCCGAATTACCCGGATTAATCGCTGCATCTGTTTGGATCAAAGAGCCATCGCTTTCAGAACCAATCCCCGTATTCTCAGGGCTTTCAGACATGATATCCGAGATAGAACGATTTACCGCACTGATAACACCGGTAGTAACCGATTGTCCATATCCCAGAGAATTACCGATGGCGATGGCCGGTTCTCCTACTTTAAGATTATCAGAATCTCCTAGCGTCGCAATCGCAATACTATTACGCGTCTTTGCGGATAGGGTATCAAACTGTACTGCTATAACAGCCAGATCCATGCCATTATTAGTTCCTTTAATCTGCGCTGTCGTCTCGGAACCATCGATAAACTGTACCTGTAATTCATTTGATTTCTCTACCACATGGTAATTGGTCGCAATGAGAAGTTCTTCTTCATTCTGTCCAATAATAATCCCGGAGCCGCCTGCCGTTTGTTCGCTTTGCACGGTCTGACCAAAGAAATCCTGCGTATCTGTAAAGAGATTGGTAATGGATACAACTGATGGCATCACATTATCTACAACTGCTGTTACATCTGTCACCACCGGTGTCGCTGCACCATCCGGTCTGTCTGTCTGTGGTATCTTAGCGATGTTCTGATCGAAACTGCCCTTTGCTGTATCTCCTGTGGTACCTTCCGGTGCAGCCTCTTCCATATTCGTGGATGCAGTAATACTGTTTTTAGATTCTATAAAATTATTAACTGCTCTGACTGCATAGAACGAGACCCCTGTAAAGAATCCAAATAGGATGCCCAGTGCAATACAGGCTGCCACCTTCTTCATGATCGGATGGGCTTTCTTCGGCTTGTTATCCCGATTCGGTGGAATCGCAGATGAATACTGGGGCTGTGATAGCTTAGGTGCCTGCCCATAATCATTGGGGTAGATATTGGTATATAAATCCCTGTAACCATTATTATTTTGGTTGTTATTTTGGTTGTTATTTGTGCTGTTTGGATACTCATTATCATTCATCATAATATTCAACTCCTTTAACTTGTTTCAATGACTACTTTATTGATGTTATGTGCACAGTATAGTAACTAATTGTGTTTATTGTGTGATAGATTTATTTATTTTTTGTGTAGAAAATAAAAAGATATTCAATATTTTGAAATCTCTATCTCATCTATGCCAATAACCACGATTCATCGTACAGTGCAGAATGATCTGACGTGGCAATCTCTTATAGTGGATGCCCAGCTGATAACCGAGGAGTTTAAACGCACTTCTCACATACAGCGATGGTATCAAGCGTCCCTTGCCATGCTCTCTTAGATAAGCTGTCGCCCGTCGAACCATCTTGATTCCCTCAGATTCCGATGGTACTTCCAGAAAGATATCCGGAAAATTAGCCTGCGATACTCCAATATCAAAATTGCGGTGGAACTGCTGAAGATTGGTATAATTATGAGAATGAATCACTTCTGCCTTGGCTGCATAGGCGATTTTCTTGCCGGCTTTCACAACGCCTGCCGCAAATATCATGTCTTCATTAAAAATAGCATGTTTTACAAATCCGCCCAGTGCATCAAACTCATCTCTTCGATAAATCGCACATACGTTAGAGCAAAAATAGGTCTTAATACCCAATTGTTCCAGATCTTTTTTTGATTTAACAGAAGATTCCTCCGGATAATTATATTGTCTTGTAAATCGCTCCAGAATATCACAATCCTCTGCTGCGAGCTGCCTGCCATATGCTACTGCGACATCCTCTTGTTCCAGTGCTTGTACCAGTTCGGACACTAACCTCTCGTTCTTAGGCACTGCGTCCTGCGTCATGCAGATAAAATAATCTGCTGTAGAATGTCTGATTCCGCGGTTACGTGTCTTTCCATGATCAAATTCACGTTTTGAGTAATGATATACTGCTATATTATGATATTGCGCCGTAAAATTAGTTCCGTAAATAAGTTGATGATAATAAGCCTCTTCGGTATTCATTATAATAATGCGATTAATCGGATAGCTTTGTTTTTGTAGCATCTCAATTAATTGAAAGAAACGTTTATCCGGCTGATACGTTGGAATAATAACATCCACTGTTTTCATGTAATCACTTCTACCCCTCTAATAAAAAAGGGCCTTATCAATTCCGGCCCCTTTCTATCTTTTTCTAACTATGATAACTATTTTTATTTGCTTTATTTTATTTGCTTTATTCTAGTTGAATTATTCTACTACTACCGGTACTTCTTCCGGTGCGGGTTCTGCCGGTGCCGGTTCTGCCGGTGTTTCAACTGCCTTTGCTCCGCCATCTTCTACACTACCGGCTTCTAACAAACCGAGGTTCTCTTCTTTGTCTGCTTTTTTGCTTGGCTTCTTGCTGGCACCTGCTGTATCGCTCGCTACCTGTGCACTGTATTCTTTCACTGCATCCGATACCGTATAAGCTTCTTCTGTAAATAAGAATTCATGGAGTAATACTACATTTTGTTCCAATGTCTGTGGAATAACGCAGCTTCCCTTACCGGATACATTGCCGGTACCTCTATTACTGGTAAATGGAAATCCTGTATTCTCTCCCACATTATATTGTGCGATGTTTCCTAATAGAGATAGGATCTCATCTAAGTCCAAAGATGTGGACACTTGTGGAAATACCTTATTTGCAATACTATCCAGTGTTGATGCTTTGGCTTTCTTAGCTTTCTCTGCTACTGCCATCAGCACTTCTCTTTGACGCTCTGCACGTTTAAAATCATCACCCTTGGTATAACGAATCCTACAATATGCTGTCGCCTGCATACCATCCAGTAACTGTAATCCGGTTGATTTTACCGGTTTATAATCATAATTAAGATCCTCTGCAATACAACTCTGATAATTATTCAGATGGCTAATCTCTGCTTCGTCTACGTCTATCTCGACTCCGCCCAATTCATTAATCGTATCTACCAGTCCCTTAAATCCTACCGTAACATAATCTGTGATATTCAAATCAAGATTCATATTTAACATGGTAATCGCCTGCTTCGGACCGCCTTTTGCATAAGCTGCGTTACATTTATTGTAAGAGTCATTGCCTAGATTCAGGTACGTATCACGATATACCGATACTAATTTGACATCATGCGTCTTCTCATTAATAGAAGCAATCATAACTGTATCCGTACGAGTGCCCTTACCCAATGCCCCATTTCTTGCATCTACACCGAATAATGCGATATTGCGATATCCTTCCATCGCCTTACTTTCCTCGACTTTTGCATTAATACCGACTTCTTCTTCATCAATGGTCACTTTGTCAATTTTACCTGTTTTCAGCACACCATATAATACCACTAACATAATCAGCAGTATAAATATCTCTACTACAAATAATATAATTCTTTTTCTTTTCTTTTTAGCCTTTGTTTTTGCATTCATCTGCTGTTTTTCTGGTTTCATTCTCTCATTATCCTCCCTTGAGGAACCTTTTTTACTCGTTGCCATATCTATATCTTCTCCTTTAGTAAGCATTTTTATTAATAAATCCTTTAAAAATGGTTAAAAACAATATTTTAATATCAAGCTCCATCGTCCAATTCTCGATATAATATAAATCATACTCGATACGCTTCCGAATCGAAGTATCGCCTCTGTAGCCATTTACCTGTGCCCACCCTGTGAGTCCGGGTCTAACCTGATGCTTAATCATATAACGTGGAATCTCTTCTCTAAATTTTTCAACAAACATGGGCCGTTCCGGTCTCGGGCCAACCAGACTCATATCTCCACGTAAGATATTAAACAGTTGCGGTAATTCATCTATGCTTGTCTTTCGCATAAATTTCCCAACCTTTGTAACACGTGGGTCATCTCTGACTGTCCATGCTTTCTGCTCCGTGGTCTGTGGTTGTTCTTCCATACTGCGAAACTTATACATCCAAAAGTTCTGATTATGCAATCCAACCCGCTCCTGCTTATAGATAATCGAACCCGGACTCGTTATCTTCACAGCAATCGCTGCCAACAGCATAATCGGAGAAGATAGAACAATCCCAACAATAGAACCTACTATATCAATAATTCGTTTGAAAATCAAGTTCAATGTATTCGTAAGTGGTACATGCCTTATATTAATAACCGGTAATCCTAAGAGATCTTCCATATATGGATTACTCGGAATCACACTATTATAATCCGGTATGAACTTTGTATGCACTCCGGATTTCTCACATAAACCAACAATCTCCTCCAATCTTCCATAATCTTCCAACGCAAGTGTAATGGCAATCTCATCTAATGCACTGTCCGGTAAAATAATGGGCAGATTGTCAATCTTACCAAGAACCTTAACTCCCTTATACATAGTACCTCGAGGAACCTTATCATCCAAAATACCTCTGATCACATACCCCCATTGTGGATTATTGTGAATGCGTGTCATATATTCTTCTGCCGCTCTGGAATAACCAACCAGCAGGATATATTTCACATTATAACCCTGCTTACGCATGAAACGAAGACATATATGGATTACATTCCGTACAATCGTCGCCAAGGCTATATTACATAGGTAGAAGATGAAGATCATCCAACGGGAAAAATTGGGTTGTTGAATAATGTACAAAATACCAATAAATAATACAAATCCAACTGTATTGGCCTTTAAAATATTATAAAATTCTATTTTACGGCCCGCTGCACGCTTTGGTGTGTAGAGATGAAAAATATAATAGAGAAGTACATAACCCGGCACAATTACATAAATCGCCAAGAAATAAACTTCTCGTGGGAGAACGCCCGTTCCCGCTTCCATAGGGAAAAGACCTGTCTCGAACTTGATATACCAAGCCAATATATAAGCTACCGCTGCTACAGCTCCGTCTATAAGCAAATGTAATCTATTAAAATATTTTTGGTTATCTTTTATCAAAGCAATCACCTATTCTTTGCATACACACAATGATATACTACAATATTATGTCAAAAAGTACAACTTAAAATTTTCTTAACTTGAAGACAGTTAGCTGTACAGTCTTTTGACCATGTTAATCCATAACTCCCACTGAATCTTCGCATAATGACATAAATGAGTCATATGAAATGGTACTTTATGCCTTTTTGCTTCTTCCGTCATGCAAAAAGAAAGTCCCTTTTGCAGTCCCTGCAGGTAAATAGAGCCGAGTCCTTTGTGAAAAAAAAATGCTGTTTTGATTCCATATCCCAGCAAAAGAAAGGGCAGGTTCAATATAATCTGTAGCATCGGCATATTCTTATAGATTACATAAATACTATTTTTTGAAGAAAGTTTCGTTTTGAATTCATTATAAGCAGAACCGCTAAAGCCACTGCCGGCATGCAATACTTTTGCATTTGGCTCAAATCTATTCTGATAACCATAGATTCTCGCACGGTATCCCATATCCATATCTTCTAAATATGCAAAATGATGTTCATCAAATAAGCCTATCTCATGGAATACTTTTCTTCTATAGATAGCAGCACCTCCACAAGCGGCAAAGATACGCTCACGCTTGACATACGTGGAAGCTGCTTTTCCTTTCCCCCTTGCATATGCCCAACCAAGTGCACAATAAGAATCTCCTGCACCATCCAGGATATCAGGTTGTTTCATCAACAGCATCTTGGCAGCGACTGAGAAAACCCGGTCAGTCGTATCTGCATCAAGTGCCTGTTCCAACGCTTCTACAAATTGTGGATACACACGGGTATCATTATTCAACAAGATGACATAGGGGGTTGTCGCTGCCAATATCCCCTCATTCACTGCTTTGCAAAAGCCACAATTATGTGGAAAAGCCAGGATAGTCACTTGCGGATACTGCTTTTGTACATATTCTCTACTGCCATCTGTAGAACCATTATCTACCACAATGACACAAAAATCTGAACTCGATTGCTGATACAGTGCATATAAACAGTCTTCTATATATAACATCCCGTTATAATTTGGAATAACAACCGTTGTTTTATTTGGCATATCGTTCCTCGTGTTTCCTCGCTATCAGTTATTCTTGGCAAGCCTTGGGTCAAATAAAATCAAATATCCCTGAGCACGCACCTTTTCACAAAAAGATAAGCTAATCTGACGAATCTGCTTCTCTACCGGTTCTTCATCCTTATTTTCTTTGTGAGGCTTGTCTTTTACACGGTCAAGCTGCTCTAGCGCTGCACGATACATGGCTTGCAGTTCCTTACGAACCTGCATATTACGAATATCGGTCGCCTCCACGTCCTGTTGTAAGGTGGCGCGGTGCATATAACCACTGAACTTGGTAGATAAGCCATCATAGATCCCAATGCCACTTGTATCCATGGCTCCTGTGATTATCCTGCCATGAGATAGCACCGGGCCACCTACTACGCCGATTTCACTACGATTATCAAAAATACTGCCGGCATCTGACTGTGATTGCCAACCGGCATGTTTGGTCTGATATTCCAGTCGATAGAATCCCAAATGGCTCGTATGCGTTACCTCTGCAAGCCATCCCTGCCTATTCACAAAATCCTGTACCGCTTTGCGTCCGGCCTCATAGGCGTATCTCTTACTCATAGGATTCTCAGCCGTTGATCCTTCATGGCATCTCCAATGATAGAGAATCTTTGGAATATGGATCATAGTCTCTCCTGACTGTAAGAGTCTTGCCGTTAAACGTAAGAATAAATCATAATCCTGTGCACCATCATATTCAGGTCTGAGTCTTAATTCCCGCATGTCTTCTGCTCGTATCAGACTAAAATGGCAGATATAATTGTTGGTCAATATTAAATCCAGATTAAAGTTTTCCTTATAATTTGCTTCAAAATAAGAGGTTTGCTCTGCATTCACCTTATCTTCATCGCTATAGATGAGGGGTGGGGTTTTTCCATCCTCCAGACATCTGGCTACTTCATATAATGCATTGGGTGTAATCGTATCATCATGATCCAGTAACCCTATATAATCCCCCGTTGAGAACTCCAACGCCCGATTCGTATTTCGTGAGATCCCTGCATTCTCCTGAAGATGATGATAATGAATCCTCGAATCGGTATAGGTATGTACCACTTCTGCTACCACATCAGAATCACTGGCATCTGCTAATATCAGCTCCCAATTGGCATATGTTTGTGAGCAAACAGACTCTATCATCTGCCTTAAGTACTTGGGCTTGGTCTCATAAACAGGTACCAGAATACTAAACTTATATTCTATCGACCATGAATAGGCTCTTTGCTGTTCTAATTCCTTTGCACTAAGCTCTTGTGGAACATAAGCATCCAGTGGATTCTTCTGTAAGCGTTCCACCGCCGTAAACAGAGTCTGTGATATCCCATTTTTTTTACAATAATGAAAGGCTTTTTTTAAATTACTGCCTGATAACTTGCGTAGCATACTCATACGGACTCCTACTTATAGATTATTCTTTAATTCATGCGTTAAGATATCTACCCTATTCTGTGCATCTGCAAGGCTCGTTCCTTTTACACCCATATAAAATTTAATCTTGGGTTCTGTTCCGGAAGGACGTGCACAACACCAGGAATCATTGGTCAAATCAAAATACAGTACGTTGGACTGTGGCAGTTTGGTCTCTGTCACTGCACCGGTCTGTAGATTTTTAATCTTCCCGCTCTCATAATCACGGATTTGCAATACTTGCAATTCGCCAAAAGAAGCCGGTGGATTCTTACGTAGTTTATCCATAATGGCATCTATTTGTTTGGAACCATCTATCCCCTTTAATGTAATGGTATAGAGGTCTTCCTTATAATAACCGTATTTCTCATAGAGATGAAGCATCGCATCCCATAACGTGATCCCTTGTTGTTTACAGAAAGATGCCACCTCGCATAGACACATAACAGCAACGACTGCATCCTTATCTCTCGCATGGGTACCGGCTAAGCAGCCATAGCTTTCTTCCAGACCAAAGACATAATTATGACTCCCTGTCTGTTCAAATAATTTAATCTGCTCTCCTATAAACTTAAATCCGGTTAATACCTCAACCACATCAACATCATATTCCGCTGCCATTGGCTCTGCCAGATTGGTCGTGACTATCGTCTTCACAAGTGCCGGATGTTCCGGCATCGTCTTATTTAATCTGCGTTCCCTCATAATATATTCTGCGATAAGCATGCCTGACATATTACCGGTAAATGGTATATATTCATTGCTCTTGGTATCTAATGCATAGACTCCCAATCTGTCGGCATCAGGATCCGTTGCCAATACGATATCTGCATTTTTCTCTCGTGCTAATTGCAATGCGAGTGTAAAAGCCTTGGGGTCTTCCGGATTAGGATAATCAAGTGTCGTAAACTCAGGATCGGGAAGTTCCTGCTCCGGTACTACATACACATGTTGAAATCCAAGCTCTGACAAGATCCGTCTGACCGGAAGATTGCCTGTTCCATGAAATGGAGTATATACAATCTTAATCTGATCAGCTACAGCTTTTATCATCTCCGGATGTATAATCTGTTTCTTTAATTCAACCATATAGGCATCATCAATATCCTTGCCTATCATCTGATAAAGGCCTGCTTTCACAGCATCATCCTTATCCATCGTCTTGACTGTATGATAATCCGTCACCTGATTAACTTCTGTTATGACCTCTTTATCTCTTGGTGCCGCAATCTGTGCGCCATCCTCCCAATATACCTTATATCCGTTGTACTCCGGTGGATTATGACTGGCTGTTACCACAATACCGGAGATACACCCCAGAGTACGTACCGCAAAGGATAGTTCAGGCGTTGGTCTCAAAGAGTCAAATACATATGCTTTAATTCCATTGGCTGCCATGCACAGCCCTGCTTCTTCTGCAAATTCCGGTGATAAATTTCTGGAATCATATGCAATCGCGATCCCTTTCTTCTGTCCACCTTGTTTTATAATATAATTGGCTAAACCCTGAGAAGCTTTTCTAACTGTATATAGATTCATACGGTTGGTTCCCGCTCCAATAATACCGCGTAATCCACCTGTTCCAAATTCAAGCTCTTTATAGAATCTATCTTCTATCTCCTCCGTATGACTTTTAATAGCCAGCAATTCGTCTTTTGTCGCTTGGTCAAAGTAAGAATCTTCTAACCAGTATTCATATTGTTCCATATAACTCATAGTGTACCCTCCTCTATAAAAATAATTACATAATAAAGTTACTGAAAATTATAGCATAAAAATAGGTAAAAAGGAACTATCGCTTTCCTAATTCTTAAAGCTGACGGTCGGGTAGCACTTTTAGGGAATAATCACTGCGGTCCAATGAAAAATTAGGATTATAATAAGGATCCCCTTTCGCTAATTCTTCTTTCCATTGTGTTCTAAACTGTTCTGCTTCTGCCTCATATCTGGCAGCCTTGACAGCTTCTTCACTGTCTAAGCCTCTCGTCTGTGATTCAAAATGGTAAAGCTCACAATATGGATTAAATACATTGAGGAAACCAAGCTTACGCAAACGCAAACAAAAATCAACATCATTCAGTGCAATTGCATAAGTCTCATCCAGTCCTCCCACTTCTTTATAGAGAGCAGAGCGTACCAGCAGGCAGGCGCCTGTCACTGCTGTCACATCTTGTGCATAGCATAATTTGCCCATATAGCCAACGTTCTCATAGTTTACCTTATAGTGTGTATGACCTGCAGTACGATGTGCTCCCAGACCGATTACGATACCGGCATGCTGAATCGTTTTATCTGCATAATATAGTTTTGCACCAACTGCTCCTACATCCTCTCTTTGCGCATACATTAAGAGTTCTTCCATCCAATTTGGTGATATGACTTGTGTGTCATTGTTCAATAATAAGATATAATCACCTGTTGCAAAGGATACACCATAGTTATTAACCTTCGAATAGTTAAAGGTGTCATGATAGATGACGACTGTCACATTAGGCAAGTGTTCCAGTTCTGCATAGTAATCTTTAATGTCACTCTCTGTACTGTTATTCTCTACGATGATAATCTCATAGTTATCATAGGTAGACTTATCCAAAATAGAGGTAATACAACGCCGCAAATCCGCACAATGATCCGCATTTCCTATGATAATGGATATCTTCGGATTGGATAACAGCCGATATTTTATACGGAATATGGTCTCAAAAGCCCTTGTACTAATCACATCAAAGTCCTTAAATCCCTGCTGTAGCAGATGATCCGTTACGGCTCCCCTTGCAGCTTCTATCGCATAAGTCTTGGCACTGATATCAGAAGCCACACTCCCTTTATGAGAACGCCAATAATAGAGCAGCTTCTGTACATGTTCTACATGGTTCGCCGCACTCGTTAATCGCAGAATCATATCGTGATCCTGACTGCCGTCAAACTTAGCACGAAATAGTTCTGTACCTTCTAAAAGATGTCTGCTAAAGGCACTAAAATGGCAAATATAATTGTTAGCACGCAAGGTATCGATCGCATAATCCGATTTAAAATGCAACGTAATCATATGGTCGATGTCGTCGCCCTTAAAAGTAGCTTCATCGCAATAGATATAATCTGCCCCTTTTTCACAAATCACCTTCATATACTCATATAAAACACTGGGATGAAGGATATCATCGTGATCAAATAATGCAATATAATTACCTGTTGCCATCTCATAGCAGCGATTGGTGTTACCGGATATCCCTTCATTTTTCTCTAATCTTTGATACTTTATTTTATCGGTCTGCGTCATATAACGTCTACAGACCTCCTCTACGTAGGCATGCTGTGCATCAGAGCCATCTGCCAGACATAACTCCCAACCCTCATAGGTCTGATACATCACAGAATCCAGCATCTGCGTCAAAAAAGTCATCGGTGTATTGTAAAGCGGTACCAGAATACTAAATGTAATAGGAAGGGGAAATATCGTTTTTTGCTGTTCCATACGTTCTTGTTTCGTCGGAAAGCTGGCTTTCCCATGTTGCTTTTTTGCCTGCCGCTCAATACGCTTACTGCGAAGCTTGCGCAGAATCCCCTTGGGATTGCCCAATCGCACGATGCGGTCTTTGGTACGTATCAATAGATGAATCAAGGCACGCAGCGGTTTGGTCACTTTCCAGAGCGGATTATCCTTTATTCTCTTAAGTTGATGAGTCAAATCTTCTACCTGCACTTGTGCATCTGCCAGTTTTCCTGCCAGTTGATGATTCTTCTGTTTTTCATTGGCATAGACTTCTTTATAATATTCCAGCAGATTTCGTATTTGTTCTTCCGTCAGTTCTGCCTGTGTACCGTTTTCCTGCATATGATTAACCGTACCCTTTCTTGTATTTTATCCGCTTCGTTCTCTTATTCCACAAACAGACTTGCATCTGTTATCGTATACAATCTCTGCCTTGAGCACCTATCATCGGTCAATAATGCGAGTTGATAATGACCCCTTGCAAGAATTCCTGCAGGAATACGACAGACAAATCCTGCGAGATCGAGATGCGTTTCTTGTGGAAAGGTACGTACTACGTCCTCCCGATAGCGGTCTATCACAGATGCCGTCCATATCTGTCCTGATTCTGCTATCAATAACAGCTTTCGTTTATAATGTCCATTATCTGTTCCCAAAAGATGTGACCAACCTGCAATCAGATACACCGTTGGCTCTTCTAATTCCAGCTTCACCTCTTTTGCTGCGTGTTCTATTGTCACGCATAAGCTTTCATTGCGATAGGACTGTAATTGAGCTAATGACCATCTGCATCGTTTTAACTGCGTAGGATACTCTTTCTGTTCAAAGGTATATAGATAATTACATCGGTATTCTCTGGCATTGGTTACCAGATATTTAGAATAGTATGGATCATATTGATAAAACTGCGGATGCCTGTCAAACAAATGTTGTTTCTCGCTCAATAAACGGATCCACTTCGCTGCATCTTCGCCATCTTCGCCTCGACTAAGGGATTCATGGTGATACAGAACAACATCATTTCGTTGTACATTATACCATCCATGCTCCAAAAGAGAAAAACAAAAATCAACATCGTTATACGACACTGCCAATTCTTCGCTAAATCCATGTACTGCCTGATATTTTTCCTTTGCAATGAGTAAACATGCCGCTGTCACGCCTATCATGTCATAGATGAGCTTATTCTGACCATAGTAATAAGTCCCTTCATCGGATAATTGATTCAATTTATGTGCAGGTCCTACTGCTAAATTGGTGATGCCTGCATGCTGAATCAAATGATTGTCAGGATATAATAGTTTCGCACCGACTGCACCGACATGTGCTAAAGACGCCTGTCCTAACATACGCTCCAACCAGTCTGATTGTATCATCTCACAGTCATCATTCAATAATAAAATATATTCTCCCTGCGCCTTAGCCACTCCAAGATTACACATCGTGGAAAAGTTAAAGTCCATGGGATGATACAGATATTGAAATCCATATTCTGTCTGCAGTCGTTCCATCTCTTTCTTATGCTCTGCGTTGCTCCCATTATCTACAATAATGATCTCATAGTTTGGATAACACGTGTGATTTATAACTGAATGCAAGCATCTTTGTAACACATCCGGATGATCCTTGGATGGAATCACGATAGAAACAAGCGGCTGTTTTTCAACCAGATAAATAGGCATATAAGGACAGCATTCCGATGGTTTCGCTTCTTTCCAGCTATGATGTGACTCTACCCTCGCTCCCGATGCGGATTGTGGTTCCTGCGTCAATTCTGCATCCACTGCTACAGTGGTAACTATCCCTCTTTGCAAGAGCACCTGCTGTTTCATCTCATAATACCGCTTCGTCATGCCCCATATCGGTGGCTGTACACTACTGTTATTATGATACCAGATACCATCACAATGATGAATGGCCTGTGGTTGCAGCTTCTCTGTGATCAATAATGCCAAGCGATACAGATTTACACTGCTGTCTGTATCTATGCACCAATCAGCACCCTGCTCTTGCAATACCTGCGTTCTCACTGCAAACACACTGCCAAAATAGAAAAAAGACATCAGCGTATCCGGTGACCACGATGGTTTGAACCAAGGTTCTATCCGTTTTCCTGTCGTATTATCCTGATACCAGTCTTCATCTCCATAGAGTAGCATAGCATCCGGCTGTTCTGCAAAAGTCTCTGCGATCTGCAACAACGCACACGATCTCAAAGTACCTGTCTGTGCAGCAAAAACCACATATTCTTTATGAATTTCATTCACAGAGAAACCGGGAACACAAACCTCATACGGAACCACAGATATCTTACGCCGAATATAACTCTCTCCCCGTTCAGACAAAACAGTATCCTCATAGCCGTGATTATGCAGAGCCTGTATCCCTTCATTCTCACGAATCCACTGTGTATAGGAATCAGATTGGCGTTCTATCTCTTTCTCGTATTGTGCGAAAGCCCGCTTCAATAATGTATTCTGTATATGATCCTTAATCATCTGTAGCATGTCGCAATACTCCTCTCTTTCTGGAGAATGCTTCTGCCGTATGTGCCGTAATCCTGCTCACCGACATCGTCACTTGTAGTCTATCCCGATCGGTGCGCGGTATTCCCTGCAGATTTAGAACGATATTGGGATCTGTCGTTGCAAATACATAGGTCCCCGGAGCACATAGCACCCCATTTGTAATGCATTTTTTTCCTTTCAACGGCAGAGAAACTCCATTAAAAGTCAGTTGCTCTATCGACACCATACAACGCTCCATTGCCGGGTCGAGCCTGATACTGCTGACATCTTTTGTTATGTTTCTGGCAAATGCCACTCGGTCCTCTGCCACATAAGCATCCGATATCAGATAGGAATCTTGTTCGCAAAACCCATTTCCTTTATCCTCATAGATCTGGATACGGCGTTTATCTGCTTCTTCGCTATATTTTGACTGCAAGTCAAACGGTGACCAAATCTCATATCCTATTTTATGACGGATATCTCCCAAGCTTACATCTTTTCCCGTCACATACGCTTGAAATCGTTTTTCCTGCTGCTCTAATTCCTCCGCTCTCTGTTTTGTAATCCCCAAAGCATCAAAAATTAAATCCTTATTTATCTTTCTTCTCTTTTCTGCTCCTAAGGTATAACAGTAGAACGCTCGATAAGCCACCTCAGCGGTCGGAATGTGTTGTGCAAAAGTCCACTCATAATCAATCACGACCCATTTATCTCCCTGTACTAAGATATTAGAGAAGATAAGGTCGTAATCTGTCGCTATGTGCTCAAGCGGTTCTGTTGAATTGCAATAATCTATTGTGTCTACATATTGTCTAAATAAGGAGAGAAATGCTTCGATATTCTCTCTATCCAGACATTCATCCAACAAAGTCTCTAAGGTTACCCCATTCACATATTCAAACCTCAGTCCATCGTTATCTCTGATACATTTGTTTAGTTCTAATCGACTCCCGGCATAACGTCGGCACAGCATGTCATAAGCTGTTTCTATATGTGAGATATGCGTCCCGGCTTCTTCTGATAACGGTATCTTTTTCACCTCATACGAACCATCTTCGTTCTTTGAGATATCGGTTCGTATCTCAAAAGACTTGGCTCTGTCATTGGAGAACTTAGCATACTTGACTGCAATCGGTTCTCCAATCATCACAACATAAGAATTAGAAAAAATAGGAAATAATTGATCTCTAATCATACCATCAAAAGCATCTTTTTCATCAAATAACAGCATTCTATCCCGATCAAAATTACGTATATTGGTTGACAGCTCTCCTATGTGTGGTAAATATTCATCCGAATATACGGTTGACATAAATTTATAATCCGGGTAAGGATAATAAAAAGAATATTCCTTAATTTGATGGGTATGCAATAATTGCTCCAGTCTGTTTTTGGTAAAGGTGCGAACTCCACCGCCCTGTGCATAATCCTCGATTCCACTAAAGTAATTACCCAGATGATCTTCTTTGCAGCCCGCAAAGTATTTTAAGCCCAGTCTATTCTCTATTGCAATGACAATCCTGCCGCCAACGTTTAGATGTCGCTGCAGGATCGTGAGAAATTCTTCGTACGGATGCTCTCCCCCTATATAACTCTGCCCATATTCAAATACGCCGATTAAGAAAATATAGTCATAATCCGATGGCAGTGTTGGTTCAATATCCGTAAAGTTGCCGACTTTTATCTCGACATTCTGACATTCCTGATGACGATATGCATTAATCAGACTCCGTTTCTTTGATAAATCAACACAGGTAACACTGCCTGATTTACGTGCCAAAGCTCCCGTAATCGCGCCACACCCCGAACCTACTTCTAATACCTTCAACGCAGGATCAAGTGGAATCCAGTCTACGATATTCTCGCGTTGGGGTGACAAATGATAGAGAATCGGCCACTGTGCCCGTTCCTCTATCACTTTGCGATACTCCTTTGGCTCATATTGCTTCACGATATCCAATAATTCATCTTCCACAGTTCCATCACAGTAGAAGTCTTCTCCCGGATAATACGTATAATCAAGTGTGATCTTACCAATTGTCTCTGACTTATTCGTCACTGCCGCCTTACCTCCTCATGATACTGTAGTTACCGTCACTGTCGAATCCATATCATAAAAACCAACTGTGTCTTTATCTGAAATAACAGTTACATTGATAACATCATACAGTCGATGATACACCAAAAAATCGTTTCCCTCATATCCGGTCAACCCAAGCGAAAGCAGATACTCTCCCCCCTGCAGGCTCATTTTCTGCGTAAATGTGATTGTTTTTGTCGTTCCTTGTTCTGCCGGTTCTAAGAGAGTCTTCTCAAACATCGTATTGGTTCCTGTAATCTCAGTTCCCCTGACATTCTTAAAAGAAAAAGCAAAAATAGGTGCCTGGACTGTTTCCTTGAACTGCACTGTCATATGAATACAAAACTCACTGCCCTTCATCACTGCATTGGAACGTGTCCCTTCTATATCGCTAATATCATATGCTATAATCTCAGCCTGTTTGGTTCCATATTCCAACAGTTGTGGATTGGCTTCTTTTGCAGATGTTTTCTTTGCGGAGGCAGCTGCAATAATATCTGCATCCTGCGCCAGATTCTGTCCTTTGGATTCTTCCACTGCATATTGTCCTACCAAAACACGTTTGTAGATATCGATCATCTCTTTTGGCGTGCCTTCTCCTAGTTTTTTCCCCTGGTGTAAGAGAACCACCTTATCACAATACTTGCTGATACTGCTCAAATCATGGCTGACAAAGAGAATGGTCTTACCCAGCTTCTTAAATTCTTCAAACTTATGGTAACACTTTGCCTGAAAGAATACATCTCCTACCGATAATGCCTCATCTACGATCAAGATCTCGGGATCAATATTGATTGCCACTGCAAATGCCAAACGTACAAACATACCACTGGAATAAGTCTTGACCGGCTGATGAACAAATTCTCCAATATCTGCAAATTCTAAAATAGCATCCAGCTTCTTATCTATCTCTTCCTTAGAGAATCCAATCATCGTTCCATTCAAATAGACATTCTCTATCCCCGTATATTCCATATTGAAACCGGCTCCTAATTCCAGCAGTGCTGAGATCCTGCCATGTACCTGGACTTCTCCAAAAGTCGGATTTAAAACTCCTGTAATGATCTTAAGAATCGTCGATTTACCGGAACCATTGGTGCCTATAATACCCAAACATTCTCCTTGTCGGATGGTAATGTCCACCTCGCTCAAAGCAAAATGTTCCTTATATTTCTTTTTTTTCGTTAAACCCAAGGCTTCCTTTAAGCGATCCATGGGCTTATCGTACAATTTATAGAGCTTACTTACATGATTGACCTGTATGGCAACCTCTGATTCCGCTATATCCGGCTGTTTCTTATCTATCTTAGAACTTTCCATGCCTATCTCCTTTGATTCCATGCAGTACCTCTTATAATACATCCGCAAAATGTACTTTTAATCGTTTGAAAATCAAAGCCCCGATTCCAAAGATAACAACTGTTACTATCCAAAAATACATTGTCGAATAGAAATCTTCCCAAAACCATACTTTTTCAAACAGTGCGCTTCGATACCCATTGACAATATAATAGACCGGATTGAGTTTAAATAACAAACGCAGCTGCTCCGGTGCCTGTCCCAGTTGCCATAAAATCGGGGTTCCCCACATGCCAACCTGCAATGCAATCGATATCAATTGGGTTAAATCTCTAAAAAAGATTACAATAGAACAAGTCGCATAACTAATCCCCAAAACAAATACAAAGAGACAGAAGCTATAATAAATCAGTTGAATGGTATAGATATCCGGATAGTATCCATAACCGGCCGCACATAACAACAACAAAAACAAAACAAAAAAAGCGTGAATAAAAGTTGCCGCTATAATCTTAATCATAGGTAAGATACTAATCTTAAAGACAACTTTCTTGACGAGATAATTATATTCCAAGAGTGCTGTTGTTCCATTCTGCAAGGCTTCTGAAAAATAAAACCACGGTATCAGACCTGCTGTCAGATACAGTACATAGGGTACCTGCAGATTGGTTCCCAGGATCTCTGCCTTATTCTGCCCCATAAATTGTCCAAATACAAACCAATACATCAGAATCGTTACAATCGGCTGGATAAAAGCCCATGTCATACCGAGATAAGAACCTGCATATCGTGTTTTAAAATCATTCTTGGATAATTTCCAGATAAGATGCCTATTCTGAAATAGCTCAATAGGCAGAATCGTAATTTTATCATATAAGCGAACAAAAAGAAGATCACCTACAATGATAATCAGGCAGGCAATTATCTTTTTAATCAGTTCTTCTTCCGGTTTGGCAAATGGATTGTGATGCACTACCAAAATGATCATTGCAATCAAAGAAATCAGCAAAACCATGCCAATTCCTATTTTTTTGGAAACTACTTTTTTTTGCATAATTCTTTTCCTTTTTTATAAGCTGCAATGCCATTCCACTTGGTATCTTTATCCGAGATGGTAAGCTCCATACCTGTAGGAATCGGCCATGCTACCCCTATTTCCGGATCGCTCCACAGCAGTCCGCCTTCATCGTTTGGATGATAGAAGTCCGTACATTTGTAAGTAAATTCAGCATGCTCCGATAAAACTAAAAATCCATGTGCAAAATCTTTTGGGATAAAGAATTGCTTTTTATTATCTGCTGACAGCAACACCCCGAAGCATTGTCCAAAAGTCTTGGAACCTTCTCTTAAGTCAACTGCCACATCATAGACCTCTCCGCTCACTACGCGAACTAATTTATCCTGTGGAAAATGAAGTTGAAAATGAAGTCCGCGGAGTACTCCTTTTTTGGAAGCCGATTGATTATCCTGTACAAAGATCTGATCAATCCCTGCTTCTTTATAATCATTATAATTATAGGTCTCCATAAAGTACCCTCTTTCATCCCCGAATACCGAGGGTGTAATGACTTTTAAACCTTCAATGCCACATGTCTCTACTGTTATCTTACCCATTTTCTTATTCTCCTTAATGCTTACCACTTTATTATTTTAATAAACTCAAATTTAAATCAACTCTGCCCTGAATACCCGCAACACTGCCGCTGGATGTATATTGCCACATATGAAAATCTCCGGTATACGTAGGTGCTTCTTTGTATTCCGCTAACCATATCGCATGAGGAGTCAACGCATCCGCTTGTAAATGATTACGGTACCAGTTCTTGCTGGCGTATACGCCACCTGTATATCCTGCATTTTGTACCGTCTCACAAAACGCTTGGCAGACTTCCGTTCTCATCGCATTATCCAACTGATCTGCACGGCCATTGCCTCCGGCTCCTTCCGTATCAATAAAGATGGGATAGTCTAATTTATACTTGCCACACAAGCTTACTGCGATACTGGCTTCTTCCACCGCTTCCACCGCTGTCGTTGCTTGTGTAAAGAAATATACCCCGACTTTAATCCCCGCCTCGGTAGCACCTTCTATATTCTTGGCAAAATAGGGATCTTCTACCAGTGCACCTGTTTTAGAGCCTCTGTATCCGCAACGAATAATGGCAAATTGAACGCCCGCTTTTTTTACCTTATCCCACTCTATCTCCTTATTCCACTTGGAGACATCAATACCAAATTCAGAATCTTCCGATAACACCTGCGTCTTGCGTTCTGTTCCATCTGCCTCTGCCACTGCCTCATTCTTGCCTGTGTCTTCTGCCTTGGCATCGATCTCATCTTCTGTCTTTAAAAAAGAATCGATATCAGCGATTAAAGTATATGCCACCTCGTCCTTAACTGTTACCATAACCCTGGGCATCGGTGCTTTAGACTCTTCCTGTAATGGCAATAAGGATACCTCATAGTCTCCGGCCCGCAGAGAATCAATATAGATGATACCATCCTGATCTGTATCCTCATATACGCCCTCTTCTCCCACGGTTACTCGAAAAGGATGTGAAACCACCGGATCTCCTGCTGCATCCATGATTTTAATACGCAGATCCTTCTCAACCGAAGTCACCTGCAGATCATACTGTCTTTGGCCGCCTGCTTCTATCATCGCCAAATAGTCATTGGGTTCCTTATCAAAAAAAGCTGCATCCGACATAAACGCAGATAATTCTTCCTCTGAAACAACTGCTGCGGTCTCTGTGGCAGGCTCTGTCTGCATCGTCTGTGCTGTTTTATTGTTGTGTTCCGTTTTGGGTTCATTGGTCAATAGAACAGCCGCTATGACACATACGATCAATAGAAGAACCGTAACCCACGTAATCCTCTTTAGATTAGAGTCCATTCGCAACCTCTACCATATATTTACCATAATCCGTCTTCATCAATGGCTCTGCCAGTCGTAACAGCTGCGCCTGATTAATAAATCCTCTCTTATATGCGATCTCTTCAATGCAAGAAATATAGAGACCCTGTCTTTTCTGAAATGCCGACACAAAATCAGCAGCATCCAGTAAAGAGTCATGATTGCCGGTATCCAGCCATGCAAATCCACGTCCCAGTGTCTCCACATGCAGTGTACCTCTGCGCAAATATTCGTTATTAATACTGGTAATCTCTATCTCACCTCTCGCAGAAGGTTGGACATGCTCTGCGATATCCACCACCTCATTATCATAAAAGTAAAGACCCGGTACTGCATAATTGCTCTTTGGATGCTCCGGTTTTTCTTCTATGGAAATAGCTGTTCCTGCTGCATCAAATTCCACTACGCCATATTCTCGCGGATCTCTTACGTAATATCCAAAGATGGTAGCTCCGCTTCGTCTATCTGCGACCTCTGTCAGTATTTTGGAAAAGCTCTGCCCATAGAATATATTATCTCCCAGTACCAGTGCAACGCTGTCTTTTCCGATGAATTCAGCCCCAATAATAAACGCATCTGCCAAGCCTCTCGGAGCCTCTTGCACTGCATATTCAAGCTGTAAACCAAATTGCTCTCCCGTACCCAGTAAATCCCTAAATACCGGCAAATCTCTTGGTGTGGAAATAATCATAATCTCTTTAATACCTGCCAGCATCAAGGTGGATAACGGATAATAAATCATCGGTTTGTCATATACCGGCAAAATCTGTTTGGATACTGCCTTGGTCAGTGGATATAATCTCGTTCCTGATCCGCCTGCTAATATAATTCCCTTCATCGTTTCTAACCAACCTTTCTGTCCTCTTGTTACACGGTCGTGTACATATCCTGATAATACTTTTGATAATTACCGCTCGTTACGTGTTTCATCCATTCTTCATGTTCAAAGAACCATTGAATCGTCAATCGGATGCCCTCTTTAAACATCGTCTCCGGTTCCCATCCTATCTCTGCTTTTATCTTATCCGGTGCAATGGCATAACGTCTGTCGTGTCCCTTGCGGTCTTCCACATAAGTGATGAGATCCGTGTTTACCATAGCTCTCCTGGCATCTCCCTCCGGCAGCATCTCCTGCAGACATTCTATAATGATATGGATAATCTCTATATTCTGTTTTTCATTATGTCCACCGATATTATAGGTCTCAAATAGTCTTCCTTTTTCCTGTACCATGTCAATTGCCTTGGCATGATCCCCTACATACAACCAATCGCGCACATTCTTACCATCTCCATAGACCGGCAGCTTCTTACCCTGCAATGCATTATTGATAATGAGAGGAATCAGTTTCTCTGGGAACTGATAAGGTCCATAATTATTAGAACAGTTCGTGATATTTGCCGGGAAATGATACGTATCCATATAAGCTCGTACCAGCATATCGGAAGATGCCTTGCTCGCGGAATAAGGGCTGTGCGGTGCGTAAGGAGTCGTCTCATAGAAGAACTCGTCCTCATTCTCTAAAGAACCGTAGACCTCATCCGTGGATACATGTAGAAATCTCTTACCTTCTTTAAAAGTCTCGTCCTCCAGTTCCCATGCCTGTTTTGCACAATTGAGCATCACTAAGGTCCCCATGACATTGGTCTGAACAAATACTTCCGGATGACGTATACTACGGTCTACATGACTTTCAGCTGCAAAATGAACGACTCTGTCAATATCGTTCTCTTCAAATATCTTACTAATGGCTTCTTTATCACAGATATCTGCCTTAACAAAAGTATAATTATCTCTTTTTTCTATATCCTGCAGGTTCTCAAGATTCCCCGCATACGTTAAAGCATCTACATTAATAATACGAATCTCGTTATCATATTTGTGAAACATGTAATGAATGTAATTAGAACCAATGAATCCGGCTCCCCCTGTTACTAAATAAGTTCTCATCTTTTTCCCTCATCCTTTCTATTCTATATCTCTATTTCTATCTCTATTTCTATCTCCACATCTCTATCTCATTTATCCCAGATAACTGATATTCATGTCTACATTACCTTTGATCCCACCGATGGTACCTTTGGAAGTATATTGCCAGATATCATGCCTGCCTGCGTAGGTAGGTTTCGTTGCATATTGTGCCAGCCAGATCTTATATTGATTTAATGACCCTGTATTGAGTCGCTTCTCAAACCAGCTCTTAGAAGCATAAATGCCGGCTTTTGCTCCACCATTTTGGATCGTAGCACAGAAGGCATTACATACTGCTGTTCTTGCTCCGACACTTAGGCCATCGGCTCTTCCACCACTGCCTTCCGTATCAATAAATACCGGATAGGAGAGGTTCTGTCCCTTAATCAGATTCAATACCATAGATGCTTCTTCAACAGCTTCCACTTCGTTGATTGCCTGTGTAAAGAAATATACGCCTACCTTAATCCCTGCTGCCTGCGCTCCTTTGATATTAGCCTGGAACTTAGGGTCTTGAATCAGTGCTCCTGTAGAAGAGCCCCTGTATCCACATCTGATAATCGCATAGGATACTCCCGAATTACGTACTGCCGCCCAATTAATTGTACCATTATGTTTGGAAACGTCAATGCCTACCGTACCATTAGAAGCATTCCCCATAGACATCGCGCCATTGGCATCAAAAGTATATTGAACCCCTTGGATGATTTGTACTCCAGTTACTTTGTTGCCGTTCTTATCAAAGAAATAAGTGATGTTATCAATGGTCTGCCAGCCTGTATATTTATAACTGGCATTGATACTCTTATAGAATTTGACATCTGTATAGTAATCAGCATATACCGCTTCTCTATAATTATTATTCTCTTTGACATACAATTGATTGCCATCATTGTCTTTTAACTTGGTCTTCTTATCATCTGCTGCCGAGGTCTTAACATTGATGGTGCAAACAGCTTGTGCTGTCTTTTTATCACTGTCAGTAGCGGTCACTGTAATCGTTGCTTTTCCATATTTGACTGCTGTTACTTTACCGTTACCATCCACTGTTGCGATCGCTTTGTCTGAGGTTTTCCAATCATAAGACTGCACCTTGGCAAATCCCGTCACGCTTGGTTGTAATACGATCGTGTTCCCACGCATGATATCAACTGAGGTATGACTTAAGGTGACACCCAAAGTAGACGTTACCGTCACCTCACAGGTCGCATTTAACTTACCGTCTTCCGTAGCCGCTGTAATCTTTGCGATGCCTTTTCCCACTGCTGTTACTTTTCCTGCAGCATCTACTGTAGCGATGCCGGTATTGGAGCTAGACCATTTTACTATCTTATTGGTCGCTGTGCTTGGCTCTATCGTAGCGACCAATGTCTCTGCCGCCTGCAGTGATAGTGCAAGTGTTGCTTTGTTTAACGTGATCTTACTAGCCGGAACTGTGGCTGCTGCCACGGTAACTGCACAGGATGCCGTTTTTGATCCATCCGTTGTCGTCACTGTTATAGTCGTATTGCCGGCTGCTACTGCTGTTACTTTGCCGGCTGTATCTACTGTAGCGATTGACGGATCCTTGCTTGTCCATGTTACGTCTTGTTTCGTGGCATTGGTCGGTGCTATCGTGGCTGTGAGCTGTGCTGTTTTTGAAGGTTCCAGCGTGCATGCCGTCTGATCCAGTGATATCCCTGTAACTGCGACAGCTGCTTCCGTTACCGTCACACTACAAGTCGCAGTCTTGCTGCCCTCTGTCGTAGTGACCGTAATCGTAGCCGTTCCGGCCGCAACCCCCTTCACCTTACCACTATTATCCACTGTAGCCGCCGCCGTATTGGAGCTGCTATAGCTCACACTCTTATCGCTTGCATTGTCCGGTTGTACACTGGCCGATAGCGAAGATTCTTCTCCTACCTTCAACGAAACAGATGATGAACTCAAGGTTACACCGGTCACAGCTACTGTGCTTGAAGATCCGCTATCTGTAGATGGCGGTACCGATTCGCTCTCGTTCGGTGTCCCTGTATTAGCTAATTTACGATAGAATCCGGCACTCGAGGTCGTACTGGGATCTGTAATCTTTGATTTATCAACTTCCTGATATTCGCCGCCACTCCCTGCAGCCTGAGTCTTTGTAGAAGCTACATATTCTACGGTATCTTTTAATTTAGTCTCTTCTACGATAGGTGCTGCCGTATCCTCTTTTGCTACATTGACTTCTGACTCTGCCTTTACTTCATCGGCAATCTCTATCTTTTGATATACAATCTTATCTTTAACAGTAATCGTCGTGGCTTCTGTCGGGAAATTATAACCATCCTTTGGTAATATCTTTACCGAATATTTGCCGGGTGTCATCTTAGTCTGATAGATAATACCATCTTTGTCATCATCTTGAAGCGTCTGCGTCTTCTTATTAGGACCTGTTAACTCCACTTCAAATTCTGTTCCGGAAATCAACTTCTTTGTCTTCTTACCGGTAAACTTTATCTTCAAGTCCTTCTCTACAGAAGTAAGATTAACCGTTACTTCTTTATCCCCTGTCTCTGCTTCTTCGCTCATTTCCTCTGTTGATGGTTCCGCCTGCGTGGTCGCAAAGGTAAGTTTAGCATCCGCAATAGCCAACAGCTCACTCTCTCCGATGATCTCCAGATTACTCAGCTGCTGTCCCACTTCCTGCATCGCTGTCACCTGCTTGGCAACGCCTTTGGAATGTGCATAGGCTGTCATCGTAATCGTGGCAATCACTAACAC
>JAVVVE010000008.1:60631-83455 GCA_036652815.1 Lachnospiraceae bacterium
TGCTTTGTCTTTTTTAGGTGCTTTGTCTTTTCGAGGTGCTTTGTCTTTACCCTTATGTGCCGTACTTTTCTTTACTGGGACTTGCACATCTGCCTCATATTCGGTTTCGTCATCCTCGTATTCAGTTTCATCGTCCTCGTATTCGGTTTCGTCGTCCTCGTATTCAATGTCGTCATCCTCGTATTCGGTTTCGTCGTCCTCGTATTCGATGTCGTCATCCTCGTATTCGGTTTCATCGTCCTCGTATTCGGTTTCATCGTCCTCGTATTCGATATCGTCGTCCTCGTATTCGGTTTCTACTGAATTTTCACTATTTTCACTATCTTCATAATCAGATTCATCAAAGGTAATCTCATCGACATCTAAATCTATATATTCTATCTCTTTTTTCATAATTACTTTTTCATACCCTTTCGGTGTCTTCTCAGGTTACTATCGCTATGTCTGACTTGCTGTCTGCATAATCATCTGAAATTATACCATCATCCCTTTTATAATTCAAGGAATTCATATTTTTTGCCATGACAGGTTCTATTTAATTTTCTAAAAAGTCTTGACTTGTGGTCCAAATGGTGTTCTATTCAATTTACAAGCAATACCTCTTGTAAACACAGATTGGAGGTTAAAACAATGTCAAAATATCATATTCTAATCAAAACAGCAGATCAATACCTTGCAGGCACAGATTCCAACATTTTTTTGCAGCTTTATGGTGCTAGTGGCATTTCACCGGAGGTACGCTTAAATGCTTACATCAGTGGCAATGCTTTTGAGCGTAATTGTCTAGACGAGTGTACCGTTGATTTTCTCGAGGATTTTGGGGACATCTATATGATTGCCGTACGCAGCGATATGCTTTGGGCAAGCTCCGACTGGATGTGTGATTATTTTACGGTGCAGTGCGAAAATAAGGCAATTGTCACATTTCAGTTGCCCGGTGGGCTGTGGATTGATGACACTAATGTACGTCAATTCCATTCAACTGCCGGATACCTATACAACCTGCCTGAACACCAAGTGAAGTGGAAGCAGGAATATGGTGCCTGCCACTTTGCCCCACCTAACATCGAAATGGAAACAACCATTATGAGTGCACTTGCCATTGAAGTAAACATGAGCGATGTATCCATAGTGAATACGTCTACAAAAGCTGAAGTTAGTGTTGAAATCGATGCCATCAAGGCTGCCTTTGCATTTCAAATTGATACTTCTCTAAGCAAACAAGTTGACAACAAATTGCACCAAAGCCTTGAGATCTCTACCGTTGTAGAAATTCCGCGTGAGTGGAAGGAAGCCCTCTAGCTTTTCTTATAAAGCATATGGAAGATGTTAAACATATTCTATAAAAGCCGAAATATCCTTCCCTGTATGGGTTGGATGTTTCGGCTTTTTGAAACAAATGATACGGCTTGGTCTGGAACGTTGATGAATCAACATCCAAAAATATTATATATGTTATCTGAAATGGACAAAAACATTGGAGTACATTTTCCCAATTCATCATCTTCTTCATAGGGGATTATATACTGTGTTGCATCTACAAAGTTTTTTCTTCTATACAATTTTTCTCCATTTTCATTTGCTCTAAGAAAGATGCCTTCAAATCCAATAGTTTTTGTTGATAATTCATATAAATCCATTAGCAATAACTCAAAGAATATTGTACTAAAATATTTTTCAATACCTAATTTACCGAATTTTGTTTTTTGATAACTTCTATGTATTGCAAAATATTTTATCTCTGCACAGGAAAGGCTAAACATAGTTTGTGCATTCCCATTAGAAGAATATAGTGCAGATGCTTTAATTGTACAAAAAGCAAAAATTGCAGATATCTCTTTTTCTCTTTCTCTTGCATCAATAAGTATATATGTAACACCATGACTGTCTGACGCAAATTTAATTGCATCATTAATCAAAAAATCATTAAAGTCAGGATGCTTACAATCAAATTTGTATAAGACATCCTGACTTATAGTTGCTTTAGCTAATTCAACATATTCTAAATCCATTATATATTCCCATTATCAAACATTTTTTTCATTTCATCAATATCAGAGGATGAAAAAAGATTGTTTGATGCCTCGCACTCACTCCAATACTCTTTTGTAGGTTTATTTGCATTTAACTCATCAATAAAAGCTAACAACATATCCCTATTAATAATTGTTGCTTGATTAGGTTTTGCTACCATAGTCATATTGTTATCCTCCTTCTTGATAATATTTTTGTTAGTTGTTGTATAGGTTCTTTCCTTACTCATATCATACCACCTTTTTAATATTTCTCATAGATAGTATAATAACCAAATATTGAAACAATACCTTAAATGCCTGTTTTATGTCTACAATACTAGCATACAGATAAGAAAAAAACAAGTTACTATTTCAAAATAAGTATAAACTTGATTTCCTATGACTAATGCTTATTTTATTGATAAATCCATACTTTATATAGGATTCAGTTACAGAGAAATCCCGAAAAACTGATTCGAATGGATATGTTTTCTTACATTTTTGCAAATATTGTCGATGGATTACACATGCATATGAATTGACTTTCTCCGCAAAAAGTGACACAATCTAACTTGCAGTTTCGCCATAGAAATCGGTCAACTGTAACAATAACAGATAACCCGAGAAGGAGATTTATAACTATGATGTATATTCACTATTGTGCCAATTGTTCCCGTATCCACATGATGAACGGACATAAAATCTATTGTCCAAAATGCAAAAACGTCTTAACCGAGCTTCGTGTCACTTATATGGATTATGTAACGATGAGTGATGCAGATCGTATCAACATCTTAGAGCAATGTGCCGATCCGCAGCAATTAAAAGAGATTCGAACCAAATACCGTATGTACAAATACAGCAAATGGTATAAAGAACTGAATGCAGAAGAGCAGCTTGCCTTACAGAAAAAACTACAAGGTTAAGCGGGACAAAAACATCGATGGCACTGTTTATTGAAAATAGATTGCTATCCCCAACAGGATAAGCGTGGTTCCCAATACTTTGCGTTTGGTTATCCTCTCCCCAAAGAAATGTGCACTTAAGATCATAACCAACACATAGCCGAAGGATTCTACGATGGGCACTCCCTTGTACGGAAGTCCTGAGAAGGCGAAAATCGTTAAGAGCATGGAAAGAAATAAAAGACCATAGCCTCCTATTACATAAGGATTGACATATTCCGTAATCACAGAAGCATGTTCTGCAGATGCACTCTTTTTCAGTAAAATCTGTGATATGGAAGCCGCTATCACAGAAGCAGCCAATGCAAAATAATAATAATATAGATTCATCATTAACCCTGCCTTTCCTATCTCTGTTCGTCTACGTGTCGTAAGGTCGGTTCCTTACTATTTAATATAATCGTACCCGCAATCACAAGAGACAGTCCTATGATATTGGTAATCGTGATTTTCTCATGGAAAATCACGACTGCCCATACTAAAGTCCACAGTAATCCCATAGCCTTATTGGCATACGCAATCGATAAGTCGAATTTCTTAATCAGCTGCTGCCACAGGATCGCATAAACTCCCAGCACTGCAATCTCCAATCCATAGAAAAAGAAAAATCCCGCTGATAAGAGGGTTTGTCCCGATGCCATCTTCGCCACCACGCTCGATATACTAAATATAAGTACAACTCCCTGTAATAGGATGATATCTTTCATCGTAATTTTATTTTTCATATTCACCATGCTCCTTTTCTTAAATATCATACCTACAAATCACTTTTTTGACAAGTTATTATTATAACAGTAGACACCTCTTACGGAAACGTGTAAAATAAATGTGATTGGGATATCCTAAGAGTAAGAAGGATTCTATCGAAATCAAACGTTGTAATCACACAACAGAATGGAGTAACAAATTATGAAACTTGGAAAAGATGTCATGACACATATTGCGATTATAGCAGTCATCCTTATTATACTGATTGTATCTGTCGTAAAATTAATCAAATGGAATCAGGGAAGCCCCGATGCCGGTACCACCATAACCGATGAGACCTTTGATACAGAACCGGAAGATTATATTACCGCAGTCGATAATGCCGCTTTGGAAGGTCGCCCGGATGACGGTATTACCAGTATCGTTTTCTTGGGAGATGATGTATTATCCAACTATCAGGGCGCAGATGGGATCCCACAACAGGTAGCATACCTAATGGCAAGTAACCCGGAGACTGCCAAGACGCAGGTCTACAACATCGGTTTCCCCGGCATGTATCAATCTACCGCTTCGGTATACTGGGATGAGGCACACAGTGAAGATGCATTTTCACTCTATTGGTTAACCAAATCCATTACCCTACAGGACTATACTTTACTGCACAACACGGTCGATACCGTATCTGCAGGTAATCCCCAATTTGCTCAGACCTTACAGACTCTGGAAGGGATCGATTTTGACAAAGTAGATGTCATTACCTTGATGTATGGCGTCAATGATTATTTAAATGGCAGACTGGTAACCGATATCGCAGATGACAGTAACATCGCTTCCTATTCCGGAGCACTGAATGCTTCCATTAAACTATTAAAAGAAGCTTTCCCTCATATCCGTATCATAGTGATGTCTCCCACCTATTGTGAGGTAACGCAGGACGGTAAAACCACAGGCTGTGACGTTACCGATACCGGTCATGGCACTCTGGCCGATTATATGGTAGCTGCAAAGACGATTGCTGTAGATACCAACGTAACCTACCTGGATAACTTTTATGGTGTGGACATCAATGCCAATACCGCAGAACAATACCTCGAGGATACCGTACACCCTAACGCAGAGGGGCGTAAATTAATCGCACAAAGACTAGCCAAGCTGCTTACCAAGGAACGGCAGAATTAGGTAAAGTGGCAAGCAATACACATAGGCATATGCATATCTAAATTCTTTGGCAACCGGTGTGGCTATTACTAACGTTAGGAAAATAGCCACACAGGGTATATAGAGTAACAACATCTTTTTATCTCCCCTCGTATACATCATCCCCATCGCAATCAAGATGATCCAAAACACACTTCCCATGCTCCACAGGATACCATATCCCGGTACTATATCTTTTAATTTCAATGCAATCTCATTTAACTTGATGACTAATTTTCCTGATATAATCGGCATATTGGTGACTCCAAATTCATTGACGATTACACCTTCATCTGCTGCCACGAGTCCCTCCTGTGTTGGAAACCAATATCCTATAGACTGATCTCTTAATGCAAGTAAATATTCCTTCGGATAACGCAGTCCGATCCCAATATATGTTTCAAAGAATGCACCCTTATGCTCCTGCAGATACTGTGGATCCCCTGCTCGAACCAATCGCTTAAATCCATCCGATACGTAAGGATTATATAAACTCTTTATCTTAGAGGTGTCTAGGATACGATTCAAAAAAGCATCTTCCTCCTCGGTCAGCGGCAGTTCCTCTACGATTACTTTCGATATCTGTTGAATCGGTATCGATAAGGATTCGACCAGATCCGGCTGAATCACCCCACAGGCATCCATCACAGGGCCTTTTATCAATACCACTGCCAAAATCACACCTGCCTGTACCGGTATCACGGTCTTCCACTGCTTGTGCAACACAATGATCAGAAAAGGCGTCATTATCAAAAATGCGTACCACCCATTCGTTCTAAATAAACACATCATCATACCTGACAAACCATATAGGATCCATTCGAATCTATGTCTGCCCTCTTGCAGTAATCGAAGCAATGTCACTACACAGAGCAATACACTCCCTGCAAACATCGTATCCTTCCATATCGTAATCGCATAAATAGCATTATAAGGAATCAGGGCATAGAACCCAATGACTGCTGCCAGCACCCACTTGTTCACCCGATATTGAACCAGCGTAGCTACGAGATAGGTAACGCAGCCGGCCATAAAGCACATCTGTGCTATCGTATAGAAGGAGAGCGCAACCGATATCTGATCCGTAAAGATACTTCCGATTAAATAAAATAACTTAATCACTTGTGTATGTACCCATGGATGATGATTACTGTCTGCATAGACACCGATCACCTGTGCAAATTGATTCATACTGTCAATGGTCATGATCCCCGGATAATTCTTGCATAGGTATGGGAGCCACGCCAGTATACACACGATAAAGGTCGACAGCAGTAATAACCTCTTCTTGTTACCATGCAATGCATCTCCTGCCGTCCTGTCCTTTGCTGTCCATTGAGCAGTTACCGAAAACAATAGCATAAGCACTCGATAGAACAAAAAATATAAGCCAATCGTTGTGACCAATAGGATGAAAACCCGAAATATGATATGATCTAGACCTGCATAGAGATGCTCTGCATCTCCGCACACATAAAAGAACGTAAAGAGTGCACTCAGTATTCGAATCGCACATCGAGCCTGCGTATTGTCATGATGCAACTCAATCTGTTGAAACAAATACAACAATAATCCAAACAAACATACTGTTATAATATTGGTGGTGGTTAAATTACAAACTCGAAGCAATGCCCAGGTAGAGCAAAAAGCCTGTATGACAATCTTTCCTGATTTCACTTGTTTTTATCCCTCTTTTTTTATTTTTATTTATTTTTATTTATTCTGATTTATCTTTTTTATCTTTTATAATTCTACGATATTTCCTTGCTTCTGTCTACTTAAGATGCTATTATAGAACTGCGTATGGCAGTATTTTGGCCAACTGATACCGCATAGAAAAGGACATGACTCATATGGATAAAATAGCTGTTTTAATCCCTTGTTATAACGAGGAGAAAACCATTGCAAAGGTAATCGCTGATGCCAGGCAGGCTTTACCGGATGCCACGATTTACGTATATGATAATAACTCAACCGATCAGACTGCAGCATTATCTGCATCTGCAGGTGCCATCGTTCGCCATGAATATATGCAGGGAAAAGGAAATGTCATCCGCAGAATGTTTCGCGAAATAGATGCCAGATGCTACATCATGGTAGATGGGGATGATACGTATCCCATGGAGTATGCCTCACAGATGGTTGCACAGATCTTAGAACGCCACGCTGATATGGTAGTGGGCGACAGATTGTCATCTACCTATTTTACCGAGAATAAAAGACCATTTCATAATGTGGGCAACAGCCTCGTGCGCATGAGTATCAATCACCTGTTCCACAGTAAGATTCAGGATATCATGACAGGTTTCAGAGCGTTTAGTTTTTCTTTTGTTAAGACCTTTCCTGTCCTATCCAAAGGATTTGAGATTGAGACTGAGATGACGATCCATGCTGTCTCACACAATATGCAGATAGAGAATGTAATCGTAGAATACCGTGACCGCCCGGAAGGCAGTGTCTCCAAGTTAAACACCTATTCAGATGGGTTACGTGTCCTAAATGTCATCGGAAAATTATTCAGAGTCTATAAACCACTGCGTTTCTTTAGCATTTTGGCACTCTGCCTATCTCTTGTTTCGGTCATCTTCTTTCTGCCTGTCCTATTCGAATATTTACAAACCGGCTTAGTCCTCAAATTCCCGACCCTGTTTGTCTGTGGATTTGTAGCCTTGGCTGCATTGCAATCCCTGTTCTCCGGTCTTATCCTTGAGAATATCGCCCAGGAGAACCGTAAAGATTTTGAGATGAGCCTGCATCAACTGCATGCAGCTTATGGATGCGATAGCAGTCTAACAGACTAATTCTTCCATCTGCATGACCGCCCGGTACTCTATCTGCCTGCCTTCTGCTAAATGGTCTTTGACGAATCCTTCTTTCACATATTCTTTTGTTATTTCCTCCGGCAAAGATGTCCCCGGATGGAATAGTATCTCTATGGATTTGCCTCTCTTATGACAAAAAGCTGTCATATCCGGATACAATATGCGCATCCTATCGATGTCCATATGTCCACTCATCATAAGCCCCCATAGCAGTGTTGGCTTTATCTGACGTTTACACAATTCCCTGTTCACACGAACTGCATAGATTTGGAGAATCAGATTTTTAATCAGATTTAAGACAGAGTAGGTCGGATATAATCCGGCATGACGCAAAAACGGTGTCAACGGTTCTCTTGCGACTCGAATGAAGGATACCTCATACTGTTGTTCTTCGATGACTTCCAGTAACGCCTGAAATACAATGGGTATCATATGCGTATGCTGATGACTGTCGATTCTTAGGATATCCGGCATCAGCAATAAACGCTGTGCCTCTCTCACGCATTCAATCTGATATTGTATCTCTATCTTTAATTGCTCTTTCAGATTCTTGGATGTCTTACCAAGATAAGAAGTTTTCAGTAAGCTTCCCCAAGATACCTTAAAATATCCGTTGTTGTCTACTAACTCCGGCACTCTTTCCTGAGGGCTACAGCAGTGCCCTTCCATAAAATTTAAATGAACGGATAAGAGCGGTCTGACCGGCTGTGCGATTAACATCTTTAAGCACTGCTGATAGCATGTCATATTCGGAATCACACTGATGCTCGTCAATTTTCCTGCCTGTAATAACGTCAATATATCGGCAGAGGCATGTACCGATACCGCATAATCATCTGCATGAATATCTATCATTGGATTCATTCGCTCCTTCTCCTGATAATATATTGTGGACGGTTCTTACTCTGTTCATATATCTTAGCGATATAGATTCCTACGATGCCAAGGCTTAACATAATACCACCTGTTAATAATAATAGTAAAAATACCAGCGTTGGATATCCCATTGCGGAAGCCCCCCTCGCATAACTAATCACAGCATCTATGCCAAACCCTGCCCCCATCAGAAAAATCACCCCGCCTACCAACGTAATGAAATAGAGCGGTGCAAAAGAAAAAGCGATCAGATTCTTAATCGCATATCTCAATAAGGCAAAATAGGACCATTTTGTTTTACCAGCCACTCTCTTGCCGACCTCATAATGGACTGTTGTGCTCTTAAAGCCAACCCAGTAAGAGAGTGCCCGAAAGAAAGTATCCCTCTCTTGTAATTGACCCAATACCTCTACCACCTTACGATCCAATAATTTATAGTCGGAAGTATTCTTCATATCAATCCCCATCATCTTACCAAGCAGAGCATAAAAACCATCCGCAAACCAACGATGAACTCTGGATTCTTCTCCGCGATTTATCTTAATGCCTTCGACTACCTCATAGCCTTCCTGCCATTTGTGATACATCTCTATGATAGCTCCCGGCGGATGCTGCAGATCTGCGTCCATCACCACCACACAATCTCCTGTGGCAGTACGCAGTCCTGCAAAAATAGCCGCCTCCTTTCCAAAATTCCTGGAAAAAGAGAGATATTTTACACGATTATCCCGTGCATGTAATGCGGTCAGACATTGCTCTGTACCATCCTTTGAACCATCATCAATAAAGATAAGTTCCATCGTCACTTCCGGTAACTGCTGTTGTAATGTTTGTATTGCTGTATAAAAATGTCCAATGGATTCCTCCTCATTGTAACATGGAATCACAATCGATATCGTAGACATAATTTTTCCTCCTATTCTCTATCATACCCAAAAACACAAATAAAAATGGCACAGCCATCACATGCTGAAAACTAGCGGTTGTATTCACCGCATAGAGCATCACACTCATGAATAGTCCGATCAGGACAGGTTCTTTCTTATGGTAACGCAGTGCTGTTATCATCCCGGTCAGCAAGGTGCCCAGATAAGTAAGTAAGCCCAATAGCCCTTCCGTAATCAGCGTATTCAACCATTCATTATGTGCATTTGCCACAATGGCATCTCCCCACCAACCCTGTAAAAATCCCTGCAGTCCCTCTCCGTAATGTGCATACATATAAGGGGCGTAGCAATCAGCTCCTACTCCAAACAGCTTTTGCAGCCAAGGCATCTCACACCATGCCCTCCACGTGAGGGGCCAAAGCAAGCCTCTCCCGCTCCCCCAGTCTGCATTAAGTTGTAGATACGTGTTCTGTGTCAGCCCCGGCAAGAACTCCGGATTCTGTCTATGTAGGAGCATGGCTGCCACTAGGATCACGACACACGTAATAGCGGAGATCAAGATCCCTTTTCTGAGTTTTCCATAATTTGCAATGCAAAATCCACCTTGATACACCAAAAATTCATAACCCAAAGAAAGGAAACTTACGACGATCGTATAGCCAATCCACAGGTTACTCGTAACAATCCCGACGATCGCTAAATCTTGCCCAAAATAGGCTCTGTCTTGTAATATCGCATACGCTAGGCGAAGCAACAGACTCGTCACCCCCAATAGAACCAATGCCTGTAAGAAACGCCGCATCTTATCCGTAGATGCAAAGGAGAAGAAAAAATAGCAACATAGCATAACTGCCATGGCCACCAAGCCGCTCTCACTGCCCTGCGTCAGCATCGTTCCAAAAGCCACACATATATAGAAGCTCAAAAGAATCCTGAGTTTACCTGATTTGACCGACCAGTAATAATAGAACCCAATCGGAAATAGGATACAGACATACCCACAATACCAATTAATATTACCAATCGTAGCGAGCAGATGTGTCTTATTCCAATA
Source organism: Lachnospiraceae bacterium (assembly GCA_036652815.1). GTDB lineage: Bacteria > Bacillota > Clostridia > Lachnospirales > Lachnospiraceae > SZUA-378. The sequence continues at coordinate 71,156 of JAVVVE010000008.1, forward strand.
TTCCAGTCCACCATACATCCCCAATGGGTCATACGCATAGCGATTCAATAACCCCAATAAGAATATCAATCCCGAAACAGCAACGGCATACCAAAGGAACTGTTCTTTCCATCTCCAGCCTCTGGAGATACACAGATAGATGCCAATCAACAATAACTGCGTCACAACACCCATATGCCAATCCGGATATCCATATAGTGCGATCTCACGATATGGGCTCATCCCATAAGATAGGAGCACTACCAATCCATACAGGATCATACAGCAGTCACAAGCGGATAACCGCTCCTGTATCCTTGGTTTCCAATCCTTGCTTTGAAGCCGCTTTGCAATGATATTTATCTTAGGCAATAGTAACAAAAACAAAAGAAAAGGAATGCATACAATGGAAATAAAATAAAAAAATTGATACTTCATGTCCCCTATTCTATAGAATCCATCATAACAGAAAAGTGGCAATCCCCCCAGGATCAAAAGAAGGTATAAAGTCACCCCTATCTGTGTCACCTGATATAATCTTGTCCCCTGATTATCTTGATTGTTATTGACTTTTCTGTTTTCTTGTCTCATATATTGTCTAATGATCTTCATGTAATCTAACGACCCATATATTATCAATCCGGCGAAGAGAGCCTTCCTCCGGATAATATGGCATCTCCTTATATTCACGACTTTCTTTTACCGCTTTGATTCGTTCTTGTTCTATATCCGGTATCTCTATTCCTAAATAAATGCGTAAAAAGCTAGAGCGAACACCTTCCGTCATCAACCCGTTTTCCATGGCAATCCCTGACATATCTTCAAATTTATAGTCATCCATCCAGTAACCAACCACCGGTGGTAAATCCGGGTAGAAATTACCCAATAACGCCAGTTCATCTCCATATTGGTATCCCGGTTCCTCTTCTACCTTCATCATGATGCGATTGTAGTAAGCATATGCCCTGTCAAACGCTATCTCTGTCCTAAAATAAGCCTCATTGGTTACTCGATACTCATTATATGCCATCAATAAAGTCGCAACCATGGCACTCACGCCCAAGACATAGTTAACTCTTTGTTTGATTTTATCCGGTGATACTCCGATCAAACATTTTTCTATTAAGACAACCACCATGATATAGATAAAGCAATACTGAAACAACATCAGCATCGTTGCGTCCTGTGTTTCCGGTGCAAGAATATAAATAGATGCAAGTGCAAGCGGAATCATCATACTTAATAAAAACAACAAAATACCCTTTTTAATTTCCTTAAAGAGATTTGTTTCTTTCGCAATCCAGAAAATCATAACGCCTATCAATATACATAATATTATATTGAGAATCTGCATCATCGGCGATGTAAAACTATAGGGCTCTATCACAAAGTATTCTAAAATACGTTTATAGGAACGCATAATAAGTCTAGGCAGGCGCTGCAAATCCACTTGTCCCATCGTATTGATGCTGCGATAATTTGCAAGAGTCGGCACTGCCAGTTTGGACACTATCATATAGCCCAGTAAGCTAACAAACAAAGTAATCGCTGTTTTTATTCCATTCAAAAAAACTTTTTTAAAGGTCATTCCATTCAATAAATCTAATAATAAACAGAAAACTAAAATCCCTGCTACGAAACAGATATAGGATTGATACATTCCACAACTCAATACAAATAAGACTACTGCAGGTATAAATCCAAATCGATACTTTCTATAAAGATAAGTTCCTATACAACACATCATAATCGCAAATGCATACAAATGAACGGTAAACATAAAAGACATCATACATGCGATACTTGGAAAGGTCATAAGCATCAATGGTAATAGCACTGCTGATGTCATAGTTTGCAACTCCAACGTAAGTAATAGGAAACACGCTGCAATTGATAAAAATAAAATGGTCAGCACTCCATTCACTTCCGGAATACTCCATTTACCAAACAAATGATAAATGGGTTCTAAAAACCATCTGCCAAACTCCGCTCCTGTACCATATCGATTCATATTCGTTAAATCATCCCAATTGGGTAACTTATGGGTTAACATATAAAAATGTGTTAATAATCCAAATATCATCCCCGAGGAAAAGCATAGCAGTACCTTCTTTGGAATCCTCTTATATAGTTCTGCAATTACATCAGTCTGTGTATTCATCCTTACAATCCCCTATTATTATCCCGATCCAAGTAGATATTATATCCATCCACATTGGTCACTAATCTAAATCCCTGCTCTTCCGGGTTCCCGTCCATCGCTCTGGATTCCTCCAGCACAATATAATGACATCCATACTCTCTTGCCTGCTCGGTCAACAGTTTGACATCGATCACGGCTGCTTCCATCGTATCATACATCGGATGAGGCAGATTCCATCGCTTAATTAGAACAGCCCGCCCATAAGGCATATGAATCTGTGTTGTGTACTGTCTGACATAAGACAATAACTCCTGTGGCATCGCTGCACAGACCCATTCTTCCCCCTCCTGTGGCATAATAGCATCACAGATATCGACCACAGTCTGTGGCAGATGGTACAGATTCTCAGTCGGTTCAAAGGTTGGATTATCATACGTATAATCGCCACCCATGCATAATACCAGACAAACCATCAGACTCAGTACCACCTTACGCAGCATCTGTGTCTGCCTGCTAATGACCCTGACTGCCGCATATGCTACCACGATACTCATGGGCAAGAACCATAAGATGCGATAATATACCTCTCCATCTAATATAAAGTGTATCATAAAATAGGAAAAAAGAGGAAAGAAAAATAAAAATAAAATAGTTGCTGACACATAAATCAACACAACTCTCAGACTCTTGTCCTGTTCTGTCAGCCATAAGTATAGCAAACCACAGCAAAATAATGTCATATACAGACTACTACCATGATATAATCGGAATATCTCTATTACCTGTGTCATCATCCCTTCATCCTCCCAGCAAGACCTTTAAATAGATCAGACCCATACCAAGAATCGGCAGCATCGATAACATAAAAGGCACCAAAAGAGAGAGCGTTCTCTCGGCAATCATCAAAAACAGCACCCCGATCCCTACTAATAATACCACTAAAAATATGCCCATAATCGAAGTATATCCTGCTGTTATCATGGTACAGGCAAGTAATACCCATACCGCCATACCCGACTTTTGAGCTGCCGCTCCCTGTTTTGATGTTGTCCTTTGCGCCTTGCCGATCAGCAATAAACAAAGAACCGCTGCGACCGGGATCAAATTAGCCTGAAACGCCTTTCCTTGCGCCGTCCTGGTCAATAGAAATGTCGCATTACTATAGATGGTATTATTACCAAATACATTCATGATGTTAATAAAGATCAAGAAAAGCGGTACGTAAGCTCTTTGCTGCTCCAATAAAACATCGGCAGTCAATTTATAAAGCATATATAACAAGAGAAGCACCACAATGGGAAATATGGTGTGTGTCACAATCGTAGGGTGTATGTTACAAACTCTCGCTAAAAAAGAGATGAAAATAGGGGCAGAAGAAAAAGCATGCCTCTTATCCAGTGCCGATGTACCCCCTGTATATGGAAGATGCACATACATACTATGATTGGTATTGGTCATGACTGAGGTCACTGCATAGACTGCATCGTCCCCATCATGAAACTGATAAAACAACGCCTGATAGCATTGGAATCCTATTAAAATAAAAACAATGCCCCATAAAACAAAGCTATATAATCTTCTATGTTTTCTCTGTGGTTCTTTTTTCCATCCAAACCCTGACAGGGGGAAGTATCCACCGCCCCGATGGTGATACCACCGCCAAAGGAATACCCCTGCCGATACGATTGCATATAGTATCATACACATCCCATAAGTCATGACCAGTGGTTCAAAATGATTATAAAACACCACAAAAACCAGATAAATCACCTGAAAGGAAGCTAGCATAGTAAAATATCCAGACACCAATATCATGCAAAGATTCTGCTCTGCCCGACGCATTCCTCCTACAAGAGAGAGGCCACAGCAGAATGGTACGATGCCCAACCATATGATCAGACTGCATATTTGTAGTGCCATCTATCGTATTCTCCCTTCTAATCCCTAAAAATAGACTCATAGTCATATGTGGATGTCAGTTCACGCAGTGCATCCATGCGGGCTGCCAATTGTTTTTTATCTCTTATCTCGCAGTCACCGTTCTTAAAACACTCTGCCATATAGCGGTTAATATCCTTATGGTAATGATCATAATCTGCGTAATGATCCAGATCTTCTATAATCCACTCTACATCCGAGAATAAAAACACTCTAACATTGGGATAAGTCAGCAAACGCTCTGTCATCGCCCGATATTCGGCAAGTGTTGCATCTAACTTATTTTCCCGATTCACACCATACCAATACAGTATACTATATGGTGGATAAAATACAACAAATTCCGTTTCCGGATGCGCTTCCAGATAGGGACAGATGTTTTCATCCAGATTTGCTTGCAAATATGGCAGAAAAGTATCTTCCTTCACTTCTTGTGCAACGATATCAGGTGCTTTATAATCTCGCAGCACATACTCTTTATTAAAATACTCATCTGTCCACCACAAGGAATACATCGTCGGAATCTTCGTTTGATCCTTTGGATCTGCAAGTGGACGCAAAATATAATTCAATATCACATCCTTATTCAGCACGTAAGAAATATCATTGCTATAAGAATCATCATACAAATAAGCAGGAATCGGATATTTTGTTTCTTCAATATCCGCGGAATATGCGGGGATATCAACACCCAGAAAAACTTTTTTCACTCCTTTATTATGTGAAAAAATAATATCCATAATATTGGCCTGATCCTTGGGATATGCCCCATTATAGCTAAGCTTTGCCGTCTTTAAGTCAAATAATTCACGAAACCAGTCTGTATTAAAATTAACAGTCATGGAGGAACCCAATAAGACACTATCATAATCCCAGGTCTTAGCCATGCCCGGATTCTGGCTCAATTGATGGTCTATCAAATAGGGAAACCCATCTAGTGGCTTATGATATTGAAAGAACGGATCTACATAGATAACCAGTCCTATCATAGCCACCAGTATCATCGCTGCCGTCCCTATCAGAATCGCCAAAAAACGCATATGAATCTTATGATCCTTATCCTGCATGCCCTGTCTCCTCACACTAAAAATTAAAATACAAAAATGTACTGACTCCTGAAAAAGATGCTACACACCATGCCAAAAGGCATGCCAATAAAACAGCATTCCATGCCTTTGGATGAAACCTCTGCGCAATCTCAGATGCATTCTTACAACAGAATACTGTGAAAAGTGCACCTATCAAAAATGCAATACACAGATAGACCTGACTATAAGTGCCCGTATCCAGATGCAATATTTTCAAAATATACCAAAACTCATCCAGATTAAAATGCTTTGCCAGGTCCTTTTGAATCGGTCCAAACTGCCACTTTGTGATATTGCTTATCATCTGATTGGCCTGCCATACCGATTGTGCTCTAAAATAAATAATAGATATATTAAAAAACAAAAACGTAACGGCGCCGGTGATGAGGGTTGGGATCTTATTCAGCCATTTCATAGACATCCTCGTCAGAATATAAGCCACGCCATGCATCACTCCCCATATGATATACGTCCATCCCGCTCCGTGCCAGATGCCACTGACTAAGAAAATGGCAAATAGGTTCAGATAAGTCCTAAATACCCCCTTGCGATTACCTCCCAGCGGGATATAAACATACTGCGTCATAAAACGATTTAAGGTAATATGCCATCGTTTCCAAAAATCCACGATATTCACTGCCTTATAGGGAGAGTTGAAGTTAATGGGAATCTCTATCCCAAAGAAATATCCGATTCCTCTTGCCATATCACAATACCCGCTAAAATCAAAGTAAAGCTGCATCGCATAAAAGAGCATGACCAAAATCGCATTGGTCGAATCCAAGATCGCTATGTTTTCATAGCCCCAGTTAACAGCCTGTCCAAACGTATCTGCTATGATGACTTTCTTAAAGAGACCTAAGATAAATAATACGGCACCTTTGGAGCAGAGTGCAACATCTAATCTCTTCCTATGTTCCTCTTGAAACTGCGGTATGATTTCTGCATGAGTCACGATCGGTCCTGCTATCAATTGTGGGAAAAAAGTGACAAAAAGTGCATATTCCACAAAAGAATACTCTCCCACTTCTCCTCGATATACATCCACAATAAAAGAAATCTGCTGAAAAGTAAAGAAACTAATACCCAGTGGCAATAAAATATGTTTTAAAACCAAATCTGTAGAAAAAACAGCATTTATATTCTCTACGAAAAAATCATAATACTTAAAATAAAAAATCAAACCAACATTAAATAACAAGCCAACCGCCAAAACAATTTTACGCCATGCTATATCTTGCCTTGTCGCCATCATCCGATAGACCAGATAATTAATCACGATACTAGACAGCATAATCGCCAGATAACTCGGATTAAAATAACCATAGAACCACAACGACATCAAGACAAGCCATATCTGTGCGAGCTTGTATCGATGTAGTCGGTTACAGCTATAATATCCGATTAAGGTAATCGGTAAAAATAAGAAAATAAATATATACGAATTAAATAACATATCCTGTCCCTATTCACCTATCTGCCGATGCTGTAATATTCGATTCCCTGTGCCTGCATATCCGTAACACTATAGATATTACGTCCATCATATACTAGCGGAGTCCGCATCTGTGTCTTATAATCATCCGGTGTCAATGCCTTACATGCTGCCCATTCTGTAAATACAAAACAGATATTTGCCCCTTTAATCGCTTCTAAAGGCGAATCCACATAGGTAATCGTACCTCTTCCATTCTGTCCTTCCGGAAATTTATGTTTAAAATTCTCTATGGCAACCGGATCATACGCGACGATATTGGCTCCCTGCTCCAGCAATAGTGCTACATTATCAATCGAAGGTGCTTCCCTTAAATCATCTGTACCGGGTTTAAAAGCCAGTCCCAGGACTGCTACTTTCAGTCCCTTAAAGGTAATCATCCTATCATTCGCCTTCTTATATAGCTTAGTCTTCTGTGCTGTATTTACCTCTACTGCTGCCTCTACCGTCTTGAGCTGATAGCCATATCCTTTCGCTAAGAACTGTAATGCCTTGGTGTCTTTTGGAAAGCAGCTTCCACCATAGCCGATTCCTGCTTGCAAAAAATTAGCTCCGATACGGGCATCATAGCTCATCCCTTTGGCAACATCCTCAATATTAGCTCCTACCAGCTCACATAGATTCGCTATATCATTCATATAAGATATCTTTAATGCCAGGAAATCATTGCACGCATACTTAATCATCTCAGCAGAACGTCTCTTCACAGATACAATCGGCAGATGAAACGGTGCATAGACTGCCCTCAGTTGCTGCTCTGCCTCCGGGCTTTCCGTGCCTATGATGAATCTCGCTGCATGCAAGGTGTCATGTACCGCCGTTCCCTGTGCGAGGAACTCCGGATTAGAAGCCACCTCTATCTTAACCGGATGTACCAGAAAATCTTGAATGAATTGTTCCACCTTATCATTGGTACCGATAGGCACTGTAGATTTTACCACTACCAAACAATCTCTTTCCACGGATTCCGCTATCTGTCTGGAAACTGCAGCGATAAATTCAAGATTGGCACTGCCATCCGGTCTCTCAGGAGTACCTACTCCTATGAATATTATCTCCGCATCACGATAAGCATTGACATAATCTGTCGTATAATACAGACGCTTAGCAGCATAATTCTTCTGCATCAGCTCTTCCAAACCATCCTCATAAATCGGTGAAGTCCCACCTTCCATCAGTTTGATCTTAGACTCATCGATATCTACACAAGTCACCGTATGTCCTACTTCTGCCAGACAAACGCCTGTGACCAAACCTACATATCCTGTTCCTGCTACCGCAATCTTCATCTCTCGTCTCCTCTACCTTATATCCTATAATATGCTTTATACCATTCTGCGAACTTTGTCAAGCCCTCCCGAATCGTCGTACTCGGTTTAAAATCATAATCTGCCATGAGTTCCGTCACATCTGCATAAGTGCGATATACATCGCCGGGCTGCATCGGATAATATTCCTTTTTGGCTTCGATTCCCATACATTGTTCTAATGTCGTGATAAAATCCATCAGTTTTTCAGGCTTATTATTGCCGATATTATATACCTTATAGCGTGCTCCCTTGTCGTCTTCTACCGGTGGATTACACAAGATATTCTCAATCCCTGTTACGATATCATCCACATACGTAAAATCCCGATACATATCTCCATTATTATAGATCTGAATCGGCTCACCCTTGACCATCTTATCCGTAAACTTAAAACACGCCATATCCGGACGTCCAAATGGCCCATACACCGTAAAAAACCGAAGTCCGGTAGATGGGATCTTATATAACGTACTGTAAGCATATGCCATCAGTTCATTTGATTTCTTAGTAGCAGCATACAGGCTAATCGGCGTATCCACTTTATCTTCTGTAGAAAAAGGCACTTTTTCATTTGCTCCATAAACAGAACTGGAAGAAGCATACACCAGATGTTCTATCCCATAATGACGGCATCCCTCCAGGATATGAAAAAATCCCATCATATTAGACTGCATATACGCTTCCGGATTATCGATGCTATAGCGAACTCCCGCTTGTGCCCCCAGATTGACCACGACCTGTGGTGCGTAGCTTTCAAATAAATGATTGACCTCTTCTGCAGAAGCTAAGTCCCCTTTTACAAAAGTATACTTCTCAAACGGTTCTAATAGCTTTAGCCTATTTTCTTTCAATGTCACATCATAATAGTCATTCATGTTATCAAATCCGATGACTGTTGCCCCTTTCTCCAAGAGACGTTTTGAGAGATGGAATCCGATGAATCCGGCTCCACCTGTAATCACATAAGTCTTTGTCACATCCAATTGCTTCATCCTGTATTTCCTTCCTTATTAGTTTCTTATTAGTTCTTTATGCTATGATAAGAACTCTTTGATCTGCTTCTCCATACAAGCCGTTACATCTTGTCCACTTAGATAAACGAGCGTCCATTCCACGATCTTTTTCATCGACATCTCGACATGCCATCGTGGCTGCCAGTGCAATGCAGCTCTTACCTTGGAACAGTCTAATCTTAAGAAGTTCGCCTCATGCGGTCCTCCATCATATTGATCAATCCAACTCGCTTCCTCTCCTGTCGCTTCGCTCCATTCTTTACAAAATAGAGTGACCAATTCTCCTGTCGTATAACAATCCGTATCATCCGGTCCTACATTATAATTACCTGCAATCGTTATCTCCTTATATTGTGCCTCTGCAAGCATCAGATATACCATAACCGGCTCCAGCACATGTTGATATGGTCTGGTGGAATAGGGATTGCGCACGATGATATCCTCTTTTCGCTGCATTGCACGGATACAATCGGGGATAATACGATCTGCTGCAAAATCTCCGCCACCGATAACATTACCTGCTCTCGCTGTAGAGATCGCGACTTGACGATCTGTGGTGGTAAAAAAAGAATTGTTATAGCTACTCGTTACCAATTCGGAGCAAGACTTACTGTTGGAATAAGGATCATATCCGTTTAATTCTTCATTCTCACGGTATCCCCAGTTCCACTCTCTATTTAAGTATACTTTATCTGTTGTTACATTGAGGAATGAGCGAACACTCGTCGTTCTCCGTACACACTCCAGGACATTCACCGTGCCCATCACATTAGTCTCATAGGTATAGACCGGCCGCTGATAGGACTCTCTGACCAAAGGCTGTGCCGCCATGTGAATGACGATCTCCGGTTCGGCTGCATCAAAAACAGACTGTAGATGATCCAAATCTCTAATATCCCCAATCACAGAATGCATGGCATCTGCAAAATGACCTAAAGAAAACAAATTAGGTTCTGTCGGTGGTTCTAACGCATACCCCGTTACGATAGCCCCCGCATCCAGTAGCACTTTACACATCCAACTGCCTTTAAATCCTGTATGACCAGTAATGAGAACCTTTTTATTTTGATAAAACGATAAGTCTATCATGATGCTCCACCTTTTCATAAAATAATATTAGTTTTCTTGATAATCTCGCTTTCAATGACTCTCTCTGTTTATCATGCGGTATTTTATCCATTTCCATTCTAAACATATTCCATAGTATTGTATCAAATCGCTGGCGCAACGGCTAGCCCCAATTACCATGTTTCACCACTTTTATAAAATAATATCTTTTACAATTTTAAATATTTATTCCCATTTCGGAATATTTATTGAATTTATGTATATAATATGCCATTATGGGAATAAATGAGGTGACTTTATATGAAGTATGGTGGGCTTCCTTATCTTGCAACAATGAAGCAAACGGAAGAAAAAGCCTCTCATCAATGTACTAGATTGGTTAGTATCTCTGTAAATCCGGTGATGGTGAACGATTGATGCTACATAATCGTATCTCTTTTAAACCATTTTTCCAACCATAAAGCCACCAAAAAAATTTGGAATAACTTGTACATCCTGTGCTATGATAGTTGATTTATTTCAGACTCTAGTTCTGATAGGTACAACATCAATTCATCAAATGAAGGATACTCTCCAAATATCATTTCACTCATATTTTCATAATCTTTTTTAATCGCATCCAATCGATAATCTGGTGGAACTAATTTCATTGTTCCCGGAACCGCCTTCTCATACTGTGCCCATTTTCTTGGATAGAATTTCATCTTGAATTCAACCACTCTTCTTAATAGATCTATGTCCTCAAAGGCCGGCTTCTTATTTTCTGAATGAGCTATACAATACAAATCATAATAATGTCTAGAATAACGTTCTGGCATCAAAAGATTTTCAGGACGATTTGCCTCGTGATGTAATATTGTGACTTTTTCCCAAAAAGTTCTTGCCGCAGCTGCGGTCAATACGATTGTTTCTTTTTGCTCAAATACTCTTGGATAACACGCTGCTGCATATGATTCAATAGAGACTTCTTTTGCTGGTGTCCAGGCTGCTAATGCTCCGATCTCCAGCCGAATCACTTGTAAGATTGATTCTGTTTGGAATATATGGGGATAACTAAAGCATATCGTCTGTGGATCAACTTCATCAATATAGAGCAGTGCTTCTTCTCCCATTATATCCGAAAGATCTTTTTTCAATATAGGAAGTAATTTATCTCGCAGGAAATCCTCTGCTCTACAATTTTCTTCTTTATTAAATGCCTCCTGCTTTGTATTCGATCGTTCTTCCCAAGGTTCATTTACCTTATATCCTAAAGTTCTCCAATCTAAGATCAGATCTATGTCTTCTGAAAATCTATGAATTAAGCCATAACATTTAGACAAACTCGTTCCACCTTTAAATGTAAATACTTTGCTGTATTCGCATTTGTGAAAAAGATAATCTAATGTTAAACATACCCAAAAGTCTTTTTCTATAATTGCTTCATGGATATTCATCTTTTGCGATGTATTACGAAAAAGAATTCGTCGTTCATCTTCACTGTATTTTACTATACGATACATTCTCTACTCCTCACTGATTTCTTTTATCACATTATAGATCCACATTGTTGTCTGCTTACCCTCTAATAATAACTTTTTTTTCTCTTCACTGGTAAGCTGTTTTTCTAAGATTACCAGTGTCTCTTCAGTAATTTGATCTTTTCCTATCGTCTTAAGTGCCTGAATAACCATAGCTGTTTTATAGGACATTCCCGATATTTCTTTATTATTTCTATGTTTAAACTCTAATTCGAATCCACCAATTTCAAATGTATGGTATGGTCCATCACTTATATAATTCCACTTTGCTGTTACTTGTGTGGATAGTCCTAATTGGTTCAATGCAGTATTGCCAGATGGTGCTATTGTCCAATTGAATTTTCTTGCTATTGCCATAGCAATCTTACTTGGAGATGGTGCCTCGTATTCCTGCAGCAATTCACTATACTGCGGGCAATAATAAATACCATTCATAATCTTTTGAATTTTTTCATATTTACTTAATCGAAGCAGTGCTTGGCGAACCGTATGATACTCTGCAATATCCAGAAAATCAGTAGCAACAAATACATCCTCACGACTTGCATTGTTGATTATTTCCATTATTTGCTCTGTATAATTTAACTCTGACAAACATAACACCTCCTATTACTGTCGCAATAATTATACTTTTTTTGCGACAGATAATCAAGGTGTTTTTATTATATCTTAACTTCCAGTGAGAAATGACGTAAGCGTCAAATCGTTCGCCTTTCATAAATTCAAAATTTAGTGCATACTCGTAA
>JAVVVE010000009.1:0-79700 GCA_036652815.1 Lachnospiraceae bacterium
TATGAAAACATGACTGAATTATACAACATTGTGGGGATTAATTCAAAGGGATTCGGTATCTCTATCAATTTTTACTTGAATTAAATAAGTGTCTCCGGTTAGCGTAACCCTCTTGTAAAAACAAAGCACTTAACAGAGTAAAAAACAAGAACAGGATTTATTTTTTTTTATAAAATCTTTTATCCACCAGATTTCCTTTTGTTTCCTCACTGCCAATCACAAACGTTTCCCTATAGACCATGTTGCAATCGGCAACACGCACCATAGCTGCCTGATTACTTATCTTCTCAACAGTCGGTCTTTCCATCCCTCTGCTTGAGGAAAACAAAGGCATGCCTGTGGGATAATATTTTAATCTTCCGCCTTTGATGAACTGTTTATTCTCGCCACTTACTACCTTTTCTATAACCTTTCCACTATTTACATCAGATTCTGTTTCATCATAATACTCAATATCTGTCAAATAAACCTTGAAATATAATGCAAGACCATCTGCATCATATACCTTATGAGTGCTTGTAATTCCATAACCCCATAGTTCAGATATAGTCTCATTGGACAGAAATGGTGCCTTCTCCTCAAATATCAAAAGAATATGTAGATGCCACGAATTATCATGTCTCTCCCCTTGTGGTTCCGCTACTGTGATTCGTTTGAATAACTTCTGTCCAGCGGATAAGTCTGACCTCTTATCAAGAAAATTTTGCAATCTGCGAAGAAACATCTTTCCATCTTCATATATTCTTTTATGGTCTGTCATAGCATCTGCATAGGTCAGAGTTATCCACTTACAATGCTCTGAGTTGGTGGCATTACAGCGAATTAAATCCATCAACCTGTTAATGCTTTTTCGGACACTCTTCGGAGACTGAAAACGATTCTCACTGTGCTTTCTCTTTTTAATCTCACCTGTCGCTTTATCCATATAAGTATCTTTTGTTATGTTCTGAATCGGACACTTATTGTTAACTCCCGCTAAGAACTGTACCTCTCGGATATTTCCTGATGTTTTGAACTTTACTTGGCTCTCCTCATGGAGAAAAACCTTATCAGAACTGATTTTTTTTATTCTCATCATGTTAATACACATCCTTTCAAAATTTTTGAAACAATTTTAAAAGAAGTGCGTTTATCTCAGCTGATTGGAACTCACCTGAGCTTTCGTATACCAAAACTCCAAAAAAATTTATAAAATATGAGATTTCCTCTACGGAAATCTCGCACTCCAATTTGATATTGGGTGCATATGATATTTGTGCCTAGCGGCTTGTTTTTATTTAATGGGAGAGGTTTTGAAAGTCCGAAGGTATAACCATAATAGATAATAAAAAAAGACCCATGAAAGGTCAAGTTAATTAGATATAATATGAACTTCTATAATGCAAATACATTCTAAATAAAATCTATGTCATAGGAATAATCAGATGTTATTTTGCGGCTATGATTACTAATATTTTGTTGTCCTACACACAAAGTATGCTTTTTGTTTTATTCGGTAAGTTTTTTCTTTCTTTTGTAAATAAAAATATAGAGAAACATTCTATATCTAATAGATTGCTTCTCTATAAAGTCGTAACTTGTTAAATTATTTCTTTAACTTGCTAGGTACTTGTGGCTCATAGCATCTTCCAACACAAGCAGAATGTGCAAATATAGTTGCAATTACAGATAATACATTCAAAGTATTTTTTGCATTTTTTGTTTCAGCCATTTCTACATTTTGTTTCATGATTTTTCCTCTTTTCATTTTTTTATAAGAAAATTCTTATATAAGAATACTCTATCATCATATTAAGATAAATCAAGTGAATTTACACCAATCATCTTTTTTAATGCATGAGTTAAAATGTTAATGAAAAATTATAATTGGCATAAAGAGCAAGATGCTTTGGTTATGTAAACCCCAAAAAAAGTAGAGATGAAATCCCTACTTCCCAATCATACAGTTTTTCTTTATAATATTAATTGATAAGAAAAATACGTAAAGGAGACTGTATAATGAATACTATTGTAATCGAGAATCTCGTATCATTCAAGGAGCTAAAAAAAAATGTTTTTATGTATGTGAGCTTGCGAGGGAGATAACCCGGCAGATGCCGGACTCCTATGAGGAAGAGCTGTCCGAATCCAGAGACAAACAACTATATAGAGGAAAAGGAAAGCGCTCTACTACCGCAAAAACCGTCTATGGAGAAGTTGAATATTTCAGAAATGTCTATCGCACAGAAACAGAAGAAGGACAAACAGCGCATGTCTACCTCCTGGATTAGGCAATGCATATGGATAAGATTGGATTGATATAAACAAACCTTGCAGAGAAAATAGCATAAACTTTCATGAGAAAAGAGAAGCCTGTATCCGGAAGAAATATGATGCCGATGAAATAGGGCAATGAATCTTAAATGAAGATGGCGGCATTTGATAAAGAAACGGGAATTCAGGAAACACAAAACTGTAACAGTCAAAACGTTAAGAATGAAGCACCATAGAACACGTTGGTTTGTTGGTAAAGCCAATAACCTTGCAAAGTCACTTTACCGCAAAGAGAATAAAAAATTGATTAAAACAATCAATCGATATACAGATGAACCTGTAGTTACAATGCAGATGCAGGAAATTGTTGAAATATTAAGTGCTACAAAAGCACCAAAGAAAGCTGGGAAAGACACACCCATACGCGGATAGGTTTAATCATTATATTCTGCGGTTTGAAGCTATGCAGACCGAATCAAGAAAAGCATTTAAAAGAGCGTTTGGATATTAGAATGAAAAGTCTTGAAAACAGGTCCATTTAGAAAACCAAAAAGCAAGAAAATATTGTTATAGAAAAACAATAGGAAATTTGTCAACGATTACTTGACACAAACAGTTAAAATATCTTCATTGAAATTACGATACTATTATGTTAGGTTATAAGGACAAATACATAAATAAATATCTATCTTTACAACATAAAATTTCAGAAAGGATATCATCTATGCATAAAACAATTATATCATTTGCTTGGGAAATATTTGTAAATTCAATAGAATCAATTATGTTTTTAACTTTAATATCAAATAAACTTAGGAGTAAAATAAATAAATATAATTTTTCTTTTTTGAGTTTTCTTTTCTTTTTAAGTCTTATTTGTGTATTGAATTTTTTAAAAACACCGTATACTATATCATACCTTGTTTTTTTCTTAATCAGTATTTTATTTACTAATATTTGTTTTAATAATACTATTGCTGAAAAAGTATATTGGGGTGGAATTTATACTTTTATTATGCTTTTCTCAGATAAATTCACTTTTTGGATAGTTTCTATTTTTACTTCCTATAATTTTTCGGAATTTGTTTTTGGTGGAAATGCAAGAATCTATACAACTATAATTTACTTATTGGTCTGCTTTTTATTTGTTAGTGCATTTATTAGATTACCCAAAAAAACTTTTTATTTTCCACCTAAATTACAAATTATACTTATCATTGTCACAATACTTAGTATCGTTATTTCTAATTCATTACTTGAATTAATTGTAACACTTGATACAACAAATGTGAATCCTTCTATAATTAAGACCTTAAATCACATTAATTATTTGTTTTTATTTGTATTTTTTGCATTATTACTTATCGTTAAATGGATTGGTTCTATCTATCAAAAAAATCTTGAATTATTGGAAGAAAATCAGCAGGTAAATGTAGAGAAACAACAATTTGAAGTATTTGCAGAGACAACACAAGCATTACGAGAATGGAAACATGATTATAAGAATACCTTGTCTGTTCTAAGTATGATGTTAGCAAATGAACAACTGGATAAAGCCAACAGATATCTGTTGGAATTACTTGCAACCGAACCGGCACCGGCATTTCAGATATCTTCAGGTAATAGTGTGTTGGATGCGATTGTTTCAACAAAATTATCCATTGCTAAAAATCAAGGCATTGATTTTCAACATGCTATTTTTCTACCTAAAATAATTCCATTTAGTCCGCTGGATTTCTCAACGATTATGGGTAATCTATTAGATAATGCAATCAAAGCATGTGAAGATGTATTGGCAGATACTTCGATAAATCTTAAACCATATGTTATGCTTGAAATAAAACCTCAAATGGATATGTTATATATTCGAATCAGTAATAGTTCTTGCGGACGGTATTGCTATGATACTCAGGGTAATCTTATGTCTTCCAAAAAAGAACCTGGACATGGAATTGGAATAAAACGAATTATAAAGATGGTTCATAAATATGATGGAATCTATCAACAAGAAGCGGAATCGAATCACTTCACATTAACTATTATGGTTCCTTTACTGAACTATGAGGAGACAAGTTTATGACAATTAGAATCGGTATTATAGAAGATGAAACTACATATATACAGCAGCTTATTCAAATATTAAATCAATGGTCTGATGTGACTCAATGTCAAATTGAAAATCATATCTATACTTGTGAAAAGGAGCTCTTATGGGTTGATATTGTTAGATATGATCTTTTGTTTTTAGATATAAAATTAGGAAATGATGATGGCATTTTAATTGCAAAAAAATTACGAAAGAAAAAATATGAAGGTGCAATTATATTTCTTACTGCTTATAAAGAATATGTTTTTGATGGATATTATGTACATGCTTTTAATTACCTGTTGAAGCCTATTACTTTAGAAAAATTAAGCCCTTGCATGGATGAATTGGCACAGACTTTATCAGATCAATACTATGTATACTGTAGTAAAGGTAATATTATTAAGATTCCATATGCCAAAATCTATATTTTTTCCAGCAACCGACATTACATTGATATCATTACCAAAGATACAACTTATCAACAATTACATTTATTTCGAGACCTGATAGCTGAATTACCCTCCTGTTTTATACAATGTCATCGTTCAACCATTATTAATATTCAGCAAGTTACAAAAATCGAAAAGAATACGCTGTTTTTTACTAACCAAAGTGCTGTTCCAATTAGTAAGACGTATTATGCTGCTGTCTGTAACGCTTACATTAATTATGCAAAGGGGAAATCAAGCTTATGATACTGCAATTAGCGACATGGTGGGTGGAACATCTGGTTCCCGGTGATATAGAAGAAGACGATAAAGCAGTCTATTTGTATGGTGCAGAATGTTTTATTAATGAGGCTCTCTCGGATATCGTGTTATTCATCGGAGGATTACTCTTGGGACGGCTGCCGGAAGTAATCTTATGGACAATCGGATTCACGGTGCTGCGTGTCAACGTAGGCGGTTATCATGCACCCTCTCATTTTCTCTGTATCTCTTTAAGTACGATAGTGGGGTTAAGCAGTGTGCTGCTGAATCCATTATGGATTCGTTTTCCTTATGCAACAGGTGTCATTTTGGTATTGATTATATTGCTGATTGCATACCTGGCACCCGTATTACATCGCAATCGCCCTATCTCCTTACCGGAGCAGGCACAGATTAAGCGAAAGGCTATTATCATTACCGTAGTCGAATCTCTACTTATCTGTCTTTTTTGGAACATACCACTCATCAGCGCCTCTCTGACAGGTGCCTTAGTCACAGTCACTGTACTGGCAATTCTTGGTTATTTTGTAAATCCCAAATAACTACCATATAATCCTCACCTCAAGGAAAGCAGAAAAACTCTCCAATCAGCAAGCCCCTTACACAGTCAGGGGCTTGCTGATTGGAGAGTTTTTCTGCCCCTAAGGTGAGGCTTATATGGAGTCAATTATTCCAATATTCCGGATAATTGCTCACATAAGGGGGGTTCTATTTTTTTGCGTGTAATCTCCACCAGCCCAAGTGCTGTGATATCAATCACATTGGTTTTGATGGGATCTTGTTTTACATGGTTACGTAAGGTGGTCAGTAGGAGCTCATCCTGTTTGGATTGTTCCATATTAATAAAATCAACCAGAATTATCCCTGAGAGGTTACGCAGGCGTATCTGATGTGCAATCTCAGCAGCAGCTTCTAGATTAATCGCTAAGAAAGTGGCTTCACTGTCCTGCTTGGCACTATATTTTCCGGTATTTACATCGATCACAGTCAATGCTTCGGTAGGTTCTATTACTAGGTATCCGCCACTCTTGAGCCAGACATGGGTGTGAAGGGCATCTTGCAGCTTCTTATCCAATCGCAGCATTTTCTCAAGCGAAATCATGCTGTCCTGATAGAAAGAGAGCTTGTCCACATCTTCCGGCTGATTTTCTTGCAGATAGGATTCCACTTGTGTATAAATCGTCTCATCATCTGTAATAATCTTATCAAGTCTGTTTCGATAGGTGTTCTTTAAGAGATTCAGATATTTCTCGGGAGCACAATATAAGGTTGAAAATGGTGGACGGGTAGGTGCTGTCTTGATGATTTGATCTAATTGAAAGGTTAATTGTTCTATCTCTGACTGTAACGGTGTGATATCGACGGTTGCATCGGCAAATTCCGCAGCATTGGTTCTGATAATATAGCCATAGGCATGATTCCATGATAAGGAAGTGATTCTTTCTTTCAGAGAAGTTCTCTGTATAGCAGATAATTTGTTAGAGAATCCTATCTTGCGGTTAGGGTAGGACACAACACTATAATGACCGGACAGTGATAGCTTGGTAGAGACGGTAGCTTCCTTGGTCTTTGCTTTATCACGGATAACCTGTACTAACACTTCATCTCCTATGATTAATTTTCCTTGATAGGTTCTATTGCAGACTATCGGTTCGGTACAATCTGACAGTGACAGATAGCAGATGACGTTTTGCTGTATCTCAACAAAAGCAGCCTTGATATTGGACACAATATTCTGTATCTTACCGACATAGATATTTCCCAGGATACTGGTCCCTATCGTCTCTGCCTGTACCGTTACGAGCATATCGTCCTGACAGTCATAGGTAAGGATGGTGTTGGCTTGTTTCTTAATCACTAGTCTATTCATAGGTCTGTCCAATCGCATCTAATGGAACCAGACTGCGTTCGCCTGTTGTATGCAGCTGTGTATAGGTCTCGATTCTCGTAATCTCTAAGTCAAATTCACCAAGTGTTTGTCCATATTCTGCATAGAAAGCTTCGATGACAAGACGTGGTTTGACATTATCACTGCTGCTTGCGTCTACGAGCATCATAATAGCATCCTGTTCTATCTTTAGTTCATATAGAAAGGGACGTAGGTTAAATTCTTTCAAGCTCTTTTTGGTCTGCTTCTGAACAATAATGTCAGGTTTTTGATAAAATATCGCAAGTTGACTCTTCCAGTCAAAACTCGGGGCATGTCCTTCTCTAAAACGAATCAGATATTTGGCTGCGGCTACACTCGCCATCGCATTGCCAACGGTATCCGGTAATAGGCTCACACTTACGATATCGACACCTTCTGCCATCGTGGCCTGTAATTGCATCATAATATCGGTCGTGGTTGTCATCGTATGGACTTCGATATCAAAATATTCTCCGTAGCTCTCCAGTCCGACCCCGAGCGGAGCTGCAAAAGACATGATCTGATGAGGGCTATAACCACTGGAATATGCGATATCGATATCGGTTCTGCGAATCGCTTTTTGAAAATAGCGCATCATATCGAGATGTCCGATAAACTTCATCGGTCCTGTTTTGGTAAATTTAATCCTAAGCTTCATAGCAGACACCTCCTCCAAATCTCTTAGCACCACAGCCTTGACACTGCACACGACAGTTTGGAGACGTTGTTTCGGCACAGGCATTCTGCCACTCTCTTTGTAAAAATTCTTTGGTAACACCGCAATCAATAAAGTCCCAAGGGAAGATCTCGTCCAAAGAGCGTTCTCTTGTCGTATAAAAATCGATATTCAAATCGCATTCATCAAAACATTGTAACCAGATATCATTATGGAATAATTCTGTCCATGCATCATAGAGACAGCCTTTTTCATATGCTTTTTGGATTACCGCACCTATTTTGCGGTCGCCTCTGGCAAGGACTCCTTCCAAAACACTTAAATCTGCTTCATGCCAGCTGTATTTGATACTTCGTTGATTTAATTGATCCATAATCGCATGTTTTGTCAAGTATGCCTTGTCTAAAAATTCTTGTTTGGTGGACATTCGAGCCCATTGAAAAGGGGTAAATGGCTTCGGAATAAAGAAGGAGGTGCTGGTGATAATCGACACTTTTCCATTGCGCTCTTCCTTTGGAATCGTTTCATAATAAGCTGCTGCTATCTTATCGGACAGGATGCCGATACCACGGATATCTTCTTCTGTCTCTGTCGGTAAACCAAGCATAAAGTATAGTTTAACACGAGACCATCCTCCTTTAAAAGCTTCAATTGCACCTTGCAGGATATCTTCCTCCGTCAGTCCTTTATTGATTACATCACGTAGTCTCTGGCTGCCTGCTTCGGGGGCAAAGGTCAGACTGCTTTTTCTCACATCTTGTATTTTTTGCATGACATCCAAAGAAAAGGCATCAATACGTAAAGAAGGTAGCGAAATGTTGATACGCTTTTCTTCTCCGAGTTGCATCAGGTAGGTAACCAGTTCTTCTAATTGCGTGTAATCGCTAGAGCTTAAAGAGCTTAAGGATATCTCATCATATCCGGTATTACGTAACATAGCTGTTGCATATTCTTTCAGTACTGCAACATCTCTTTCTCTGACAGGTCGGTAGAGTTGTCCCGCTTGACAGAATCGACAGCCTCTGATACAGCCGCGTTGAATCTCCAGTACCACACGATCCTGAGTTGCTTTGATATACGGAACGACAGGTTTCATAGGATACACACTATGACTGACATCCATAACGATCTCTTTACAGATAATCTTAGGAACATCAGGTAACCGTGGGACAAAACTTCTTATGGTGCCATCTTCCTGATAGGTCACTTCATAGAGACTCGGTACATAGATACCCGGGATCTGTGCTGCCCTGTGCAGGTAATCGGCACGACTGCCTTTCTGCCTTTGATTCTCACGATATGCTTCCAAGAGTGCTTCATAAGCAGTCTCTCCTTCCCCAATATAGAATAGGTCAAAGAAATCCGCCAGAGGTTCCGGATTATAGGTACACGGGCCACCGCCTATGACGATGGGATCTTCTGCGGTTCGCTCGATGGCTTTGAGTGGAATCCCGGAGAGATCTAGGATCTGTAAGATATTGGTATAGCACATCTCGTATTGAATCGTAATGCCAAGAAAATCAAAGTCCTTAATTGGATCTTGTGATTCTAACGCAAATAAGGGAATATGCTCCGCACGCATAATCGCATCTAAATCAATCCACGGAGAATATACCCTCTCACACCACACATCTGCAATACGATTAAACATATCGTACAGAATCTGAATCCCAAGATGTGACATCCCTATTTCATATACATCAGGGAAACACATCGCAAATCGAATCGCTACCTGATTACGATCCTTAGTCACTGCGTTAATCTCATTTCCTATATATCTTGCCGGTTTTTCCACCTGCAGCAAGACTTCATCTCTTAATGCCAACTGACGACTCATCTTATCTTTCACTCCCTTATTCATCTGTATTATCTTGAGTATACGGGATTGTCTCTATAAAATCAAATAGATTCGTCCGGTAATCTTCGCTTATCTTAGTGGTGATGGCAGTGCTGTCTATTCCCAGAATCTGCGTATCGGTAATATCTAAAAATAAAAATCCAAGGAATAGAAGAATTGCCAGTAAGAATCGTATCTTACGGTAAGAGAAGGTGTGTGGTTTATCGTTGTCATAGGGTTCTTCGGTTTCCTTTGTCGTAACGAGTGGAAGTGGTGTGCCAAACAAGACGCTCTCTCTATGATTCATAGTCATCTGATTATTCTTATGTTCTTCTCTGATAGAATGTACCAATCGTAATTTCTGTTCTGATGAAATAGGTTCCATATTGCTCCAAGACCTTTTTTCTATCTTATGAAGTCACCCCCGATGGATATGCCTATCTCTGTGCCAGTTCCTGTGTAATCTCTTCCCAGGTAACGTCTTTTTCGACCATGAGAACCATCATATGATATAGAAAATCAGATATCTCGTATTTAATTTCATCCGGATTAGGGTTCTTTGCCGCAATCACAATCTCGGTAGCTTCTTCTCCTAATTTTTTCAGTATCTTATCAATTCCCTTATCAAATAGGTAATTGGTATAAGAGCCTTCTTTGGGATGTAGTTTCCTATCTTTAATAACATCGGATACACGTTCAAAGACTTGCAATGGATTTGTTTCTGTATCATCTGTCTTTACTAGTTCATTGAAAAAACAGGAATAATGACCGGTATGGCAGGCGGCACCTACCTGAGATACTTTGGCAAGGATGGTATCCAAATCACAATCTGCCGTTAAAGACTTAACATATTGATAGTGACCACTGGTATCGCCCTTTACCCATAATTCATTGCGGCTTCTACTGTAATAAGTCATTTTACCGGTTTGTAATGTTAATTGGTAGGACTCTTCTGTCATATAAGCCACCATTAGGACTTCATTTGTCTTATAATCCTGTACTACAATCGGCATCATACCATCTGCATTTAATTTAAAATCAGACCATTGTAAGGTAGGTTCCAGTGTATTGACAAGGACTCCATTTTCTTTGCATAGCTGCTTTAAGGTAGGTATTTCTTTGATATTCTCATTGACAAAGGTTCCCGTGATTCCACTGATGCCTTCTCGTCCCATTACTTGTAACATCTTATCCAGAGAGATCGAGGGCAGCATCGCCAGCATTGGAATCTGACTGATTGAAAGGCTTTCTTTTAGCACAGCTTCTTCCATCACAAGTAATTCACTGACAAATTCGTTGAGTGCTTCCTGATAAGTAGACAGTGTGTTCAGATCTGAAAATGCTCCCACTAATTTATCCTGTCCAAATTTGAGAGAGACTTCTTTCATGATCTCTATGTTACTCTCAAGTGACAGGTCTAAAACTGCCTTTTTGCAACCGGCATAAAGAAGTTTTTTAATGTCTTCCATGCGTTTGACATGTCCGGCTCCGAGGAACGGAACTGCTACGGATTCTGCCATATGTTTTATCACACTTAGGTTTTCCTCATGTTCCGCAT
Source organism: Lachnospiraceae bacterium (assembly GCA_036652815.1). Lineage (GTDB taxonomy): Bacteria > Bacillota > Clostridia > Lachnospirales > Lachnospiraceae > SZUA-378. Next base: position 11,033 of record JAVVVE010000009.1, read on the forward strand.
CTTCGGTTGACATATCAAATACCAGAATCTCATCTGCATTATGATCGCTGTAAAAACGTGCCAATTCACATGCATTCATACTGATAATGGTAGTGTCTGTCAAACTCGTCACAGCATTTTTTTGATGGAGGTAGATACACGGTACAAACTTCTTATATTTTAACATCCTGAACACCCTTCCTGCCTTTTTATAGGCTGCCTTTTGTACTTAAAACATCGGTTATGCGGGAATCGATACGAACAGCTTCGTCCAATGCTTTGGCAAAAGATTTAAACATCGCTTCAATCATATGATGATTATTGATCCCTGATAATATCTTCAAATGTAGATTCATGCCTGCTGCATAGGTGATGGCATAGAAAAATTCTCTGAGTAATTCGGTATCCAGATATCCTACTTTATCTACTGTAAAATCACATTCATAGGCCAGATAAGGTCTTCCGCTTAGGTCAATCGCACAGAGTACCAGTGCCTCATCCATCGGCAGGATACAGGAGCCGTAACGTTTGATCCCAACTTTACTGCCAAGTGCTTCTTTGATGGCCTGCCCCAGTACAATCCCGGCATCTTCTACCGAATGATGTCCATCTACCTGCAAGTCTCCATGAATCGTTAGATTCAAATCAAAAAATCCATGTTTCGCAAATCCTTCCAACATATGGTCAAAGAATCCGATTCCACTGTCTATACTGGACTGTCCTGTACCATCCAGTTGTAAGGATAGGGTAATCTGTGTTTCTTTGGTATCTCTTTTTACACATGCTTCTCTGCTCATCGTATCTCCTTTATTTCTACTTTTCTTGCGATTCAAATCTCACACGAATCGAATTCGCATGTGCTGTCAGTTGTTCCTGTTCTGCAAAATATTCTATATCGGTATGTACCTGCTCCAATGCACTCTTAGAATAAGAGATGATACTGGTGCGTTTTACAAAATCATCCACACTCAAAGGGGAAAAAAACTTTGCAGTTCCATTGGTTGGTAATACATGATTGGGTCCGGCATAATAATCACCCAGTGGTTCTGACGAATATTCACCCAAGAAAATCGCTCCGGCATTCTTAATCTTAGTCATCGTAGTAAAGGGATCTTCTGTTAAGATCTCAAGATGTTCCGGTGCAATCTCATTTACGGCATCGATACCATCTTCTATATTATCGGTCAGTAAGATATAGCCATAATGATCAAGCGATGCACGAATGATCTTAGCTCTTGATAACTCTTGCAAAAATCCATCGATTTGAAGGTTGACCTGTTCTGCCAGTGTCTGGCTGTCTGTTATCAAAATACAAGATGCCAGTTCATCATGTTCTGCCTGTGACAGAAGATCTGCTGCTACATATCTTGGATTGGCATGTGCATCTGCCAAAACAACGATTTCACTCGGCCCTGCGATGGAATCGATGCTGACATATCCATAGACCGCTTTCTTTGCCAATGCCACAAAGATATTACCGGGTCCTACGATCTTATCTACTTTGGGAATCGATGCAGTACCAAAAGCAAGTGCCGCAATCGCTTGTGCCCCACCGATACGATAGATGGTATCCACACCTGCTATCTTAGCAGCAGCCAGTACGATGGGATTGATTTTACCTTCTGCATCACAAGGAGTTGTCATGACTAGCTTATCCACTCCCGCTACTTTTGCAGTTACCGCACACATCAACGTGGAAGAAGGGTAAACCGCTTTGCCACCGGGAACATAGATTCCTACGGTAGATAAGGGAGTCACTTTCTGGCCTAGGATAGTTCCATCTTCTTTTGCATCAAACCAACTGTTACGGATCTGTTTGGTGTGGTAGCTTCGGATATGATCCGCTGCCTGCTGCATAATCGTTAAGAATTTATCATCTACTTCTTCCCATGCAGCATCTATTTCCTCCTGCGTGACCATAACATTATCCACAGTTTCTTCAAATCCATCAAATTGTTTGGTATAAGAAAATACTGCCTGATCTCCTTTTTGTTTTACTTCCTCGATAATATCCGCTACGATTTTCTCATAGGAACCATAATGATTAGGACTGCGTTCCAACAATGTATTTAAGAGGTCCTGTTTGGTATCTTCGGTTAACTTAACTATTCTCATGTTTACACTATGCTCCTTAAATCCTGAATTAATTGTTTGATACGTGTGGCTTCTAATTTCATACTGACTTGATTTACGATCATTCTGGCGGAAAGCGGACAGATCTCTTCCAATACTTCCAATCCATTCTCACGCAGAGTAGAGCCGGTCTCTACGATATCGACAATAACATCTGCCAGTAACACGATAGGGCCAAGTTCTACGGAACCATTTAATTTGATGATATCCACGGTCTGATGCTTCTTATTATAAAAATAATCTTTGGCTATATTGGGGTATTTAGTTGCTACTCTGATTCGCTCATGGTGTTGTAATAGTTCTTTGGAAGAGGCCGGTCCGCATACACACATCTTACACGCTCCATATTTTAGATCCAGTACTTCATAGACTCTTCTATCCTCTTCTAAGATGGTATCTTTACCTACGACACCGATATCTGCCGCACCATATTCTACATACGTTGGCACATCCGGCCCTTTTGCCAGGAAAAATCGGAGTTTCAGTTCTTCATTGACAAAAATCAATTTACGTGATTTTTTATCTTTCATTTCTTCACATGTAATGCCGATTTGCTCTAATAACTCCATGGTACTGTTTGCCAGACGTCCTTTACCAAGTGCAACCGTTAAATATCTCATATCTTCTTTCATGCCTGTCGGTCTCCTTCCAGTAATGCGGTTATCGTAACCTGTTCTACGATACCTGTTGCTACCGCTAATATAGATACCCGTTCAGGGGATTCCGGTATCATAATCTGTAAGGTCTTATTATATTTGGCAAATTCACGATATTGTTCCGGTGTTTTGTTTTTTTGAAACGGCATCAGTTCTACAAGATTACCCTGTGCTCTTAGCTGCTGTGCCAGTTGTAAGGTGGTCGTATAGTCAGCACTTTGATAGAGCAGTATGATATGGCGGTCATCCATAGAGACTGTAATCTGCTGACTGGCGAGGGCTTCCATGAGGTCATCAATCACGACCATACAGCCAATGGCCGCAGCTTCTTTTCCAAACTGATGTAATAAGGTATCGTAGCGCCCACCTGTTACGATGGCATCTCCGACTCCATAGGTATACGCTTTAAAGATAACCCCCGTATAATAATTATATTTACTCAGCATCCCAAGATCAAAGGAAATGTGCGTGTCAACTTGATATAATACCAAAAGTTCATATAAACGTTCCAGCCTGCGAATCGCATTTATGGAGCGTTCATTGTGTACCAGTGCCGAAGCTTCCCGTAAGGCTTCTTTTGCCCCGAACATATCAGTGACCTTTAAGATAACCGCTATCTTTTCTTGTGCTACCTGACTGGCATGTAATAATTCTTCTGCTCCAAAATAATTTTTATTGGCAATAAGTTCTCTTAACTGCCATTCTGTCTCTTCATTCAGTCCAACTTCTTCACATAATCCCTTAAAGAAGTCCACCTGTCCGATGCTGACCTGAAATTCTCTCAGTCCGGTTGCCCGGAGTGCTTCTACCACCAGACTAATCATCTCCGCATCTGCTTCAATAGAAGCATCTCCGATTAATTCTGCTCCCATTTGTGTCACTTCTTTTAATTTTCCCTGTAGGTTAGAGGTATTCACAAAGGTATTACCTACATAACTAAATCGAATCGGGATATCTTCTTCCATGAAATATTTGGCAGCACATCTAGCCATCGAGGGTGTGAAATCAGGTCTTAATACCAAGGTATTGCCTTCTTTATCAAAAAACTTATATAATTCTTTGGATGGAACGGTTCCGACTTCACTGGAGAATACATCGAAAAATTCAAAGGTAGGTGTCTGAATGTCACTAAATCCAAAGGATTGTATCTTGTGATGCAGAATCTCCTGAATCTTTAATTTTTTTGCATATTCTGCTCCATAAATGTCCCGAACACCTTCCGGTGTATGTAACAATTGTTTGCTCATAGTAGAAAAACCTCCTTATTATCAAATCCTATCGGTAGATGCTTTGTCACTGTACAGTGATATCTCTCTACCATGCTACCTTATAAAATTATTTGTAGTATACAAGAAAAATCCGGGTTTGTCAAACTATGATTCCCGTTCCTTAAGGTCTAACTGCAAAGGCTCTAAGAAAGGCACCAGGATACCAAGTTGTTTGGGCAATCGATAGCGTTCATCCAATTCATCATAGCGAAAGCTCTTACGCCCGCCTGCCTCTGCTCTGTTCCAAAAGATCTCTAACTGTCTGAGTGGCATGTAATAGAATAGATTCTTACCGGTATAATAGAGTAAGAAAAAAGCCACACCTCCCTGTTTTTCAAATTCCTGCATAAAAGAAACCTGATGTGCATGGATATTTTGTAATGCAAAAGTATCTGTGGCACATTCTTTGGCATCAAAGCATACCGGAATCCCCTGTACTGCACCGATGTAATCTACAGTACTTTGCTGTTCAAAGTAGGCAAGCGTAATCTGTCTTGTTTCTTTATCTATCTTAATCGGTGTAATGGGGGTGGGTATCTTCTGTATCAGTGCGAGATGATGTTCCTGATAACGTTCAATCGTACGGTTAATAAGGTCTTCTAATGTGGACCCTCGCAGTCCACGGGAATTCCATGTCGCCATTCTTCTATCCTTTCATGATGGTATCAAATATCGTTGGGAGTGGTGCCACAAATGTTTTTTCAGAAAGGGATGAAAAGTCACCGTCTAAAATCGGAAAAAGTACACGATAAGCATGCAATAACTGGCTGTTCACCAAATAGGTGTTTTGATAGGTCTGGTTGATTCTGCGATTTCCATATTTATAATCTAAAAGAATCGGGTACCCTACGGAAGCCAAATGTGCTCTAATCTGGTGTGTCTTACCTGTAATCAATTCTACTTCTACCAGTGTGAGTGGCCCGTTGCTCTGCAAAGGTCTGTAGTTCGTTATGATTGGCGAACTATCAGAGGTCGCTGTTTGTGTAATGGTCACTTGGTTGGTATGTTCGTTTTTCGTCAGATATCCTTCCAGATGGCTTGGTTCTGTCATCTGCCCGATGACAATGCAGCGGTAAAATTTATGTACCGTGCGTTCTTTCAGTAAGGTGCTCATACATTGAAGTCCTGCTAATGATTTGCCACAGATTACAATACCACTGGTATTGCGATCCAATCGATTACAAACGGATGGTTTAAAGGTCGTTAGCATGGACTCGTGCAGTGCCCCTGTCTGTAATAGATACCCTATCATCGCTTCATTCAAAGATAGGTCTGTATCCACTGCTTTTTGAGTTAACACACCTGCCGATTTATTGAGTAATAGGATATTGGCATCTTCATAGACGACTTGAAATCGATTTTTTAATACATTGTATGCTTTGTGATATTCCGCTATTGCGGTATCCAATGTGTTATGATTCCCACGGAATTTATTTATCGTTTCATCCGATAAAAACAGGGTGACTTCATCACCTGTTTGTAACTTTTCACTTCCCTCTGCTTTGCCGGTGTTTAACGTAATATTTTTCTTGCGAAGCATCTTATAAAGAAAAGAGGAAGATGCTTCCGGCAGATATTTATGTAGATATTTATCCAGACGCTGCCCTGCTTCGTGTAACGCTATCGTCTCTTTTACCATAGTTTTGGCATGCTCCTTTTCCTCTCAAATAAATAGGATCTTAGTATGAGTTATGAGCCAATAGAAATAGCTTTGATTATATTGAGAATCTCATCACTGTGATCGATGGTATCCGGATCCGGTTCCATCTTAGTCAAGGCATCTAATCTATTTAGGTAAGTGGTAAATTCTTTATAGATCTCAATACCCGGTTTGAAAGCATTCTGTTTCAAAATCCCCATAATATGTTTCTTCGCTGCCACAACATCACATTTAGGATCTTCTGCATATCCACATACGATATTAGAGATACAAGCAATAGAACTGATCGGATAATTCTGCTCATAAGAGGTAAGAAGTAATTCATATGCCATCGGTAAATCTCCCGCGTGCTCTTTGGTTTGTCTGTAAATATCTTCCGAACAGTCTTTTGCCCTTAAAAATAAAATCACTTCTACCAGGCTTTTGCTTGCCGGTAACATCCCTAACATCGCAATGACTGTCATTAGATTGGCTTTTGTTTTACTGCTGACCCATCCCAGTATAAATACAGCAATTGAGATGCCAAAATAAAGGAGCGTTCGGAGAATAACACTCTTTCGATGTGCTTTAAGATATCCATAATCTCCTTTTTTGATTTTAACTTTTGCATTACCATTTTCTTTCTTACTATGACTCATGTTATCAACTCCATCTTTCTTATCTTAAGACTCGCAGAAGTACTAACGCTGCTTTGGTTGGTACTACTTTACTCATTACATGTAACAATTTGATTGTAGTGCTGTATACTGAGATACTTCGTTTCTTTGCCGACGCCTTTAAGGCAGCTCTTACTACATTAGGGGCTTCTGCCATCGCCAATCGTTTAATCGTGCGGCTTATCTCGTATTTTTCCGCAATATCAAAAAACTCTGTTTTGATAGGGCCCGGACAAACTGCTGTGACGTAGATTTTTCTATCTAATAATTCTTCTCCCAGTGCTTCTGAAAAACTCAGTACATAAGCTTTTGAAGCTGCATAAATAGCAAATTTGGGCTGAGGTAGAAAAGCTGCGCTGGAGGCAATCTGGATGATACGGCTATTTTCTTTCATATAGGGGATTGCTTGATAGGTCATCTTGGTTAATGCAGTACAGTTAAGTTCAATCATCGCCAGTTGCTCTTCCAGAGAATTCTCTGTGAAATTTCCTAAAAGTCCAAATCCGGCACAATTCAATAACATACGCACGATCGGTTTTTCGGCGATTAAAATCTCATGCAATTGCTGCATGGATAAATCATTGGTGATATCCATCGCAATAATTCTTGTATCTACATTTAGCGTGGAAGCCAATTCTTCCAGACGGTCACGTCTTCTGGCGATGAGCCATACTTCATCTAAGGTGTGGGATAATCGGTCGATTTGTCTAGCAAATTCTCTTCCCAGTCCCGAGGATGCTCCTGTAATAATAGCTATATTCATATCATATCCTCTATTCTTTCTATGTAATTCTTTCTATGTGATTATTTCTGCTTGATTATTTTCCATGCTTGGTGTGTATGTTTCGAATTGCTTTTTTGGTGCTATGTGGTTTTCCCTTAGAGACCGATTTCCCTGATGACGTATTTTTTTCACTTTTACGTCGTTCAAACGCCATCTTCCTCGGTCTTACAAGACATTTTTTATCAAATCCAATCAGGTCTTCCCGTCCTGCTACTTTTAAGGCTTCTATCACCAACTCATAGTTCTTTGGATTGCGATATTGAATGAGTGCACGCTGCATCGCCTTTTCATGTGGATTCTTAGGGACATATACAGCTTTCCCATCACGAGGGTCTACTCCGGTATAATACATTACGGTAGACATCGTAGAAGGTGTTGGGTAAAAGTCCTGTACCTGTTCCGGCATATAGCCTAGGTCACGAAGATATTCTGCCAATGCAACTGCCTCTTTTAAGGTAGAACCCGGATGTGAGGACATTAAATAGGGCACTAAAAATTGATTTTTATTTAATTGTTTATTTAACTGTTCGTATTTGGCAACAAATCGTTCATAGACTGCTTTTTCCGGTTTTCCCATTTTCTTTAGTACTGCATCGGAGATATGTTCCGGTGCGACTTTCAGTTGTCCGCTGACATGATGTTCTACTAATTCTTTAAAAAAAGTATCATCACTATCTGCTAACAGATAATCAAATCGTATCCCGGAACGAATGAATACTTTTTTGACCTTAGGCAGACTTCGTAATTGACGCAGTAAAGACAAATAGTCTGAGTGGTCCACGATTAGATTTTGACAAGGTTTTGGAAAGAGACATTGTTTGTCGCGGCACACACCATGCATGGATTGTTTCTCACAGGAAGGATGTCTAAAGTTGGCGGTCGGTCCTCCCACATCATGAATATAGCCTTTAAAATCCGGTTCTTTTATCATAATTGCCGCTTCTCTTAGAATCGATTCGTGACTTCGAACCTGCACGGTTCTGCCTTGATGAAAGGTTAAGGCACAGAAACTGCAGCCACCAAAGCATCCTCTGTTACTGATCAAAGAGAATTTGATTTCGGTAATGGCAGGAACACCTCCCTGTGCTTCATACGAAGGATGATAGGTACGCATATAGGGCAAATCATAGACCGCATCCATTTCTTCTGTCGTCAGTACCGGTTGTGGTGGATTCTGTACCACAAACTGTCCTTTTGGATATGCCTCCACCAACGTACGCCCTGTACAAGGGTCGGTATTGTAGTGCTGCACTTCAAAGCTCTTGGCATATTGCAGCTTATCGGCTTTCATCTGCTCATAGGTCGGTAAGAGCGTTGCCTGATAGATGCCCGAGATATCCTTGGTCTTATAGACAGTTCCTTTGATAAAGGTAATGTCTTTGACTGCAATCCCGCTGTCAAGGGCTTCTGCTATCTCAATGATCGATCGTTCCCCCATCCCATAAGAGATGAGATCCGCCTGACTGTCTAAGAGAATCGAGCGTTTAAAGCTGTCAGTCCAATAATCATAGTGTGCCAATCTACGGAGACTGGCTTCGATCCCTCCGATAATAATAGGGGTATTGCGATAGACCTGTCTGATTAAATTGCTATAAACTACCGTTGCATGATCAGGTCTTTTATAAGGTTCTCCACCGGGAGTATACGCATCGGTGAGACGATGTTTCTTAGATACATAATAATGATTGACCATAGAATCCATATTACCTGCGGATACTAAGAATCCCAGTCGGGGTTCTCCAAAGATCGCTATACTGGCGGCATCTTTCCAATCCGGCTGTGCGATGATGCCTACTTTATAGCCATGTGCTTCCAATATTCTGGTAATGATTGCATGACCAAAAGAAGGGTGATCCACATAAGCATCCCCACTCACATATACAAAATCAAATTGTGTAATACCTTCTTCTTTCATTTCTGCTCTTGAAATAGGCAGAAATCCATGTGTCTTAGGCAATGCTTCTGTATAATCCTGAATATAATAATCTGCCAAGCGCTTTTTCTCGTCTCTTTGTATCGCAGAGTAGGCATCTTCTACCGCACATACCGTCATGCCTGCTGATTTTCCGGCAATGATACCTGCCGGAATGTCCTCAAAGACAAGGCATTTCTTTGGCTGTACTCCTAATAATTTGGCAACCAGCAGATAGATATCCGGAGCCGGTTTTCCCTGTGCCACATCTTTATCTGCCTTAATCACTGAAAAATAATCGGATAATCCATGGACCTTGACAATGTTGGTTACCAGTTCGACCGAATTGCTGGTTGCAATCCCTAATTTAATACCTTCTGCTTTACAATGTTCCAAAAACTTCTTTACCCCTTTTTTAAGCGGTACTTCATGTGCATATTTGTCCCATGCCATCTTATTCCAGTCGGATTTTATCTGTTCGATACTATCTGTGATATGAAATCGCTCTTTGACATAAACAGCGGTCTCCGTGAAACTTTTGCCATCAATACCGGCTTTTAAATCCTTCGGTACTTCTATCCGAAATTTTGCAAGATATTCTCTGTCAATCTCTTCCCACATCCACATGGAATCTACCAGTGTTCCATCCAAATCAAATATCACTGCTTCTTTTTTATTTAACATAATGCGTTAAGCTCCTATAACTTTGCTAATTCTTCTATGGTTAATTTACGGTATTGTCCAATCGGTAAGGCGTCATCTAATTCCAATGTACCAATACTGATTCTCTTTAAATATAAGACATGTTGACCAAACGCCTGAAACATACGTTTTACTTGATGATAGCGTCCTTCGGTAATGGTTACCAGGACTTCATTCTCTTTTTTTCTGGCACTCTTAAGTCCTGCCGGAAGGGTTCTTTTGTCATCTCCGATATCAATGCCCTGTGCAAATTGTTCTATCTCTTCTTCGGTAATCGCACTGTCGATTCTGGCAAAATAAGTCTTCGCAATCGCTTTACGCGGTGACATAATCTGGTGTGCAAAGGCTCCGTCATTGGTTATAAGGATTAGACCTTCGGTATCTTTATCCAATCGACCTATGGGGAATAGATCCGTTCGGTGCTCTGCTTCCAATAAGTCTATGACGGTAGTATTGATCGCATCCCTCGTAGCAGATACGATCCCTGCAGGCTTATGCAGCATGTAATAGACTTTCTCTTCATAAGACAGGAGAATGCCCTGTGAAGTAATCTTGTCTGTCATCGGATCTACCTGATAATCAGCAGCGGTAATGATAGCTTGATTGACCGTAATCTGTCCTTTTTTCAGGCGTTCTTTTACCTGTGTGCGGCTTCCCTGATTGTTTAACACCAGAAACTTATCAATTCGCATAAACGGCTCCTATTATTAGCATGTTTCGCATGATTGCAAAATACTATTGTAGTATACAACATTTTAGAGAGTTTGGGGATTGTAATTGAGAAACTTTATAAAAAAATTATTTCTGATTAGTTTCATTACTATTCTGTGTTTTTGTATCTTACGCTACCCTGTCATGGCACTGTCTTTTTCTTCCTGCGGACTAAAATTATGGTTTTCTAAGATGATTCCTACGTTGCTGCCATTTATGATATTGACGACCTTACTCATTCATTTGAATCTGCATCAAAGTTTTGTCGGATTTTTTGTGCCTGTTTTGCAGCCAATCTTTCGGCTCAGTCGTTCTTGTCTCTATGCTATTGTAGTTGGTTTTTGTTGTGGGTTCCCAATGGGTGCAAAGGTAGTAGCAGATCTCTATCTATCACATTGCATCAGTAAATCAGAGGCTGAATATTTATTGTCTTTTTGTAATAACATTGGGCCTATTTATTTTGTGAGTTTTGTACTGCTATCTTTTCATATCACAAATTATGTGCCTTATCTCTTTGGTATGTATGGGATTCCTTTGTGTTATGGCCTCGCATTACGTTATTTGGTTTATCGGCATCGCATCCCATTTCAAAAGTCCGATTTTCGCCATCCTTGTCCTGCTGCGGATCGGTCTGCTTTTTCCGGTATGTCTGTATTTCAGGCATTGGATGATGCCATTATGAATGCCTTGCAATCCATCGGAAAACTGGGTGGTTATATGATCCTATGTAATCTATGTGTTTGTATTCCTTACTTAATAGGTTCCCAAAATGCTGTATTTACCTCTTTTTCGTACTGTATTCTAGAGATTACCGGTGGGATTAATCATACCTTGACACAAGCTTTGTCACAGAATATAAGGTATCTGATTGTGTTTCCACTCTTATTATTGGGCGGTGTTTCCTGTCTATTACAAACTGCCAGTATCTTACACGGCACAAACCTATCATGCAAAAAGTACTGCCTCCATAAGCTGGTGCAGTACTTCTTCTCACTCTTATATTATGCATGTCTTATTTCATGCAATCAAATAACTCTATAGCATATCAAGATTCAAGTCGTCAGCAACCGTAGTCTGTGTGATATCTTCCTCATCTTCGTCCTCATCTATCGGATATAATTCTGAACGATTGGCTTTGATGACTTCATTACAGCCTTCTAAGGAAGTCAGCAGATTGGTGTATTGTTCATTCGTTGTTGCGATTGAATGTGTGACAAAGCCTTCCAGATTGCCTAGGATATCGTCCGTATACTGGATCGCGGAAGCTTTTACAGCATTAGACTCCATCATGGCACTATCTAAGATCTCCTGTGCTTGTTTGTTGGCAAGATTAACGACTTCATTAGCCTGTGCATAAGCTTGCTGCATAATCTCATGCTCATTGATTAATTCATTGGTCTGAATCATCGTCTGATTGATCAGTGCTTCTGCTTTTTCTTTGGCATCATTTAAAATCGCTTCTTTATTGCTGATAATCTTCTGATAACGTTTGATCTCATCAGGTGTCTTCATACGAAGCTCTCTTAATAGCTCATCGATTTCTTCTTTATTTACAATAATCTTAGTATTGGATAAAGCCTGATACTTACAGCTATCAATGAAGGATTCTATCTCATCTATTAGTTGTTCAATTCTGCTACTCATATTCTATCTATCTCCTATCTTGTGATTCCATATTTGGCATAGATTTGTTTTGCAACAAAAGGTGGAACACATTGCGAGATATCACCATTGAAACTGGCAATCTCTTTCACACTGGAAGAACTTAAATATGCATATTCCAAACTGGTTGTTAAAAACATCGTGTCCAGTGCTCCGTTGGATAATTTACGATTCGTCTGTGATATCTGTAATTCAAATTCAAAATCCGTAATCGCACGTAATCCACGAATTGCAACATGTACATCCTTTTTTCTGGCATAATCAATGAGTAATCCACTAAAAGAATCAACCGTTACATTTGGCATATCTGCAGTCGCTTCAATTAGTATTTTAACACGTTCTTCAACAGAAAACAATGGACTCTTATCTGTATTATTTAAAACACTTACAATCAGTTCATCAAAAATCAGGGATGCTCTTCTTATCACATCAAGGTGACCGTACGTTACGGGATCAAAGCTTCCCGGGTAGATAGCAGCTTTCATAAATGGCTTATCTCCTTTTTAGAAATATGTGTTTGTTAGTCTTGTATGTTTTCTCTTTACATATCTCAAATCCAAGTTCCGGCAGATAAGAATAAGTTGTGTGTAAGGAAACTTCCATAACAATTAAGGTATCATTTGTTACATAGGAAAGGTGCGACAGGCTCTCTAGAACCTTCTGTTCATATCCCAAATCATAAGGTGGATCTAAGAATATCACATCTACTGCCTGTTGCGGAATTCGTTGTAACGACGCAAAAACATCTTGCTTTATAACAATAGCCTTTTTTTCCAGTCTTGTAAAGCTTAAATTTTCCTGTATGCAGGAAATAGCTTTGGGATTGTTTTCTACGAAATAACAGATACCGGCTCCACGGCTCAAAGCTTCAATACCAATTGCTCCGCTGCCGCTAAATAAATCTACAAAGATACTGTCTGCTAAAAAAGGCTGCAGCATATTAAATAAAGTCTCTTTGATACGATCAGTTGTCGGTCTGGTATCTGTTCCAGTCTGTACTTTAAGTGGTAAGCTTTTTGCACTTCCGGCTATTACTCTCATACTTTTCTCCTCTTATTATCTTATCACATTACCTTATCACAATCGAACTTTTACACCTTTGCTGTCTCTTTTCCCCAGTTTTAATTTATTTAATTCTATCTCTTTTTCTTTGTAGCTTATGTTTTGCTCTATCGCATTTTGTGTATAATAGACTGCTTCCACCTCATCGGTATCCGTAAGTCTCATTCCTCTGACACCAACTGCTCCTTTTTTCTTTTCAGGTATCTCATCGATCTGAAAACGTAAAAAGAATCCATTGAGTGTCTGTAACACGATATTCTTTTGTTCTTTATAGATGACCACACTTCTTACTTCATCCTGCTCTTGTAATTTAGTGGCAATCACAGTACGTTTATTCACATCAAATTCACCACCGTCCACAATCTTCATCATAGACTGTTTGGTCACAAATATAATACGGTATAGATTTAAGTCACTTTGAGCGGTAATCAACAGCAGTTCTTCTTTGGAAGAATCAAAGTTGCTGATATTATCAATAGGAATCCCTTTATCTCGTAATTTACCAAAAGGAAGATCCATAACCTTAATCGTATGAAGCAGTCCTGTGTTGGTAAATACACAGATCTTGCCGGTATTCTTACATACAAAGATATGTTTGTTTTCTAAAAGAACTGTATCTTTATTCCGTTCAAAAGTCCCCATATCAATCGTCTTTGCATATCCAAAACGATCCATTAAGAACATGACATCCATTTCTTCTATCTGCTTCTCTTCATATACAGCTTCCGCAGCATTGGCAATGATGGTTCTTCTTGGCCTTTGGAACTCCATCTTGATGAGATCGAGATCATTCATAATAACTTGTGCCATAGAATCTTTACGGTCTAAGATATCCTCATAACGATAGATGTTCGCCATCGTAGTCTCATGGTCTTTCATCAGGGCTTCTATCTCTAACCCAATCAACCGGTAAAGACGCATGTCCAGGATAGCGTTAGCCTGATTCTCCGTAAACATCAATTGCTGTGCCATGACTTTGGATTCTTTATATTTGAATTTAATGCCATCGGTTTTTCCTTCTATCAAACAGGCTTTTGCCATATTCCTGTCCTTGGATCCACGCAAAATCTCGATAATCAAATCGATTACGTTACAGGCTTTAATTAAACCTTCTTGTATTTCTTTTCGCTCTAATTCTTTATTTAACAGTGTTGTGTATTTTCTTGTAGTTACTTCAAATTGAAATTCAACATTACGCTTGATAATCTGTTTCATGCCCATAGTTTCCGGTTTTTGATTATCAATGGCGAGCATGTTTACTCCAAACGTATCTTCCAGTCTGGTTTTTTTGTAGAGCATATTAACAAAGTTATCCACATTGGCATCTTTACGCAGTTCAATTACAATCCGAATCCCATCCTTGGAAGATTGATTGGAAATATCCACAATATCCTGCGTTTTTTTAGTCTCGGCCAGAGAGGCTACATCCGTTAAAAATTTACCGATATTCAAGCCAATCATCGGATAGGGAATCTGTGTAATCACAACATTCGTTTTCCCATTCTTACCTTTTTCAAGGTCTACTTTACCACGCACTTTAATCTTGCCGACACCTGTTTCATAGATATTCAAAAGATCCGCTTGATTAATCACCGTTCCACCGGTTGGGAAATCCGGTCCTTGTACATAACGCATGAGTTCTGCTGTCGTAATGTGCTCATTTAACATATAAGCCTTGGTGGCATCGATGACTTCTCCAAGATTATGAGGAGGAATACTGGTTGCCATGCCCACTGCGATGCCTTCTGAACCATTGATTAAGAGATTGGGAATCTTAACCGGCAGAACACTGGGTTCTCTTTCCGTCTCATCAAAGTTTGGAATAAAGTCAACCACATCTTTATCCAGATCTTCCAGATATGCAGTCTGTGTAATCTTAGCCAGTCGTGCTTCTGTATAACGCATGGCAGCCGCACCATCTCCTTCGATATTACCGAAGTTACCGTGGGCATCTACTAAGGGCAGGCCTTTTTTAAAATCCTGTGACATCACGACCAATGCATCATAGATAGAGCTGTCTCCGTGTGGATGGTATTTACCCATGGTATCGCCTACGATACGGGCACTTTTTCGATATGGTTTATCGTATTTAATCCCTAATTCATACATATCATACAGAGTACGTCGCTGCACAGGTTTGAGTCCATCTCTGACATCCGGTAATGCTCTTGCAATGATAACGCTCATCGCATAATCAATGTATGATTTTTGCATCACTTCGGAATATTCGGTTTTAATAATCTTCTCTTCCATTGCGTTGTCCTCTCTATATATCAAGTTCTGCATCTGCAGCATGTTCATGGATAAAGGCTTTTCTTGGCGGTACATCTATCCCCATCAACATCTCTGTTACATCAGAAGCCAGTCTTGCATCCTCTATCTCAACTAATTTAAGAATACGGCTCTCCGGGTCAAGTGTTGTCTCCCATAATTGATTCGCATCCATCTCTCCCAGACCTTTATAACGCTGTAGGGTAAATGCTCCTTTATGTCTCTTACGATATTTTGAAAGAGCAACATCATCATAGAGGTATTCTCCCTCGCCCTTGGCCGGAATCGTCTTATAGAGAGGTGGCATCGCAATATAGATATGCCCCTCCGAGATCAGTTCCGGCATAAATCGATAGAACAGAGTCAAAAGAAGGGTGCAGATATGTGCTCCATCTACATCGGCATCTGCCATGATTACGATCTTATCATACCTCAGCTTGGTGATATCAAAATCATTACCATATCCTTCTGAGAATCCGCAGCCAAACGTATTGATCATCGTCTTAATCTCGGCATTGGCGAGTACTTTATCAATGCTGGCTTTTTCAACGTTTAAGATTTTTCCACGAATCGGTAGAATCGCTTGATATGCACGGTTTCTTGCAGTTTTTGCACTCCCGCCTGCTGAATCTCCCTCTACAATGAAAATCTCACATTTGGAAGCATCTCTTGACTCACAATTTGCAAGTTTTCCGTTAGAATCAAAGGAAAACTTCTGTTTTGTCAGCATATTAGTCTTTGCTTTTTCTTCTGTTTTACGAATCTTAGCAGCTTTTTCAGCACAGCTCAATACGGATTTGAGCATCTCAAGATTACGGTCAAAGAATCTGGTTACTTCATCTCCCGTTACTTTACCAACAGCTCTTGCTGCATCCTGATTGTCGAGCTTTGTTTTTGTCTGTCCTTCAAACCGTGGAGTCGGATGTTTAATCGCGATCACGGCAGTCATGCCGTTACGCACATCCGGTCCTGTGAAGTTAGCATCTTTTTCTTTTAAAATATTTAATTCTCTTGCATAATTATTCATAATATTGGTAAACATTGTCTTGAATCCGGTTAGATGGGTGCCCCCTTCTGCATTATAGATAGTATTACAGAAACCCAACACATTCTCATGGAATTCATTGACATACTGGAATGCCGCCTCTACCATGATTCCCTCTGATTCTCCTGCATAATATACAACATCATGAATCACTTCTTTGTTACGATTCATGTCTTTTACAAAGCCACTGATCCCTTCTTCTTCATGATATTCAATATGCTCTGTCTCTTCTAACCGTTTATCTTCAAAGATAATGGTCAGTGCCGGATTCAAATAGGCAGTCTCATGTAAACGGCTCTTCACTTCATCGGCTTTAAATTTGGTTTTCTCAAAGATAGTATCATCCGGCAAAAAATTGATCGTGGTTCCTGTTTCTTTACATTTTCCAACAATGGGAAGCAGACCATTTTCTAATTCTTGTATTGGAATACCTTTGGCATATTTGTCTTCATGAATAAAGCCATTTCTATTGACTCGTACAGTCATCCGTTTGGATAAAGCATTCACAACGGATGAACCTACTCCATGTAATCCGCCACTGGTCTTATAAACACTATTATCGAACTTACCTCCGGCATGTAAGGTGGTAAATACCAATCTCTCTGCACTCATTCCTTTTTCATGCATCTCAATCGGGATTCCTCTTCCATTATCAGAAATCGTGGCAGAATCATCTTTTTCCAGAGTAACATAGATTTTACTGCAGTCTCCTGCAAGATGCTCGTCCACCGAATTATCTACAATCTCATATATTAAATGATTCAGTCCTTTGGAAGATACACTGCCAATATACATACCAGGTCTCTTCCTAACAGCTTCCAATCCTTCTAGTACCGTTATGCTGGACGCATCATAAGTATTGCCTTTTGCCATGCTCTAACCCATCCTTCCTTACTTAACAATTATTAATTATAGCATAGGCGAGTCAGAAATCAAAGCAAAAAATACACGATATAGCATATTCTTATTACGAAATACTATATCGTGTATTGAATTAAATAATAATGCAAACCATACCACCACTGCTGTCATTCACAATCTTCTGCATCGTCTCCTGTAGCTTTAGCTGGCTTTCTTCCCCTATCATAGCAATCTTTCCTGAGATACCATCATGTACCAGCTGTTCCACTGTCTTGCCAAAGATGTTGGTATCCCAGATACCGGTATCTACAGTATCCGCATCTGCGATATAATGTATCAGATCTTTTGCCTGTTCTTCTGTTCCGACAATCGGGGCGATCTCTGTCTCTATGGTAGCCCGAATCATATGTATGGAAGGGCTTTCTGCTCTGATCTTAACACCAAACTTATTACCATGATGGATGACTTCCGGTTTTTCCAAATTGATTTCTTCCCGTTCCGGTGTAACGACACCATATCCTTTTTGTCTGACAGAATCCATGGCATTGGCGACCTTCACATATTCTTTTTTCATCTTTGACATTTCCTGTAAGGTATGGATCAGTTGATATTCCCCGGTAATCGATTCCCCGATTAATTCACTTAACATCTCATAATAATAGGATTGTGCCACATCCAATAATACTTTTACACTACCGGTTGCCATATTGATCGCGTCTATTTTACATCGTTTGATATAATCACTGTCCATCGTAAGTGTATGCTCTGCAATATCTCGCATGGTCGTTACCGAAGCGACCGCCTGTTTTACCTGCTGTATGATATCTGCTTTCATCGGATGACCGGTGGATAGCATCTCCACCCATTTTGGCATATAGAATTCTATCGTAGATACCGGAAATTCATACAAGACTTGTTCCATGATATGATTGATATCTTCCTGTTTTAATTGTTCACAATTAATCGGCAATGCCGTTACCTGATATTTTTCTGTAATCTCTGCCGCTAAGGTCTTAGCTTCTTCTCCATAGGGCTTATTGGTATTTACCAATACAATAAACGGTTTTTGCAATTTTTTTAATTCCAGAATCGTCTTTTCTTCCGGTGCTATGTATGCTGCCCGTGGTAACTCTCCAAAGGAGGCATCTGTGGTAATCACGATACCGATGGTAGAGTGATCATTTATCACTTTTTTAGTACCAATCTCTGCCGCCTGGGTAAATGGAATCTCCGTATCAAACCATGGTGTTTTTACCATGCGCTCCATCTCTTCTTCCATATGTCCTGTAGCACCTTCTACCATATAACCCACGCAATCGATCAAACGGACTTTTACACTGATGTCGCCACTCATCTTAATCTCTGCTGCTTCCTGTGGTATAAATTTGGGTTCCGTTGTCGTAATCGTCTTACCACCGGAAGATTGTGGCAATTCATCCTGTGCACGCATCCGTTCATGCTCCTCTGTCATATAGGGTAAGACACAGGTGTCCATAAATCTTTTAATAAAAGTAGACTTTCCGGTACGCACCGGGCCTACCACTCCTATGTAGATCAGACCGCCTGTACGTCTCTGGATATCCTGGTATATATCATAATCATTCATAGTATAACCCCCTTGCTTTGCTGATACAGTATATGTATTGACAACCTACTATATTCCTTGTATCGTCGAAAACAAAAAGACAGGATAACCCCTTGATGGAGGACTTCCCTTTTTACCCTACTATTATCTCTATCGGATTATAACTGCCATGGCTCCAAAAGCTCCAAGGCTTCTTGATATTTTTGAGCACGTAGTAAATCTTTTTCAGTTGGTCTTGCAAATCTAGAGATATCCATGTTATGCAATAGATCTTGTTTCTTAACTGCCGCAGCCAGTGGATTGGTATGGATACGTCTAATATAATCCATGTAAGGTTCCGTTTTATCCGTTCTGGTCAGTAATTGAATCGCCTCTATCTGCTCTTTGGATAATCGCAGATGAGTAAGGTCTTCTACCGTTGCATCCGTATCTTCCAACACATCATGCAGCAATGCCACTATCTTTGCAGATTCCGTATGCATATGTAACGCAACATAGACCGGATGATTGATATAATCTTTACCGGCCTTATCCACTTGTCCTTTGTGTTTTTCCATTGCAAACAAGAGTGCTTTATTTAATTGGTTCATGATTCTTCTATTCATTGACCTGTACTCCCAAATCCCCCATTTCTAATACCTATCGCCTCATCATCCATAGTGATACCATATTCCATAAAGATGCCCTGCATGAATCCATCACCGGCTTTTAATAGAACCGTTTTATTTTCTTTGGAATCATTGGTAAACTTGGCAAAGATATGACCTTCGTTATCGGAATTAAAATAATCACTATCAATAATGCCAACTGTATTATTCAATTGAAATCGATATTTGAATCCTAAGCCACTTCTTGGATATACCTGCAATACCCAATTTTCTTCCATCTCAACTCGGATACCTGTTGGTATCTTGACACAAGCTCCCGGACTCAATGTAATATCGAGAGGTGCAAAAAAATCATAGCCTGCACTTCCTCTGGTTGCTCTTTTAGGTAATTGAATCCTACCATAAATCTCTTTGGCATGCTCTGTTTGTTCAGGAAAGCAATCCGCCAATCCTTTGTTAAATTCTTCTGCACTTACTTTATGAAATTTTGCAATTCTCTGCATTACTTACCTCCGTACTATAATCACTGCAATGTATGATTGGTACGCAAGGGTCCTTTTGACCTAAGGATGCCTGTACATCAATCACACGTTGGTTCTTACTGCCTTTCCAGTATAACTGTACATCCCGTTCTTCTATATGGAACTCTCCATCGACACAAACATCCACGTATTGCATAAGCGGATATCGGAAGATACGTTCCCACAGATCTCCTGTATAGAGCCATATCGTTTTGTTCGGATATCTCTCTTTGATGATACTCATGAGATGCTGTACTTCACTTCGATTGGCAGAATGTAGCGGATCTCCTCCCGAAAAAGTGATTCCTCTAATATAATCATGTTCCAATTGTTCAAAAATCTCTTGTTCTGCCTTTTCGTCAAACAGAACCCCTCCATTGGGATCCCACGTGAGTGGATTCTGACATTCTTTACAGCAATGAGCACAGCCTGCTACCCATAATACAACGCGTAAACCGTCACCGTTACGCATATCGTCCTTTGTGATATTGTGGTATCTCATCGCTCTACATACTCTTCCTTTCTGCAATCTCTGCCATTTTAGCATCATTCAGTCTGGTATCTCCATGCACTCTGGAATAAGATAAATAACCATTCATACGATCAATCTTCGTCAAATTGGTGCTGCCACATTCAGGACATACATCCATCTCTAACTCTTGATGCCCACAATCATCACAATATGCCAAAGACAGATTTACCCCTTCATAGAGGCCCATGTCCATGGCTCTGCGAATCAATGTCTTAACAGCATCTACATTATAATCAATTGGATATTTCACATATTGGATTTTACCACCATTCGATAACTCCCAAAACCGATATTCCAAATCTTGTTTTTGAATAGGTGTAATGTCTTCCGTTACATGGCAGTGGAATCCATTGCTTACATATTCTTTATCAGATACTCCTTCTATAATACCGTATTTCTTGCGGAACTGTTGTACCTGAAGACCGCAGAGATTCTCAGCCGGTGTTGCATAGATTGCATACAGAATATTATCTTCATCTTTAAACTCATTAATCTTTTCATTAATATGTTCCAGCGTTGCAATAGCAAATTCACCATCCTGTACCAGTGATTTTCCATTGTATAATTCTTGTAATTCATTAAATGCAGTAATCCCAAAAGAAGCGGTAGCAGATTTTAAAAGAGGTTTAATCTTGTCCCCCAGCTGCAGATGTCCGCCTAAGAAACCGCCTTCACAATATGCCAACGGGTTGGTGGAAGCACGCATCTCACCAAGATAAGCAACTGTTCTAATATGCAGATTACGAATCAAATTCAGATAGTAATCCAACACTTCATAAAAATCTCGGCTTTCCTGTCTGGATTTTGCTAAAATCATCGGTAAATGTAACGATACAACACCTAAATTAAAACGTCCGGTAAAGACAGGGGTATCCTGCTCATCTGCAGGGTACATACCACCTCTTCGATACCATGGCGATAAGAAAGCACGACATCCCATAGGCGAGATAATCTCTCCATATTGTTTATACATACTGGAGATATAACCTTTCCCTGTTAGGCTAAGCCAATCAGGATACATCGTCTTGGTAGAGCATTTAACACCTGCTTCAAACACATCCTCCAATGGTTTCCCCGGTCCATGCAGATTTTCATCATACAAAAATACCACTTTTGGAAATAAAACAGGTTTCTTGTGGTCTTTCTTTCCCTGCCCTTTTCTTCTGACATTTAACATAGAGATAGTAGCAAGCTTGGCAAAACGACCAGTGCCTGTACCTGCTGTCACTGTGATAAACGGGTAATCTCCACGGCTGCTGGCTACTGTGTTGAATTTATACTCCCATCCTTGGAATCCCTGTTCGTATTCTTTCACAACATCAGCATAAGCCTCTTCTTCTGCTTTCTGAATAGCAATCCCCAGTCTTGTATATTTATCAAGATAAAGTGTATATGATTTTTCTGCATATGGCTCTAAAATAAGATCCACACTTGGCACTGTGAAGCCGCCATATTGTTGACTGGCAGCACTTAAGACGATATCTCCGATCACATCAAATGCAACATCTAAAGTCTTAGGTTCATTATACCAGATGTTGCCCATCTCAAAGCCTCCGGACAGGACATTACGCACATCAAATAAACAACAGTTCATCGTATCACGTCTGGCAGACATATCATGAACATAGATATAACCATCTCTACAGGCTTGTATCTCTTCTGTTGTCATAAAGAACTTTTGGTACAGTTCCTTATTTAATTGATTGAAGATCAGACTTCTCTTGGTGGATACCAGTGCACTGTCTGTATTGGCGTTCTCTTTGTCTCCTACATACATAATGGACTGACTCTTTTTATAAACATCATCCAACATACGAACAAAATCCTGCTTATAATTACGATAATCCCGATAGCTCTTCGCCACGATAGGTTTGACTTCTTCTAAAGCACTCTCCACTATATTGTGCATCACCGGAATCGGAATCTCTTCCAGTTCCAGTTCTTCTACTTTATGAATGACATAAGAACATATTTTGTCCTTATCCTCTTCACTGAATTTAGTAAGTGCCCGATAAGCCGATTTTCCAACAGCGTTGATTACTTTTTGTACATTAAATTCTTCCTTACTTCCATCTTTTTTAATAACTTTTATAAGTCGTTTTGTCTTATACTGCTTGCTATAATCCAAATTATCTGCTGTCATATGATTCATCCCTCATTCTTTCCTTATTTTCTATCCACTGAAATAATCCCACTGATACGAATAGCTTCAATGGCCTCTTCTATGATAGCTACCGGCAAGGTTAATGCAAACCGAACATGTCCACAGCCTAAGTCTCCAAAACTGCTTCCCGGTGTACATAGCACGCCGGTACGTTCTACTAATTCTTTGACAAAGGCAACATCATCGGTGTATCCGTTTGGAATAGCCCCCCATGCGAACATCGTTCCTTCACTGTCCGGAATATCCCAACCGATTGCCCGCAATCCACCACATAGTGCATCTCTGCGTGCCTGATACTGAGTACATTGAGCGATGACACCCTCATCACTACCGGTTAAGGCTGCGATAGCACCATATTGTACCGGCAAAAAAATACCATAGTCTATTTGAGAACGTAATTTTTTAAAGTTCTGTACAATATCGCGATTCCCAACTAAGAAGCCCATCCTAGCTCCCGTATAATTATAAGATTTAGATAAGGAATAACATTCTACACACACTTCTTTAGCACCCGGAATCGATAGAATCGAGATACCTGTTCTACCGTCATATACGATATCTGAATAGGCATTATCATGTAATATAATAATATCATGTGCTTTCGCCCATGGAATCAATTCTTCATAGAAGCTTTTGGGTGCTACCTTACAGATAGGATTCATCGGATAAGATACAATCATAAATTTGGTTTTATGTAGAATCTCTTCATCCATATGCTGCAAATCAGGCAAATATTGATGCTCCGGTAATAATTCATAGGGAACGATCTGTGCATTGGCAAGAGAAGGTCCTATCGCAAAAATAGGATATCCGGGATTCGGCACCAACACAATATCACCCTCGTCACAGAGTGATAATCCAATGTGCGTAATCCCTTCCTGAGAACCATAGACAGAAGTTACTTCTTCTTCCGTAAGTGTAACTCCATATCGAGACTGAAATCTGGATAGAACAGCTTGTATCAATTCCGGTAATTCCGTTAATGCATATTTATAATTCTGTGGGTCTTTGGCGGCCTTACAGACTGCATCTATAATGTGCTGTGCCGGTTTAAAATCAGGAGTGCCTACTGATAGGTTATAAACTTTTTTGCCTTCTGCCAATCTTTGATTTTTAAGATCATTCAATACTTGAAAGATACCTTCTTCATAATCTTTCATCCTCGATGCAAACCGTAATTCCATAACCTGTTATGCTCCTTTTGTTTTCTTTATCATAGCTCAGTAGAATCTTCTGTGGCGGATACTTCTAATGCAGCTTTGGCATCTTTACTTTTTCGCCATTTAATACCAATGGTACAGCCAACGATTAATAATACCACTACAATTGCAAAAACTAACAGATACGACAAAAAACTATTCACAAATAGAATTAATTGATTCATTCCTGCTCCTATCTTCGTGTTCCTACACGATACAATTCCTTAAAACTCGTACTAATATAATAGCACTTACTCCATAACATCGTCAAGTAAGTCATCCCCATCAGCAGCCGTGGTTGCCAGTACATCACAGCGTTCATTTTCCGGCTGTCCATTGTGTCCTTTTACCCAGACAAAGGTAACCTGATGCGGTTTCATAGCTCTTAATAAACGTTTCCACAGATCAATATTCTTGACCGGTTTATTGGTACTGTTCTTCCAATTTTTCTTAAGCCATCCCTCGACCCAGTGCTGATTAAAAGCTTCTGTGACATATTTGGAATCTGATATCAGCTTGACCGAACATGGTTTGGTCAATGCTTCTAATGCTGCAATCACACCCATCAGCTCCATTCTGTTGTTGGTGGTCTTTTTATAACCGGCACTATATTCCCGCTCATGGAGCAGACCCGCAGCATCTGTATATTGCAGCACCGCGCCATATCCACCGGGGCCTTCCGGATTGCCTCTTGCCGCACCATCCGTATAGATTATTACTTCCATATCACTCATCCTGCCTTTCTGTTAATGCCACTGACCGGTATCCACAAATGTTTCTGCCATCTTTGCCGCAGATTCTATGATATCTTTCTGATAACCTATCATACTTAATAATTGAATCGCATTTCTTGTGGTGGCACTTCCGTCTAATAGTTTGTAGCTAAAGAGGACATCGCCATCTATTACCTCTTCTGTAAAATGATAATTATCATATGTCTGCTTCAACAAGGTAGTTAATTCTATATCATGCGTTGCTGCAAAACAGATTACCTCAGGTCTTGCAAGACTTTGTAATATCTGTGTGGAAGCGGCGATGCGTTCTACCGTATTGGTTCCTCGCAATACTTCATCTACAAAACATAAAACAGGGGTGCACTCTTTATCTCCCGCAGCATCCAATATTCGTTTTAAAGATTTGATTTCAACCATATAGTAGCTTTCTCCACCGGATAAATCATCCCGAAGTGACATAGAAGAATAGATATGATAATAAGACGTCTCCATCTGTTTTGCTGCAACGGTATGAACCGTCTGAGCCATAATCGCATTTAATGCAATGGTTTTTAAAAATGTGGATTTGCCGGAAGCATTGGAGCCTGTCAATAAAACACCTCTTTTTGCTTCTATACTATTGGCAATCGCATCTGTAAGATAGGGATGGTACGCATCTTCTATTTTAATCTGTGTGTTGCTGCCAAAAGTCGGTGTACAATAAAACGGAAGCCCTGTCCGAAAAGATCCTATCGCAATGCAGCTTTCGATATATCCAAAGATACGAACCATCTCATCTACGGAATCGGTCTTTTGTTTTATTTCAGATAACATGGTGTTAAATTTCATGATGTCAATATGAAAAATCATCTTCACATAATCAAGCAAAAAATCAAAGGGATTACCGGAAGCAGAATCTACCATAGCAAGCTGTGCTCGTTTGGTAAAGTTACGCAGCTGTTGTCTGCAATGAAGTAAACTTTCTTTGTATGATGCAATCGGTGCAATCGTAAGCGACTGCATACGGTCAACACTGTGAAGAAGTCGCATAATATAATGAAAGCTAACGATATAAGGTGCTATCTCTGATTTTTCTTTAAAGTATGTTGCCATATTATAGCATACCAAACCTGCCAGCAGAGCAATACTCACTGTGATAGATAACGGAGCCAAAAGAAGTGCTACAACATAGAGCAGATTCACGATTATTTGTTTTTTATTGCTTCTGTACCCCAGGTTATCCAGATAATCCAAGTAATTATATAAAGAAAATTTACCTGTTTTACCTAGCGATGCAAATAATACCTGCATCTGTACTCTGTCATCCTCATGCGTCATAAAGTAGTCTATTAATGCTTCCATAGATGTAAGCTCTTCCGCAGACATCTTTGGAGTCCGTAAAATATGATACAGATATTCTTCACCGGCAGAAGAATAGGTCATATTCATCATCCTAAACAGTCTGTCCATCTCAAGATCATTCCAAGTAATATCATCAATATGAACTGCATTTCTATGCTTTTCATCATATTGTGAGATACTGGCATACTGCTCCGGATTATAATCTTTATCCGGATATTGTCCATACTCTCTTTTGCATCGTTCCATAAAATTATTTTTATGTTTTTTCTGATCAAAGAATCCTTTGATGGCAGCAAATATACAGACCAATACAATAATACCTATAAATAAATAATATTCCATACCCATCTCCTTCTACAAATCCAGTTTATTATAACATGAATGTATCTCCTTCGCATGTAATTTTTAGGACAGCAGCACGTAATTTTTCAGGAAGAATATCTCGATACCGATCAATCCATTCATATTGTCCCCACATATGAATCGGCATAATCTTAAGAAACGGAATCGTCTGCATGTAATAGCTCATTCCTTGTGCAAAGTTGTCTTCTAATCTTGGATCTAATGGAAGAAATGACAGATCTACTTTTTGTTTGCATAATATCGCTGCCATACGATCAATTTCTCGCTTATAATTCACTTCCATATTGCGATTATACGCTTTTGATTCTCCATTCCAGTGCCACCAATTCAGATCCCCGGCATGATAAATAATCTTATCCTCGATTTCAACAAGATAGGCAACTCCTGTATCTGTAGAATGCAGTGTTTCAACCAATGCCTGTTCTACAACAAATTGCTTATGTGCATCTGCAAACACCACTTGTCCACCTTGATACAGTTCTTTTCCCATCAGTTCCATAGGACTGCTCTTATGATGAAAGGAAATATCATGACTTAAAATATAGTGAATCCTAGAATATTGTTTTGCTAATCTAAAAATATCTGCTGTATAATGATCCGGATGCCTATGAGAAGCAAAAACATAGAGCGTTTTATCTTGTGAAAAAGAGGGTAATTCTCCTCTGTAATAATCAAATAACAAGACACTGTCTGCAAGCTCTACGCTAACACCACTATGTTCTATATAAGTTACCTTCATTTAAATACCCTTTGTCTTTCTGATATGATCATAGGTAGGATAAAAGCAGAGAGACTACGATAGTTCGCTGTCTCTCTGCTTTTATCACTATTTAATTATGGTGTATCATTGGTTAACATAATTTGCCATCTGTCAGTTTATCCCGTATCCTATAACAACATATATTTAAGAACAAATAGAACTGTTAAAACATACATCAAGATACTAATCTTCTTTTCTTTTGCTTTTCCTGTAATTAAGTTAATTAAAGTCCAAGAAACCATACCAATCGCAATACCTTCTGAAATACTGTATGCTAACGGCATAGCAACGATACATAAGAATGCAGGAATCGCTTCTGTCATATCATCAAAGTTAATCTTAGCTACAGCACCCATCATGTAGAATCCAACAACGATTAAGGCAGGAGCAGTCGCAAATGCCGGAATCGTTAAGAATAATGGGGAGAAAATAACTGCTAACAAGAAGAGTAATCCTGTTGTAACAGCTGTCAAACCGGTTCTACCACCTTCTGATACGCCTGAAGCACTCTCTACATAAGTAGTGGTTGTAGAAGTACCTAAAATTGCACCAAAGCTGGTTGCAACTGCATCTGCCATCAAAGCACCTTTGATGCGTGGTAATTTACCATCTTTATCGAGCATATCTGCTTTCGATGATACTCCGATTAAAGTACCGAGTGTATCAAAGATATCTACGAATAAGAAAGAGAACATAACAACGACAAAATCGAGAATCTTAACACCCGAGAAGTCGGCTGTAAATACTTTACCAAATGTATTTCCTAAAGAGCTAAAGTCAAAGCTGATTAATGCACTTGGAATAACTGAGAACATACCGAGCTCAGGATTTGGAACATAGAGTCCTGTAAATTCACAAATAATACCTAATACCCAAGTAGCAAGAATACCAAATAAAATACCACCCTTCACTTTTTTAATTAATAAAATAGAAATAATCAAAACACCAATTAAAGCAAGGATTGCAGTGATACCAATAGAATTAAAGTTATCACCTTTAAATGTCTGATAAGTTACTAATGTTGCATCATTGTTTACTACCAATTTTGCATTCTGTAAACCGATAAAAGCAATAAACAGACCAATACCAACACTAACTGCTGATTTCAATGTCATTGGAATCGCATTAAAGATAGCTTCACGAACATTGGTTAAAGAAAGGACAATAAATATAATTCCTTCTACAAATACTGCTAATAAAGCCAGTTCCCATGAATAACCCATTCCTAATACAACACTATATGCAAAATATGCATTAAGTCCCATACCCGGTGCTAATGCAAATGGATAATTTGCAAATAATGCCATCAGCATCGTTCCTACAAAAGAAGCTAATGCAGTTGCAATTAAGACTGCGTTTGCATCCATTCCCGTTGCGGAAAGGATACTTGGATTTACTGCCAATATGTATGCCATCGTCATAAAGGTAGTAATACCAGCCATAATCTCTGTTTTTACATCTGTTTTGTTTTCCTTTAACTTAAAATATTTTTCTAACATCTCCCGTACCTCCATTATTCTTGATTCTTGAATCTTGAACAACTCATAAACGTTGTCATGTGACAGTAGTTACCGCATGGCACTATAACTGCTAAACCAATAACCTTATTATACTATATCTTGTGGCACTTTGTCCAATGCTATTTACATATTCGTGCAATAATATCGTTAGATTGCTGATAAATAGCTTTTGGATCTTCTCCAATAAAGAACTTCCCATCTTCATATAATATAACTCCATGAATCATGGTCATCTTAACGTTTTGTTTACTACCACTATAAACTAAATTTTTGACAATATTATTAATCGGCTGCATATTAGGCTGATTGAGATCGATTACAATCATATCTGCTAATTTACCTTCTGCCAGTACATCGCAGTTATGTAAACCCATTGCATGAGCTCCATTGACTGTTGCCATCTTGAGTACCTTATCTGCACTTACAGCAGCAGCATCCTGCTCTCTTAGCTTTGCAAGACCTGTTACTAAAAACATCTCTCGGAACATATCGAGACAGTTATTGCTTGCCGGTCCATCCGTACCAATCGCAACCGGGATCCCCTCCTCTAGGAATCTATTGATCGGTGCGATTCCACTGGCAAGCTTTGTGTTTGATCCGGGATTAGTCACTACTGTTAGTTTCTTCTCCTTAAAGATAGCGATATCTTCTTCGCTCATATGTACACAATGATAGCCACCACCGCCATAATCAAACATACCCAGTGAATTAAGAAATACCGTAGGTGTCATTCCATATCTGCCTACGCACTCTTCTACTTCCAATGCAGTCTCGGAATTATGAGTGTACATCGGAGCATGATATTTATGAGCAAGTGCAGCCATCTCCTGAAGCAATTCCTTATCACATGTATACTCCGCATGAAACCCTAATATGTATGATGAGAGTGGATTATTATGATTTAAGGTTTGATAAAGTTCTTCAATATCCGCAACCTTGGGCCCGAATTTATTGATAGAGCCTACCTGTACACACCTCATACCGGAATCAATACAAGCCTGTGCTATGGTAAGCGGAGTCAGATACATATCAAAGATAGCCGTAATACCGGACGTTAAATACTCGAGGATGGCAAGCTTGGTTAAGTGATATACATCTTCTCCCGTTAATTTTGCCTCGTTGGGGAATACTTGTGTGGTGAGCCATTCCTGTAACGGCAGGTCATCTGCTAAGGAACGAAGCACTGTCATCCCGGAATGTGTATGTGCATTCTTAAATCCAGGCATTAACAAGTTTCCTTCGCAATCGATTTCTCTGTCCCATATGATACAGGTGATATTATGTTTTTTGTAATAAGCATCTAACTCTTTACCGGTTCCCACATAGATAATCTTCTCTTCCTCTACCCATACCTCGCCTTCAAATATTTCACAAGCTCCGTTTGCGTTCTCTTCCATCGTAAGAACTCTGGCATTATAAAAACGTATCTTCATCTATCTTTCTCCTTTTTCTTAACCAATCATCCAATCTATACTCCTAACTGTGCCGGACCAAATCCATAGGGTAATATTTCTTCTAAGGTCTTCTCAATATAATCCTCCTGTGATATGGCAACGATCACACGAAATGTCAATGGATCACAGAACTCCATCATAACCTGTCTGCAGACACCACATGGATAGGCATAATCAACAATCTCTCCCTTTGGACTTCCTACTATCGCAATCGCTTCAAAAGCACGTTTGCCTTCACTGACTGCTTTGAAAAAAGCAGTTCTCTCTGCACAGTTGGTTGGTGTATAGGCGGCATTCTCAATATTACAGCCTTGATAAACCATGCCATCCGCAGTCAGCAATGCTGCACCAACACAATAATGAGAATACGGAGAATAAGAATGCTCCCTTGCCTCAATTGCCTGTTGTATTAAACTCTTAGCATCCATTATCTTGCCCCTTTATCATACGGAACAAATCCATATCCGTAACGGATTAAATAAGTTACATGTATCTAACTAGAGTAACATATTTGCACGATTATTTCAACCGAGGTTTTTGAATTTGGTTACCGAATCTGTCAGCAATTGTTTAAATAATGGAGCTGCTTTGTTTGCTGCCTCCTGTACCTCTTCATGTGTCAATGGATTCTCACTCATCCCTGCCGCAGGATTGCATACACAGGAAATACCACAGATGCGCATACCACAATGATTGGCAGCGATGGCTTCCACTACAGTACTCATACCAACTGCATCGGCTCCCATACTGCGAAGCATCTTAATCTCAGCCGGTGATTCAAAAGAAGGTCCTGTTAATTGTAAGTAAATACCTTCCTGTAGTCCAATCCCATCTTCTTTTGCAGTCGTTCTGATTATCTCTTGCAGTTCTTCATCATAGACATGACTCATATCAGGAAATCTCGTTCCCAGCTCGTCTATATTCTGTCCCAGCAGCGGATTGGGTGCAAAACATCCGATATGATCGGTAAGCAACATAAAGTCTCCTGCTTTAAACGTCGTGTTAATACCACCGGAAGCGTTGGTCAGGAACAGAATCTGTGCTCCCATCATCTTCATCAGTCTGGTTGGCAGTACCACATCCGACATCGGATAGCCTTCATAATAGTGGATCCTGCCTTTCATACAGACAACCGCCACCTCATTCACATAGCCAAAGATGAATTTACCTGCATGTCCCGGAACTGTAGATACCGGAAAATTATCAATCTCACTGTAATTAAGTTCTGCCACAACTTTAATACTATCGGCATAATCTCCCAATCCAGATCCTAAAACAATCGCAACCTTTGGTGTAAAATCCACCTTTTTTTTAACGCTTTCATAACATTGACATAATTTTTCGTATGCTTCATTCATACTGTTTTCCACTCCTTTCATCATCTCCCTGTATTATATTTCATTGGATCATGATATTTTCTAATATAGCACAAAGAGAGGATGAAGTCATCCTCTCTTTGTCAGCTTATCTTGTTTATCTCTCTTCGTCAGCTTATCTTGTTTAATTTTTTATTTATCACTATGTAACTTATTCCTGAAAACAAAATCTCCCAAAGCGGTACAATCGGCCAGCCTGCTTTTAATAATGTTATCCCCAGCAAACTACCAGCTATCCATATCATAAGAGAATACCACTTATTCTTATTTTGTTTTTCAGTATTTTTAAAAAAGAAAAACTCTGCAAACAGCATGCCCGTAAATGGCACCATAAAAATAGCAAAGGAAGAAACAACAGGAATTAAGTATTTGCCAATTCCGGAAACCGAAAGTGCCACAGCTAGTCCGGCAATTAAAAAAACGGTGACTTTGTGAGACACATTTCCCTCCAGTGGTGTTCCCTGAAAAATATTCTGCAAAGCCAAGCTTCCACCATATGCATTAATATTTTGCGTAGTAACCAGACAAAATATTGCACAAAGCAGCATAGGAACAATAATTCCAACCACTGCAGTAGAGCGAATAAAATCACTAAATTGTCCTGCTTTTGCCACAATGACCCCACAAACATTAAACAAAAACAAACCAACCATATAAGCACTTGGACATACAATAGCGACCTTACCCGATGATTTTGCAAAGCGACAGGTGTCCGGGGTAATCGTGCAGCCAAAAATATAATTTCCTATAATGGCAGTGGATGCAGCCGAAAAACTCATCTGTACATCGGTAGGTTGTGTAAATAAAAATGCTGTACCGCCCATTTTATAAAATAATTGAATCATTGCATAAGACAATAATATCAACGAACATGGTACTACTATCCTGCTGGCTATTTCTAAGCCGTTCCATCCGTAGGTTGCCGTAAATGCCCATATGACAATAATCATCATCGAAGTAATGGCAACAGGCACAGGCCATGAGGGAAAAACAGAAATAAGCATGTTCGTAAATAGGTTCCCATTTATACCAATCCAAAACACACTGCAAACTATGATTAATATCGAAAAAATAACAGATACTTCTTTTCCTATGATTTTTTGTGCCAAAAAGGCAGTTGACCAGCCTGTTTTGGAAGATATAATCCCCATGCCTGTTCCAATCATGATTAAAACAATATCTCCCAGAAAACAGGCTGCAATCGCCTGCCAAAAAGGTAATGCTGCGCCTACTTTAGAGCCAATGACAAGGCATGAAAGTGCACTGGTATAACCGGTTAGAATAAAAAATAACTCTCTGCTTTTCTTGCGTTGTTTTTGTGGCACCGGCACAAAAGCATATTCATATAGACTGGAGCCAATCGTTCGTTTTTCGTTGGTTTCATGATTCATCCTGTTCACCTTCCCTATCATCTGTTTGTTTTTGTTCTGTAGCAGAATACAGCCAAAAACAATTTTTGCCATGATGTTTAGCAAGATAAAGTGCATCGTCCGCCTGTTGAAACAACATGTTGAACGTGCATCCGGAATAACTTTTTGCTACTCCTGCACTTAAGGTAACAGGGCAAGACTCTCCTTGATATTGATAAGCAGACATCTTTTCTTTGATTTTGTTAAATGCTTCGGTAAAGTTCTGTATATCATAGCTTTTTCCAGGTAAAAACAGTAAGAACTCATCTCCACCCCAACGACTCAGGATATCATCAGAGGAGAAATTTTCACGCATTGTCTGTCCTAAGGTGCGAAGTACATCGTCACCGCATAAATGTCCTTTTTGATCATTGAATTGTTTGAAATAGTCAATATCCATTACAACCATCATACCCACGTAAGATAATTCCTGATTCTCCAGTAATAAACCTATTTTTTCCTCTGCTGTTTTATGATTAAGCAAACCGGCAAGCTGATCATTTGCACTAAGCTGCAACAATCTTTCTTTTTCTGCATGTTCCTCAGCAATATTGGCAAGACAACCAACCAAACGAATCGGTCGACGGTGAGATTCACTGGTACAAATTACTGTATAAATCAGCCTATACCATACCCACTCTCCTGTTTTTACACCACATTGAAATTCTGATGAAAAAGCATTTCCCTCTACACCTTCGTTAATCATCTGAATCCACTGTTCTTTTGTCAACGCAATCCGTATAAGCTTATTTTGCAGTTTATCCGTAAAATCATTAACCGTTTGATCAATTTCAAGTTTGGAATGTTGTCCGAAAATCGTCAAGCTATCATTTAGGTAATCATATTCAAGCCCGGCTTCACCAAAGGTATCCGACAGCAGACGATAACTCTCCTCGTAACCTTGCAATGCCTGATGCTGTCTGACTTTGACTTTCGTGTAAATAGTAAGGGATAACGCAAAAACAAACATGATGGCAACCGTAAAACATATGATTTCAAAGGGATAGCGATATACAAACTCCAATAAATTATCAGAACCATAATGGCTGCCTTGCAATAAAATATTTGTGATATCTTCCTGGGCAAAAGAGGATATCGATTGTTGTAATGCAGATATGATTTTGGCATCGGTTTGCGGCAGGACGCCAAAACCATACTCAAACTTCATATTAGTCGGTATGGAAATTAAGTCTTTGGCTTCATATCGTTGTAGCAGTGAAGCCGCTGTAAAGCTATCACAGATGGTAGCATCAGCCTGTCCGCATCGTACTGCATTCATACATTCTTGTGAATCTGCATAGCATATTTCACGAATATGCGTATTAATGAGTTGTATTTTTCTCCCACTCACAGATGCTAATGTAAGCGTTTGTAAAGAGGATAATTCTGTATTTTTATGTTGAATCAGTACCGCTTGTGTTGTAAGATAGGGAACCATTGTTAAATCAGAACTGTTTGCGGAAGAAGATGCGGCGTCTGAATACCTGGATAACATTCCAATAAAATCAACTTTTCCGGTTTGTAGTTGTTCCAGTGCTTCCTCATAGCTGTGTGCCTGTACATATTCCAACGCAATATTTGTTTTCTTTGCAAAACTATCTAAAATCTTCTTCGGTAATCCTTGCAATGTGCCATCTTTATCTTCATAACAAATTGGCTTTTCCGATGTTATAATTGACACTCGCAATTTCTTCTCGTTCTGCAAATAAACCGATTCTTGCGTGGAAAATTCGGATTCTACCATTGGTGTGGCTGTAGCGTAAACAGTCACACTTGAAAAATGATACAGGAACATGATAAAAAGAAAAAGTATCACAAGCGGTTTCTTCTTCATAAATAAAATCCCCCTTCGATTTTACATCCCGGATCCATCAGCTATCTATCTTTGAGCATTAATATAATTAATCAATCCCTCTGCTTCTATTATTTTCTGCATAAAGGGTGGAAATGCCTGTCCTTTAAAAGTTGTTCCTTTTGTATGATTGGTAATGATTCCGGAATTAAAATCAACCTCTACTTGATCGCCTGCTTCGATTCCATGTGCAGCTTCTGCACATTCAATAATCGGCAATCCTATATTAATGGCATTTCGGTAGAATATTCTGGCAAAAGTTTCTGCAATGACACAGCTAATCCCCGCTGCTTTGATTGCGATAGGCGCATGCTCTCTGGACGAACCACAGCCAAAATTCTTAACAGCCACGATGATATCTCCTTTTTTTACTGTCTTCACAAACTCTTGATCGATATCTTCCATGCAATGTGCTGCAAGCTCTAAAGGATCTGATGAATTCAGATATCTTGCCGGAATAATTACATCTGTATCTACGTTATTGTCATATTTAAACACTGTTCCATATGCGTTCATGTGATTTCTCCTCTGATTGATTAAACTAAATAGGCGTATCTTTCTTTTATAACCGGCAGGGACAGGATATCTGTCCGGTTACCGCACTGGCGGCCGCTACAGCAGGACTTGCCAGATATATTTCCGAATCCACGTGTCCCATGCGTCCCACAAAGTTACGATTGGTAGTAGAAACACAACGTTCTCCTTCTGCCAATACTCCCATATAGCCGCCGAGGCATGGCCCACAGGTCGGTGTACTGACAACAGCTCCCGATTCAATAAATATTTTAAGGAGTCCTTCTTCCATCGCCTGTAAATAGATAGCTTGTGTGGCCGGTAAGATAATACAGCGCATTCCTTTTGCCACATGTCTTCCCTGCAGTACCTTGGCTGCGCAACGCAGATCACCTATTCTGCCATTGGTGCAGGAACCAATCACCACCTGGTCTATCTTAATCGGTTCTGTTATTTCATCAATTGTTTTGGTATTTTCCGGTAAATGTGGAAAAGCAATCGTGGGACGTAAGGTACTTAAATCTATCGTATACGTCTCATCATAAATAGCATCCGCATCTGCTTCATAGATGGTGTATGGTCTTTTGGCATGTTCCTTCATATAGGTAATCGCGATGTCATCTACCGGGAAAATACCATTCTTACCACCTGCTTCAATCGCCATGTTGGCAATGGTAAAACGATCATCCATCGTCAAATTGCGAATCCCTTCTCCAACAAATTCCATAGATTTATAGAGTGCTCCGTCAACTCCGATCATCCCGATAATATGTAAAATAATATCTTTTCCACTAACCCATTCATTTAAAGTTCCAATCAGATTAAATCGAATCGCAGAAGGTACTTTAAACCATGCTTTTCCGGTTGCCATCCCGGCCGCCATATCGGTACTTCCGATGCCGGTTGAGAAAGCTCCCAATGCGCCATACGTACAGGTATGCGAATCTGCTCCGATAATAACATCTCCCGCTACGGTTAATCCTTTTTCGGGCAGTAAAGCATGCTCGATTCCCATTTGCCCTACCTCAAAATAATTGGTAATCTTATTGCGATACGCAAATTCTCTGACACATTTACAATTCTGTGCTGATTTAATATCTTTATTGGGCACAAAATGATCCGGTACCAATGCTATTTTATCTTTATCAAAGACACCTTTTGTATGCATCTTCTCCATTTCTTTGATTGCAACCGGACTCGTAATATCATTACCAAGTACAAGGTCTAGGTCAGCCTCTATCAATTGTCCTGCCACCACTTCCTCTAATCCTGCATGTGCAGCTAAAATCTTTTGTGTCATTGTCATTCCCATATCGATGTCTCCTCTATTCTACTCATTATAACAGATTCCTTTAAAAAATGGACTCTATCATCTTTTCTTATAGTACCATAGTTACATCAAACTATATAATATCAGATTATTATATTTACTATAACCGGTAGTTATGATACTCTACAAGCATAGTGTTGCATAACTGAAAGAAAGTGAGCTTATTATGACAAATCATCTATCTGCTTATAAAATATTCTGTACCGTTGCACAATGCGGTAATATCTCTAATGCCGCAAAGTCATTATTTATCAGCCAGCCTGCTGTAAGTAAAGCCATTGCTAAATTAGAACAGGATTTAGCGATTCCTTTATTTTATCGTACTTCAAAGGGTGTAACTTTAACCTATGAAGGAAATCTTCTTTTCACACAGGTCGATGGTGCTTTTCATGCCATCGAGCAAGGCGAACGACAGATTAAGCGGATCTCGGAATTAGGGATTGACCATCTATGTCTTGGCGTAAGTACTACTCTTTGTAGATTTGTCTTATTGCCTTATTTAAGAGATTTTATTAAAAAAAATCCTCATATTAAACTGTCTATCTCCTGCCAGTCAACAGGGCACACCTTGCATGACCTTGAATCAGGTGCGATAGAAATCGGACTGGTGAGTGAACCGGAGATGCCCGGTAGCTTCAATTTTGAACCTGTTCGTAAGATTCAGGATATCTTTGTTACAACACCCGATTATCTGGCTAATCTAAAAGCCCGAGAAGATTATGTGGATGCTGACCTCTTACAATCAGCTACTTTGATTCTCCTAGACCGGGATAATATGACAAGACAGTACATCGACAAATATCTGTCTGCCAATCACATCGAGCCTGAGAGCATCATCGAAGTATCTACTATGGACCTCCTCATTGAGTTCGCCAAAACAGGACTGGGCATTGCTTGTGTCATACGAGAATTTGTGCAGGAAGAATTAATCTCACATTCCTTAGTAGAATACAAGATGCCAACTGTGATTCCGATCCGCAGCATTGGATTTGCAACACTGACCGGGGTCAAACCCTCTCATGCGATGGAACTTTTTCTAGGTTAATCACAATATTTTTTCACGTTTAATCCCTCGATATAATTCATCGACACATTGTCCTACTTTTGTATATCCAAGTACATCATAGTATCGATTTAAGACCGGATTCCCTTGCTGTGAATCCAATCTCAAAACTTTAATTCCGTGTTCTTTTGCATATTCTTCCGCAAAAGACAATAGTTGTCGTCCGAGTCCCGGATAATCGCAATCCGCCACCAGATGGTGCACATAGAATGCCTCTTTGTCATTCTCCCATCTCGGATCATAACAAAATAATGCCATAGCACCTATGATAATTCCATCCTGTACTGCAACAAATACACTTTCCTCTCGAATCTTATCTGCAAAATAATCATACGGATAGCACTCTAAATATTTTGTTTTATTCCACTGATTTAGATGCTGTGTTTCCATCCAATTAATCCTGGCTTGAATCAATGCAATAATGGCGTCAATATCAGAGAGCGTGGCTTTTGTTATCGTCATGCTGTGACCTCTTAGTTCGTTAAGAAATCAAAGATATCCCATCCATTGGAGCCCTGTCTTTTATAGAGTTCTGTATATCCACATTGTTCACCTGTATATTGTTTTCCCATTTATTTTCTCCTTTTTGTAAAAAGCAAGCCTTGTAAGACTTGCTTTTTTTATAAATAATATTAATTAAGTTATAGCATAGGATGACTTTTATGACAAGAATAATATCGCACACATTTTATCGCACGCATCTATCAAATTGCGGGGTGAAAGCATAAAAATTCTTACTGTTCAGATGGTCTTGCACAATACGAAGGCCTTCACCAAATCTCTGGAAATGAACGATCTCTCTTGCACGCAGAAACCGAATCGGTGCTGCAACTTCTTCATTTTTTACAAGTCTTAGAATATTGTCATATGTGGTTCTTGCTTTTTGTTCTGCCGCCATATCCTCAGTCAAATCTGTGACCGCATCTCCTTTTGACTGGAAAGCACACGCTCCAAATGGTGTTCCTCCTGCCGCTTGTGGATAGATTGCCAATGTATGATCAACGTAATACGGAGCGAATCCCTGTTGTTCTATTTCTTCCATAGACAGGTTTCTGGTGAGCTGATATACAATCGTTGCTATCATCTCAAAATGTCCCATCTCTTCTGTACCGATATCAGTTAGTAAACCCGATACTTCATTGTATGGCATCGTGTAACGTTGTGATAAATAACGTAGTGTGGCTCCGATTTCGCCATCCGGACCGCCATATTGAGTCGCTATCACTTTAGCGATCTCTGCATTGGTTTCTGTAATATTAACAGGAAACTGTAATCTCTTTTCATAATTCCACATAATCAGTAGCCCCCCTGCCATGGTGGGTTTTGTAATCCCCATTCCCATTCTTTTCCTGAATTATTAGCAGTTGCCAAGGTAAGCGGATAGTATTTTTCGGCATATTCAGCCATCATTCTATTCTTTAAGCCGGCATAGTAATTAAAATATTCTATTGCCTCCTGATCGTGTGGATGTGTATCCAGATATTCTGCCATTTCAACAACAACAAAATCTGTCATACCAATCTCATGTAGTAATTTTGCCTGTTCCATTTTAGTTGACACATCTCCTTCCGGTAAAAGGTTTATTCAATTCCGGGAAGATCGTTCCAACCAGATAAGCTTCGTGCAGATTCTCATAGATAGTGGTTAGATGCTGCCATGGAACATATGCCATACCAAGCGGAAAATCTTCAAGGTATCGATTATTCTGACATTCGTTCATAGTGCTCCTTACATAATGATTAATTAATACTATCATATGTATTCATCTACAAAACGTCACTTTTTTACTGTACCGGTACAAATCCAACCGGTGCAACCAATACACCATTAGCATCGAATTGACACAATGTGCCGTTGACATCTATGGTTGCATTGGTAATGAGAATACCATCCGGTCCAAAGAGGAACCATCTGGCACCGATTGCCTTCCACCCTGTTACCATGAGTCCTGTGGCTTCGTCATTATAGTACTTGGAGTTACCTTGAATCAATAGACCACGATTCATCGTTCCATCTTCTTTAAAGTAGTACATACCGCCTGCAATAGACTGCCATCCGGTAGCCATCGTACCATCCGATAAGAAGAAGAATTTCACTTGGTCATTACCTATCCAACCAGTCTTCATCGTTCCATCTGCATCGAACAGATATGTCTTATCTCCTATCTTGGTTAATCCTACTGACATCTCACCGGTTTCTTTAAAGTAATATCTGTGTCCATCAATATCGGTCCAGCCTGTAACCATGGTACCGTCCGGTCTGAAATAGAAGGAGGTGATGCCCGTATTGATCCAGCCTGTCTTCATCTTACCTGCATTATCAAAGAAATATTTGCCCGTACCTACATCTACCAGACCGACCTGCATCAATCCAGCATCATTAAAGTAATATCTGCTTCCTTCAATATCTGCAAAACCGGTCTGCATCTTACCTCCTGCCGGTTGAAAATAATAGCTGATGACACCATTTGTAATCCATCCTGTCTGCATCTCTCCTGCCGGGTTAAAGAAATATCTTCCACCATCAGCATCAACCCAACCGGTTCGCATACGGTAATTAGAATAATAGTAGGTTTTTGCATTCCGTGTGGTAAATCCATTCGCAATAATAAGAGAAGCATAATCCTTAAATAAATAGTTCATATCTACATTACCTGCAATCCCCGGAACAGAACCGGTACAAGAATATTGCCATACTGCGGGATTGGGATATTCACAGATAGAACCATATTGAGCAACCCATTTATCATAAGGAACCGGTGCCATACGACCTACAAACCAGTTCTTGCTTGCATATACCATCGGATAATAACCGGCACTTTGAATAATGCTACAGAAAGTATTCAC
Organism: Lachnospiraceae bacterium; assembly: GCA_036652815.1. Taxonomy (GTDB): domain Bacteria; phylum Bacillota; class Clostridia; order Lachnospirales; family Lachnospiraceae; genus SZUA-378. Next base: position 51,565 of record JAVVVE010000009.1, read on the forward strand.
AATCTCAGCCTGCTGTATCGGAGACAGACTCTTATGTACGGTGTCTTCTATATCGATTACTACCGGAAAAGATACCGTATAAGGTGCAATGCTCTGTAGTACTGCATTTGCCTCAGCCACCGCTTCTGCTGCATTGGTTGCATAAGAATAGATATAGACACCTGTTCTTAAGCCTGCCGCTGCCGCTCCCTGAATATTCGTTGCAAACGTTGGATCAATGCCTTTTTTTGTCGTTCCAACACGTACAAAAGCAAAGGAAACTCCGCTTGATTTAACAGCTTGCCAATTAATGGCTCCCTGATATTTTGATACATCGATTCCCGTCGCAATCGGTGCTGCATTTGCCTGCATCGGTGTCATGCATATCGTAAATACCAATGCCATACAAATAATTGCTTTTGTAATTCGTTTTAATTTTCTCATCCTGTATGCTTCTCCTTTAATCTGTCTTTTGCATTTTTATTTTAATAAACAACCGGAGCACTCTCCGACATCGCATCGTATCCATTGTATGCTCTGATTGCTACAAGTCGATGCCCGCTTTTGGCAGCAGGTATCTCAATGGTTACCGCATTCATCTGACCATCGGTCCATGGCTGTAAAAGCGACCAGGTCTGTCCGCCATCGGCTGTATAACTGTAATATAAAATCCCTGTGTTGCTATCCACCGCATTCATCGTAATATCGAGGGTTTGTTTCTCTTGATTTATACGGTTCATTTGAACATTGATTAGCTCAGGAGGTGTCAGATCCTGTATCATAGGAATCGCCTGTGCCGGTATCTTTTCCTGTGGATAATCTGCATAATCAACACCAAGTGCAGGTGATGCCAGTCCAAAATACTTAGCAACTGCTGTAGCGTCTGCGAGTCCAAATGCTTGCAGCTTCTGTATGGTATTGGCATATCCGATATCATTTTGATGATCCAGATGGCAATGTTCCACAATCACAGCAGGGATCGCTCGTTCCGACGTTGTACGAAGGATACCATAGTATTCACCACCCTTTTTATTTAACTTAACTTTAACGCCTCGGTCATAGGTGTTAAAATAGGTCTTGTATTCATCTAACAGCAGTTTACCTACCGCATATCCTTTTGTATAATTCTCACCGGTAGACTGTGCCCAAACCTCAGAACCATAGAAATTATGTGAGGCAGACAGATTATAATGAATACTGAATAAGAAATCAGCATTCACACTTTGCGCTGCCACAGCCCGTTCTTCCAAAGACATCGTAACATCTGAAGTTCTTGTTAAATATACTGTTACTCCATCGTATTTTTCAAGTTCTGCTTTCATCGCCAATGCTGTTATCATCGTCATATTCTTCTCAAGATTGCCATCTATCGGCTGTGCTCCCAGATTTGTACCACCATGTCCCGGATCGATTACTACTATTACATTCTCTTTTGCTTGCTTTGCATCAGCAAAAAGAGGGGTAGCAAGCATCAAAATCGGTATGAGGAAAATACTAAGTAAACGTATCCTTTTGTTTCGCATATGCTATTTATGTCCTTCCTTTCGGATCTGTATTATCTTTACTAACTTGTCTATCATAGTATAGATATCTATGCTATGTCAATTACTTTTCACAGGTAATTTTACCCACTGAATCATGTGATTCAACTAAAAATCATTTTCTTTCTCTTTGCAATAAATGGAATAAAGATTTTATTTATTTGCAATTTAAAACAAATCACCTGGGGAAAATATTCCAGACGACTTGTTTGTAGTTTGACATTCTTTCTCGAAAAGTGGCACCATTATGTCCACGGTTTTATTGTTCGACTTCCATTGCCTGTTTCAACAATTCTACATTGATTAGTTCTTCTAACTTATACTCTTCAAATGTTTCATTGACAAAAAGATAGGAGTTGTTCAGGATATCTTGTGCATTAATCTTATGAATGGCCTCTGCAATCTGTTCAATAGCCTCTTTAATAACCTTATAATTTTGGTCTTTTTCAGCTTCTTCTACAATATAGTTATAATGATTTAAGATTGCTTCTTGCTTTTTTACTAGTTCTTTTAAGACAATACTAAGTTCCATTAAAGTTCCCTTTCTAAATTCTGAATTAATTTCGTTTGTTCAATCATATGTGATAACTCTTTTGATTCTATATTAGCCATCAAATTAATGAAAGGTTCTATATTTCCTCTGCAATGACATTCGTCCAAAGCCCTATAATACTCAAATCGCATGTCTAACGGAATACTTATAGGTAAATAATCATGTTTTAATAATTGATAGTTCATCATCAATCTGCTTGTTCTTCCGTTTCCATCTCTAAAAGGATGGATACCTACAAATTTCGTGTGTGTCCAACATGCTAATTCAAATGGATGTACATTACTTTCTGGCATGCCGCAAACATCATTTTTATGATTTAGTTCCAAATAGAATTCTTCAAGTAACTTCGGTAGTTCTTGTAAACGAGGACATTCATGCTCTGCTCCTTGAATATATACTTCTACCTGCCTATAGTTTCCTCCCGGAAAAATATTTTCAACTAGTTGTCTGTGCATATTACAAATTATTTCTTCTGACAAATCCATTTTCTTTCTAACACAATTAGCAGTATATGCAAAAGCCTTCTTATGATTAATCTGTTCAAAGATTTCTTTCATTTCTTTTTCATTCGGTGTTTTATTATCTAATATTAGTGCTCTTGTCTCTTTTAAGTTTAAGGTATTCCCTTCAATTGCTGTTGATTCATATGTGTATCTTACTAAAAAGTTGTCTTCATAATTTTTAACTTGCTCTGGAAACGTTTTTAAAATATCTATTCCATTTTTACACTCCTGCCTCTTGGCATCTAGTAGTTTAAGCACAGCTTCTGTTTTCATTTTTCCTTCTTTCATAATTCTGTAAATTAATTCGCTTTATTGATTCATTTTTTCCAAATGTTCCATAATTAATTTTCTTCGTGCTTTTTACCTAGGACCCATAAACCTATCTCCATTCAAATGTATCATATGATCCGGCATTTCTGAAATCCAAACCTCTGTTTCCCATGCTAAATTGTCTGAGAACTTTTTAAACACCTGAAAATTCTGAAATGCGGTAACAAATATCTTTCCAGCAGCTACATTCTTTGTCATTTCAGAAATCTCTATCATTCGTTTTGGGTTCATCGGGCCGACAGAAGTTACCGACTCAATAAAGTAAACCCAATCTTTATCTTCTCGATACAATACCACATCTGGCATTTTATCATGTAATGTAATTTCAAATCCTAGTTCCTGTAGTTTTTCAATATTCTTAACCAAATCCTTCTCTATGGTATCTCCCACATAAAGACACTCTGAATTAGGTGCAAATCTCGGAGCAAATTCTTCTATAATTGCTTTTTGTAATTCATTATGTTTGCCTGCTGAAAACATAAATTCTTGATTGTTAATCTTAACAGGCATTTTTGTCATTTCTTTTTTTGATGAATAAATTTCAATCAATTTTTCATGATATGTTACAAATCTTATAATTGCACCTTCTTCCTTATGTCCACCAAGGCTTCGAACCATTTCAAGTGTTTCTTTCGTTAGTCTGTATCTATAATTTGGACTATTTGTTGCCTTTCCATTATCTTCAATTAGAGCAGCTGTACGGAAATGATGTAACGCCTGTTTTCTAAATGTTTCTCGACTATTCTCTGCATATGTCACACCATAATTTGCACCTACAAATTGAATAATATCATGGATTCTAATCCAATCATTAGTCGCTATTTCCCATGAGTCTATTTCTTTAATATTTGCCATTGCCAACAACACATAGCAACATAGGTTTGCCTGCTGTTTCTCTGGCATTCCTATTTTCTGCAATAATTGTCTTACTTGATCTACTTTACCCACAATACTCCTCCAATATCTTGTCGCAGTTCGCTTCTGACAAATCCTTTGTTTTTAAGATTTTTCTTCCTATTTCTTGAATAATTCTCAACTCTGGTACTGGCATTGCATTTACCTCTGTTGAATTTACCTGCGTAGAGCCATTTAGTATTCTATAATAAGAATCATATATGGTTGAGTTAAAAAGTACATATAAGCCATATACCATGCATTCTGATAACTCTGTAGCAAGACCATCAATAAAATTAATCTTGTTCTGTGTACTGATTACATCATATTGGGGATATTTTTTTGATAAATATATTCCACACTGTAGTCTTCGTTTTTCCTCTTTTGCAGTAAATCGCTTCACAAATAAATAATTTTTATTTTGTTGCCTTAGTCCTCTCTGTTCTGTAACAACATACTCATGTTCTTTATTGATAGGAAATTTTACAATTCCATCTTGAATATGCTGTGAATAAAATAATGGAATTGCTCCTTCTTCACTTTCGTCTCTTAGAATATCGCGATTTCTAAAATCAACAGTTAAACCCGTTTTCATTTTAAGTCCTATATCCGGCAAAGTGTGTCCAAGCCTATTTAACTTATCCAAAACTTGTATTTCATCCTCATCTGTAACCAGATATACATATTTGTCCTTCCCCGATACTACAACGTCATAAGGTGCTCTAAGTTCCGTCACATTTTTGAAATCGTTATTAGTCTGTGATGATGTAACGATAATTTCCTCTGGTTGAATATCCGTTTTCTTCACTTTAATAATGATTGTTTCCTGCAAAACGTCTTCTTTATCGAATACCTTATTTCTACTAACGAATAAATGAATATGTTCTAGCTTACTTTCTGATAGAAAATATTTTCTGAACTTTTTAAAGTATGCCCCAGATGTCCAAGAACGTGGAATAATATAAACCATTTCTCCATCAGGCTTCAAATTATATAGTCCCATGGCTGCGAACAAAAAATAAAGATTCGGTGCTCCAAAACATACTTCTGGCATTGCTGTAGCTTCAGGTGCGTTTTTCGGGATTTTCATATAAGGTGGATTTCCTATCACAACATCATATTTCTTTGGTGCAGATTTTTCTCCTATCATATGGTTGAATTCAAGATACTGACTTGTAATATAATTGTCTGTTATAATTTCATACTCAAATTCTATCTCTGCATTATTTTTCACAAAATCTAAGTTGTTCCGCAGTACATCAAGAATATTGTTGTCTGTTTCATAGCAGGTAAGATTCACTTTTTTAACAGTATTCCTGCGTTGTAATACTTCAACCAGAGCGCAAGACAAAATACCAGACCCTGTACCTGCATCAAGGACTGTTAGTGTATCCTTATCCTCTGCAATCAAAAATAATTCAGCCATATACATAGCTGTTTCCTTGCTCGTAAAAAACTGCCCATATTTTTTTCTTTCTTTCTTAGGCATTTCATCTATATAAAAATTTGTTTGTTCAATAATTTCATCTATCATTGCCGCAACTCCTTCATCTTGAATATGCATTCAATCAGATATTTGTAACATGTTTTCACAATATCTTTAACTATTAATTGTACCAAGTCACTAGTGCGACGACTAGATCCAATTACAACGTTTCCACCACTTTCATAAAATAAAAGTAGCGGGTTGTTCCGCTATGTTTTGTTGTTGAATCACCACAAAGCAGCAAACGAAACATATAGAACCCATCACTATGTCTAATCTACCACTTTTTCGTTCATTCAACAACTAGATATCTTATTTTTTCGTCCCGCCTTTTGGGAAGGATTGAACTATTTACCTAATCATTTCAATTTAAGGAAGCTCCACTCCGTAGCATGCACACAATCCATTCATCCACGCAATTAGAAATTATTCTAAATCCACCACGAATCCCCTTATTTTCTTCTTATCACAATGCGGATATTTTTTCGAAGTTGCTTTAATTGTATTTTGAATTTTTCAGAATAATCTACAGTATATTTTATTAATCTTCCGCCTCTTCAAATAAACTTCTTTTTACTTAGATTTGCTTAGATGCAGTCTTCTGAATTCTTCAAATTTCTCGGTATCAAAAAGTATTTTACCCCCTCCAGTCGTTGTTGTTGCGAAATTTTGTCCCTCAATTCTTGAATAATTCCTTAAGTCTGATTTACTAAATCCCATGTCGGCTAATTCGCTAACCGACATAATTGGTTTTGCATACTTCATTTGTATTTTCTCCTTTTTGTTTTTTAGCATTTATAATATGAAATAAAATTATAAAAAATAAATTGTTAAATGTCTATAAAAAATCAAAAATTCACAACAATACATATGAATTTTTTTAATTTCTATTTTTTAAAAATCTGACCACGATTTGACCACGATTTGACCATGAACATTTTTTTAAGGGTCTTTTTACTGCGTTTTTCCGCCATTTGACCGCGAACAATTGTTCTTACTCCTAAAAGGTTTTTGATATTTTGAGCAAAATAAAAGCAGCTACAGACCGCATATTTACTGGGTTTGTAGCTGTTTTAATTGTATTTACCGAGAAGCTGAAAATCGGATTTGAACCGACGACCCCTTCATTACGAGTGAAGTGCTCTACCAACTGAGCTATTTCAGCAAGTTTCCATGTCCTTAGCCATTATAACGATTATAAACATATTTTTCAAGTAATTTTTAAAAACATTTTATATTACTATAGGAATCATTTCAAAAACATGATAAAATCAATCTATAAATCAATCTTGCAATCACAAAGGAGACCATCACACATGGGTATTTTAAATTCAGAACTAAATTACGATGAAGTCATAAAAGATCTGGGATCTTGTTGTTTAACCAAAGAGAACTGCGGTACTTGCGTAAAACCGGAGTGTATCGTTGGGTATGCACAGAACTGTATTACACACTGTTTCAAAAATGGAGAGACTTTTATAGAAGATGGCAGTCTCCATATTCCTACTACCGATTTTAAGGTATATAATACAGAAGAATTTGAAAACGGAATTGCACATATTTTAAAGCAATGTAAATCCTGCAGTACCAATCACTTTGATAACTGTATCATCAATATTATCAGAAATTGTTATGAAGTCGGACTGATGGGTGAGATTCAACATTATGAAGGTAGTAACTTTCGGTATCTAAACCAGATTCATACAGACTATCCTGAATTAGCAACTCGTATTATTGAGGAATTCCATAATTCCAAAGAATAGCCTGTTATTTCACTGTTGAAGTAAGATGCACATCCAGCTGCGGATAAGATATCTCAATCTGATGTGCATCAAATTGAAGTTTTACCTGTTCTAATAATCGATATTTGGTTGTCAGATAATCTGCATTTAATACATAGCAGCGAATGCCAATCATCACTGCACTGTCTGCCAGGTCTTCCACAAACACACTACTGTCTTTGTCCTGTAGTACACTTTTATCTTCCAACAGAATCTTGGATATCACCTTTTTGGCCAACAATAAGTCTGCCGTATAAGCGATGCCCACCTTGAGATCAATTCGTCTTGATTTGGTCTGTGTGAAATTAGTAAGGCTTGTATTGGCTAAAGATCCATTGGGTAATATAATGGTTTTCTCATCCAGAGTCGTCAGCTTAGTATAGAATATTTGAATCTCCGTTACAATTCCTTCATTCTTCTTGCTGTCTTCTAAGATATAATCTCCCACTCGAAAAGGCTTAACCAGCAAAATGAGGATTCCCCCTGCAAAATTAGATAAGCTTCCCTGTACTGCCAGTCCGATGGCAACACCTGCAGAACCAAGGAGTGCTAAGATACTGGTTGCATCGAGACCAAAACTGCCTGCAATCATAATAATCAGGATAAAATAACAAGCTACCTTTAAAAAAGAATCCAAGAACTGAATGATACCGGTCTCTACATTCGCCCGTCTTAAAGATTTTTTGAGAATTTTTCTAAGTATCTTAATGAGCTGTATCCCAATCAGGAGAACAATAACCGCCAATACAACTCTGGTTCCCAATCTCCATGCTTTATCGGGCAGTTCTTCTAAGAATTTACTAATTACTCCGGCATCAATATTAACATCATCCTCTATCATATATTAGCCCTTTCTCTTTTTCTTCTCTATGACCGGCTTCTTCTCTATGGCCGGCTTCATTTCTGCTTCGTTAAAAGGCTCAAAGCGGAAAACGCTGACACCCAATGGTGGGATTACTATTTTAATAGAATCTTTTCTCGCATCACATTCGAATGGAACAGATTTCTTAATCCTTTTATTACAATGATTGGTTCCCCCAAACTCCTCTGCATCACTATTCCATATTTCTTTATATTTTCCTGCCGGAATCCCAATCCGATAATCTGTATAAGAAAGGTTTGCAAAGTTACATACTACCAGCAAAGTCTCTTCTGCTGATTTACGGAGAAAAACAACAACACATTCATTGGCAGAGATGCTGTTAATCCATTCAAAACCTTCACTCTTATGATCCATGCTATAGAGCGACGGATGCATAAGATAAAATTGATTCAATGCTTGCACATAATGCTGTAATTGGTGATGTTTTTCATATTGTAGCAGTTCCCATTCTACGCTTCTGTTCTCATTCCATTCGTCAAATTCACCAATGTCCTGTCCCATAAATAATAATTTCTTACCGGGATGCATCATCTGATAAGCATAAGTCAGGCGAAGATTCATAAATTTCTCTGTAATATCGCCCGGCATCTTTCCGATCATAGAAGATTTTCCATATACCACTTCATCATGGGAGAATACCAAAACAAAATTCTCACTATAGGCATATATCATACTAAACGTTAATTCCGAGTGATGATGGCTTCTAAAATAAGGGTCAAATTGAATATATCCCAAATAATCATTCATCCACCCCATATTCCATTTATAATCAAATCCGAGTCCGTCATCTTCCAAATCACCGGTTATCTTAGGCCACGCTGTAGATTCCTCAGCAATACTGATAGCTCCGTTACCTCTTCTTTTTAGCACTGAATTTAAATGCTTTAAAAATTCAATCGCTTCTAGGTTCTCATTGCCTCCATAGATGTTTGCGACCCATTCTCCATCCTGTTTGCCATAATCAAGATACAGCATAGAAGCAACCGCATCCATGCGTATTCCATCCACATGGTATTGTTCTACCCAAAATAGTGCATTGGCAATGAGGTAATTCGTTACCTCAGGACGTCCATAGTTATAGATTAAGGTTCCCCAATGCGGATTACTCCCTTTTCTTGGATCTGCATGTTCATATAAACAAGTCCCATCAAAATTAGATAGACCATAGGCATCGCGTGGAAAATGTGCAGGAACCCAATCTAAGATAACACCAATACCGGCCTGATGGCAGGCATTGACAAAAAACATAAAATCTTGTGGTGTTCCATAACGTGCTGTCGGTGCGTAGTATCCAATCACCTGATAGCCCCAGGAAGCATCCAAAGGATGTTCCATAATAGGCATTAATTCAATGTGTGTATATCCCATCTTCTTGATATATTCTATTACTTTAGGCGCTAATTCCCGATACGTATAGTATAATCTTCCATCATCCGGTTTTGCAAAAGAGCCAAGATATAACTCATAAATATTGAGTGGGGAGTCTTTACTTTGTTTTTCTTTACGATGTTCCAGCCAGGTACTGTCTTCCCATGTAAACTCTGTAAGCTCGGTAATCACAGAAGCATTCTCCGGACGTAACTGCCCTCTAAATTCATAAGGATCTGATTTAAGATAGGTCAGTCCTCCCTTAACTTTAAGTTCAAATTTATAATGTTCTCCTATCTTAGCATCGGGTATGAAGATTTCAAAAATACCGGAATCCCATAACCTCTGCATTTGATGAACACGACCATCCCAATGATTAAAATCTCCTACTACACTGGCACGTATTACATTCGGTGCCCAGACCGCAAAATCAACACCCTTCACTCCTCTGATTGTCTTAGGGTGTGCCCCTAAGCAGCGATAGATGGTATAGTGTATTCCGGCTTTGAATCTATCGGTATCATTCTTTGTAATCTGTGGTTCAAAATTATAAGCATCATAAATTTCTCTCTTGGTTCCATCCTGATCGGTTACCAAATATCGATAAGAAAAGATTTGTTTCCCTGGAATCAATGCCGCGAAATATCCGGATTCATCCATCATCTCCATCATTATGGTACTATTATCCGCAATTGACTGTATCATAACCTTAGACGCTCCCGGTTGAAAGGTCTGTATTAGAATATTCTTATCTACAACATGAGCCCCTAAGAGTTTATGAGGATTATCTTCTTCCGAATAAATGATTCCTTCGATTTCAGGCCAATCCATTAACTTGTATAATTTTTTATTCATGCGAATAACCCTCCCTTTCCATAACAGATATCCTTAGAGAATACTATGCAATAACAAACCACTGCGTAATTTTGGTTCAAACCAAGTTGACTTAGGAGGCATCAATAAATCGGCATCCGATACTGCAAATAGTTCCTGAATAGAGGTCGGATACATAGCAAATGCTACGGCACTATCTGTTCTGACACGTTGTTCCAATTCTGACAGTCCCCTGATTCCACCAACAAAATCAATTCTTTGATCGGTCTTTGGATCTTTGATATTCAAAATGGGTTCTAATACATAGTTCTGTAATTTGGATACATCCAAACCATCTATTGGATGTGAAGAATACAGGGTGTCTAAAAAGCTAAGACCATACCACTGTCCTGCAAGAAACATTGACACCTCTCCTTTATGAAGTGGATGGTAGGCTGTGGTTCCTTTGGGTTCTATCTCAAATACTTCTTTCAGTCTTTCCATAAATGCTGATACCGATAACCCATTCAAATCCTGCACTACTCTGTTATAATCCATAATCATTAATTGATCATGTGGAAATAATACCGACAGAAAAGAATTAAATTCTTCCGTTCCTGTATAGTCAGGATGTTCTTTCCTTCTTTTTAATCCCACTTTTACAGCAGAAGCACATCTATGATGTCCGTCTGCAATGTAGATTTGCTGTGTTGATTCAAAAGCTTTCTGTATGGTAATGATTTCCTCTTGATTGGTAATCGTCCATACTCTGTGTCTGATGCCATCCTCTGCTGTTAGATCATAGAGTGCTTCTGTTTGTTTCGTTTTGGATACGATTTCATTGACTATCTGTATGGAACGATATGCCAAAAAAATAGGACCTGTTTGCATATTACAAGTATCTACATGACGGATTCTATCGATTTCTTTGTCCGCTCTGGTGTTTTCATGTTTCTTGATCACACCATTTTCATAATCGTCAATATCGGCACATGCAACGATCCCTGTCTGCGTGCGTCCATTCATCGTCAATTCATAGACGTAATAGAACGGCACGTCCTCCATCACCAGAGTACCACACTTCATCATATCCTGTAATATTTCTTTTGCCTTCTCATAGACACAATCTGCATAGATATCAACTTCTTCTGAAAAATTAGTTTCTGCACGATCTACTCTTAAAAAAGACAAGGGTTCTCTTGTTATCTCTGCTTTTGCTTCCTGTCTATTATATACATCATATGGTAAAGCTGCGATTCTGCCTGCTAATTCATTATCTTTTGGTCTGACCGCCCGAAAAGGTTTTATCGTTGCCATGTAATATTCTCCTATAAATACACCTACGGCAACCGTTGTATAAAAATCGATTATCGTAGGTGTATTCTACCGGTATGCGTGAGTCATTATTTTACAACACGAACTCTAAGCACACCATCAACTGCCTGTAACTTATTCATCAGATCTTGTGGCAGTGGCTGCTCAAGATCCATCATGGTATATGCAAATTCTCCACGTGATTTGTTCATCATATCTGTTATATTGATACCTGCATCTCCGATTAGTGCTGTAAATTTGGTAATCATGTTAGCAATATTTTTATGGAAAAAAGCAACACGTCCTGCTTTTTCACAGATACCCATATCACAGTTTGGATAATTAACACTATTAATGATATTTCCATTATCCAAATAGTTCATTAATTCTTCCACTGCCATCTGTGCACAATTATCTTCTGATTCTTCGGTAGAAGCTCCCAAATGCGGAATCACGATACATCCTGTCTGTCCTGCTATGGTTGGATTTGGAAAATCAGTCACATATTTTCTGACTTTACCTGCCTTAATACCGGCAAGAACAGCCGTTTCATCTGCCAAAACATCTCTGGCAAAATTCATAAGGATAACACCATCCTTCATCTGATCGATTGCTGCCTGATTAATCATACCTTTTGTTGCGTCCATTAAAGGTACATGGATCGTAATAATATCACAATTGGCATAGATTTCATTGACATCTAAAACATGTTTCACATCACGGCTTAGATTCCATGCCGCATTCACGGAAACATAAGGATCATATCCATAGACTTCCATTCCAAGATGATTGGCAACATTAGCAACTTTTACGCCAATGGCACCCAGACCTATGATACCTAATTTTTTATTTTGAATCTCTGTTCCTGCATAATTTTTCTTTTCTTTTTCAGCAGCTTTTGCAATATCCGGATTCTTTTGTTCCGCATTAACCCAGTTTACACCGCCTACGATATCTCTGGATGCCAATAACATACCGGCAATCACCAGTTCTTTGACTCCGTTTGCATTGGCACCCGGTGTATTAAATACTACAATACCTTTTTCAGAACATTTTTCGATTGGGATATTGTTAGTTCCGGCACCTGCTCTTGCAATCGCAAGTAAACGATCTGATAATTCCATATCATGCATAGCCGCACTTCTGACAAGAATACCATCCGCTTCCATTTTATCTTCTGTCTTTTGATAAGTATCTGTAAATTTTTCCAGACCTATCTGTGCGATAGGATTTAAACAATTATATTGAAACATATCAGCTTCTCCTTTATTTTGTGTTCTCTTCTTCGAACTTCTTCATAAATGCAACCAGAGTCTCTACTCCTTCTATCGGCATGGCATTATAGATACTGGCTCTCATGCCACCCACGCTACGATGCCCCTTAAGACTCTCAAGACCGGCTTCTTTCGCTTCTTTGACAAATTTTGCATCTAATTCATCCACTCCTGTTATAAAAGGTACATTCATAAGAGAACGGTCTTCTTTTACAACTGTTCCATGAAACATCTTACTGCTATCCAGGAAATCATATAAAATAGCCGCTTTCTTTTCATTATGCTGTTTCATCGCAGCTAAACCACCCATTTTTTTAATCCACTGAAAGACTTTTCCACAGATATAGATGCCATAAGCCGGCGGTGTATTATATAAAGATTCTGCATCTGCATGTATTTTATATTTTAACATCGTTGGTGTTCCTGCCAGTACATCATCTGTAATGAGGTCTTCTCTGATAATCACAATAACGGTACCTGCAGGTCCGATATTCTTCTGTACACCACCGTAGATAACACCATATTTCGTTACATCTACCGGTTCTGATAAGAAACAGGAAGAAACATCCGCTACCAGTGTCTTTCCTTTTGTATTCGGTAAAGTTTTGAATTTGGTTCCATAAATCGTATTATTCTCACAGATATAGACATAATCGGCATCTTCAGAGATAGGAAGATCCGAGCAATCCGGAATATAAGAAAATGTTTTATCTTCAGAAGAAGCTATCTTATTCGCTTTTCCATACATACAAGCTTCCTGATATGCTTTTTTAGCCCATTGTCCTGTTACGATATAATCTGCCACACCATTCTTCATCAAGTTCATAGGAATCATAGCAAATTGTTGGCTGGCTCCGCCCTGTAAAAATAAAACTTTGTAGTTATCCGGAATATTCATAAGCTCTCTTAAATCTGCTTCTGCATCTTTAATAATCTTATCATAAGTCTTGGAGCGATGACTCATCTCCATTACCGACATCCCACTTCCCTGATAATCCAACATCTCTGCTGCTGCTTCTCGTAATACTTCTTCCGGTAATACTGCCGGCCCTGCTGAAAAATTGTACACTCTGCTCATAATGAACTCCTCCTCTTATTTTAAAACTGCTGCAAAATTAACAAATACAATAACCTATATTTTACAATTCATAACTATAATAGTCAATGCCTAATTAAACATAACAACCGGAGTACCCATTTCCACCATATCATATAGCTCACTCATGGCATCATAAGGTGTGTTGATACATCCGTGCGACCCTGCTGTTTTATAGATATTGCCACCAAATTCTTTACGCCATTTGGCATCATGGATCCCGATGCCTCCATTAACCGCCATCCAGTAATTAACGTGAGACGCATAACCGGGTCCTCTTAAAATACGATTTTTTTGTTTGGCATATACATAACACACACGTTCCGGTGTAGCATGTTTTCTTGCCACGTTTCCGGTTACAATAGGTGTCTTAAGCTGTTGGATCCCTTGTTTATAATAATACATCATCTGTTCACCCATATCGATTTCAACATAGGTGTCTCCGATATCCTCAGTTCCCTGCTGCCATGCCGTTTTACGGTAGGTTGGGATACGGTCTGCTTCATTATGGGTAAGGTAAGCCTTAGTCAGATAGGCGACTTCTGCTTCCTGGTCCAGTTGATTGCCATAAGTACCACCTTCTATCGTAACGATATCACCTCTGGTCGTTTTAAATTGTCTGGTACCACCAACCGTATCATATTTAGAAGCCAGAGAAGCAATATATTCTTCGATCATCACTTCATTTAAGATCAGATTACCGGTATCATCCAGTGCAAAATCCCCCTCTTTCGTCAGTTGTATCCAATCTGCCAGGATTCTGGAATCCAATTCTTCTCTGCACTCACCAAAAAGATACGTCATATGGTAATTCTGAAATTCTTTTACTTTATTCCACATTAAATAGGTGTTTTGCCATTCTTGCGTAATGGGATATTGGGGATAGCAGATTCCATCATCCAGATTGATATATTTTTCTCCTGCTTCTATCGCACCGGTAATCCTGGCAATTGCCTTTGACTGATCCAGTATATCGGAAGTATTATCAAATAACTCATACCCTTGATCCGACTCTATAATCGCTACTCTTGGTGCCGATGTTGCCGTATTGATCTGCATACAATTTAATTTGGACAGTTCTTTTGACAATAATTCTTTATCATACGTTACTTTTGGCAAAAGAATCTGTGATTGCTTGGAGAATAAATTTTGTCCCCACAAAAATGGATTCTGTTCTTCCTTGAGATGCTGCAATGGTTCCTTATAATCTTCTGTATAGGCAATGGCTGTAAGATCCAGGTATTCTTTTTCTCCATCTTTATGTACGATACACACCTGTCTGCTGTGTGCCCGATCACATAATTCAGCATTGATAACATCTACCGTCTTTCCGGTACAATAGATATTATTTACCCAAGTTCCAAAATTGTAGCTGTTCTTATAATATGCTCCAAGCAGTAAATAGAGTATCGTACATAAGATTAGTGGTGTTGTAATAATCATAACAATATAATATTGCTTTTTTTTCATACCATACCCGTCAAAAGGTCATTCTCATCAAAAGCATCACTGATTGGAGCTCCCGGTGATACCATAGGGAATACCTTATCATCTTCTGCAATCACACAGTCCAGTACTACCGGTCCCTGCATCTTCAGTGCCCATTCCAGTGCAGGTGCTACTTCTTCTCGTCTGGTGATACGTTTCGCCTCACAGCCAAGACCTTTTGCTACTGCAACATAGTCTACTTTATCTTCTAAGATGGTATTGGAATATCGTTTGTCATAATATAAAGTCTGCCATTGACGTACCATACCCAGTACATGATTATTGATAATAACTTGAATAATGGGAAGCTGATATCTGCTGGCTGTTGCCAGTTCATTCATATTCATCCGAAAGCAGCCATCTCCTGCGATATTGATGCAGATTCTATCAGGATTGCCGACCTTGGCACCGATACAGGCTCCCAGTCCATAGCCCATCGTACCGAGTCCACCCGAGGACAGGAAAGTTCGCGGCTGCGTATAGTGATAAAATTGTGCAGCCCACATCTGATGTTGTCCAACATCTGTTGAGATAATGGCCGTTCCCTGTGTGAGTTTATCAATCTCTTCTATGATGTAAGGACACGTCAATACATCCTGTCTGTATTGTAATGGGAATTTTTCTTTTAATTGTTTCATATGTGTTGTCCATGCTGTATGTTCCTGCTGCTCTAATCCCAGTACTAATTCCGTCAGAACTGCTTTTAAGTCTCCTACGATAGAGGCATGCGTCTTTACATTCTTATTAATCTCAGCCGCATCGATATCGATATGCAATACCTTGGCATGACTCGCAAATTGGGATACGTCGCCAACGACTCTGTCTGAGAATCTTGCACCCAGTGCAATTAAAAGATCACATTGACTCACTCCCAGATTAGAAGTCTTTGTACCATGCATCCCAATCATACCGGTATATAAATCATCTCGTCCATCATATGCACCTTTTCCCATCAGGGTATCACAAACAGGTGCATCTATCTTTTTAGCAAATTCTCTGACGACAGTAGAAGCTTCTGATAAAATCGCACCGCCACCCAGATAAATAAATGGTTTTTTAGATTCTCGAATCAACGCAATGGCTGTTTTGATACCTTCTTGTGTATCAGCAGATAGATACTTGGATGGATCGGTATCAGTAAAAACTTCTTTTGGAATAAATTCACAGACTGCAGCCGTAACATCTTTGGTAATATCTACGAGAACCGGTCCCGGTCTTCCACTGCGTGCAATCTGAAAAGCTTTTCGGATGGTATCCGCTAATATAGTAACATCTTTAACGATATAACCATGCTTGGTTATCGGCATCGTAACGCCTGCGATGTCAACTTCCTGAAAAGTATCTTTTCCCAAGAGCGGTAATACAACATTTGCTGTAATTGCCACCATAGGGATGGAATCCATATAGGCAGTTGCGATTCCGGTTACTAGATTTGTTGCACCCGGACCACTGGTTGCCATACAGACTCCTACTTTACCGGTAGATCTGGCATATCCGTCTGCTGCATGAGCAGCACCCTGTTCATGTGAGGTTAGAATATGTGTAATCTCATTACTATGCTTATATAATGCATCATAGATATTCAGAATCGTTCCACCCGGATATCCAAACACAGTCGTTACTCCCTGTTCTTTTAAACATTCTATGACGATTTCCGCTCCTGTCAGCCGCATCTTTATTCCCATACCCTTTCTTATGCATGTGGTATCTCCAGAATAGCTCCATTGGTTCCACTGGTCACCATAGCGCGATATCTGGACAAATATCCTGTTGTAATCTCAGGTTCTCTCGGCTGCCATTTGCTCTTTCTCACTTCCATCTCTTCTTCTGAGACTTTTACCTGTAAGAGATTTGCCTGAATATCAATCTGAATGATATCTCCCTCTTCAATCAATGCAATCGGTCCACCAACTGCTGCTTCCGGTGATACATGTCCAATAGAAGCACCTCTGGAAGCTCCTGAGAAGCGACCGTCTGTAATGAGTGCTACACTGGATCCCAGTCCCATTCCGGCAATTGCTGAGGTTGGATTCAGCATCTCTCTCATACCCGGTCCACCTTTCGGCCCTTCATATCGAATTACAACTACATCCCCTGCTACGATTCGACCGCCTTTTATGGCATCTATCGCATCTTCTTCACAGTCAAAAACTCTTGCGGGTCCGGTATGCTG
This sequence comes from Lachnospiraceae bacterium, assembly GCA_036652815.1. Lineage (GTDB taxonomy): Bacteria > Bacillota > Clostridia > Lachnospirales > Lachnospiraceae > SZUA-378. The sequence goes on from JAVVVE010000009.1 coordinate 69,041, forward strand.
CATCATCTCAGGGACTACGGCAGAACGTTTTACGACACTGCCTGCAGGTGCTATATTTCCTTTTAGTACTGCGATTCCGCCTGTTGTACTATAAGGATTATCGATGCTTCTAATGACGTTGGTATTAAGATTCTTACAATCTTTTATATTCTCTTTGATAGTTTTACCCGTTACTGTTATGATATCTGTTTCCAACAATCCCTTTTTATCCAGTTCATTCATGACAGCATAGACTCCACCTGCCTCATTTAAGTCTTCCATATAAGTCGGGCCTGCCGGTGCAAGATGGCATAGATTAGGTGTCTGTTCGCTTAGGGCATTGGCAATATCAAGATCTATCGAAACACCCGCTTCATGTGCGATAGCCGGCAGATGAAGCATGGAATTGGTTGAGCATCCCAGTGCCATATCTACGATTAATGCATTTTTAAAAGCAGCTTCTGTCATGATATCTCTTGGTTTAATATCACGTTCCAATAATTCCATAATCTTCATACCCGCATGTTTTGCAAGTCTAAGTCTCTCTGAATAAACTGCCGGAATCGTTCCATTCCCCTGTAGGCCCATGCCGATCGCCTCTGTCAGACAGTTCATGCTGTTCGCTGTATACATACCGGAACAAGAACCACAGGTAGGACATACTTTTTCTTCATATTCTGTTAATTCATCCATACTCATATTCCCTGCAGCTACACTGCCAACCGCTTCAAACATGCTGGACAGACTCTTCTTTTCTCCCTTAATCCTACCGGCCAGCATAGGGCCGCCCGATACAAATATGGTTGGAATATTCAGTCTTGCAGCTGCCATTAATAACCCGGGAACATTCTTATCACAATTAGGAATGCAGACCAGAGCATCAAAACCATGTGCTAAGGTCATGCACTCGGTACTGTCTGCAATGAGGTCACGTGTCACAAGAGAATATTTCATGCCGACATGCCCCATGGCGATACCATCACATACCGCAATCGCAGGAAACACAATTGGCGTTCCACCTGCCATTGCAACACCCATTTTCACCGCTTCTGCGATTTTATCCAGATTCATATGTCCCGGAACTATCTCATTGTAAGAACTGACGATTCCAATCAACGGACGTTCTCTTTCTTCTTTGGTATACCCTAATGCATTAAATAGAGATCTGTGTGGTGCCTGTTGTGTTCCTTTGGTAACAAAATCACTTCTCATTGTGTTTTCCTCCTATATCCTAAGAATCCCGGAATGATCTTTTTTTCAATCGGTATTATAACATAATTTACAAGTAACATCAAAATAAATGCATACAAATATGCACTTAAAGGATTCGTAAGTTGTATTTGTAATCCTGCAATAGCCATCAGTGCCGGTACCAGTAATTTAATCATCGCTTCATTACCACATAAGAGCAGCGTATTTTTTCCCATTGCCTGCAGCATCGGAAACACCTGTAATCTTTTGGCAATCCATAGATTAACAAATATAATACTCATCGCAATAAAAATAGGATAACTCCATGTCAGAAAAGGAATCCTTGCAAAGAATGGATATAGATAAAAATAGTCCTTCCGTCCAAAGAACGTAAGCAGACTGACAACCACTGCGATACTTCCTGTTACACCAATCCCTATGAGCGTCAGACATCTCTTCTTTCCCTGCCATTGTCTTATCTTTGTCCAATCAAATCTTAACAGGATGGGATATAAAACAGCACCCAGTGCGTAATAGAACAGATAATAAAGAGCACTGTCTATATTAAAAAACCACCTGGGTGTCTCTGTGGCATCAAAAGGTAACAGATTGACCGCACACGCATATATGAGTGTTGCTACACTCATAACAATCCATGGTTTATGAACGATACGACAAATCAAATCAAATAAGATACTAACGACAAAAAGACAAGGTAAGAACCAAAGCGCCGGTGCATAGAGTTGATTACGAATTCCGCCGACTGCCTGTCGTACCATAGGTAACAGGCTGGCAATGTCAAGATTATCATGAATCCCCTGAACCATAAGGCTTAGAATTGAAAAAGTAAAATATGGTAATAAAATATGCTTACATTTTGAAAGGATAGTCTCCTTCATCGTTGATGTTCCAATATGTCGTAATGCAAAAAAACCGGATGCAAAAAAGAATAATTGTACAACATACATACATGCAAATTTATAAATAAATCCGGCTCCATCTAAGAAATGACCAAGATAAATCACAAAAATCCCCATGCATTTTAGGGTATCTACCCACAGGACTCTGTCCTGAACTCGATAGGTGGAATCCATCATATTCTCTCAGACAGCAAATCGCCCATCTTTGTACAGCCAACCAACTGATATCCGGCAGACATAATATCACCGGTTCGATATCCGTCTCGTAATACCTGTGTTACAGCGTGTTCTATTGCGTCTGCTTCTCTATCTAAATCAAAAGTGTAACGAAGCATCATCGCAGCCGACAGTACCGTAGCGATTGGATTGGCAATGTCCTTGCCTGCAATATCAGGTGCGGAACCATGACTTGGTTCATATAAGCCGAACTTCGTGTCATTCAGACTTGCTGATGCCAGCATCCCGATGGAACCGGTTACCATACTGGCTTCATCAGAAAGAATATCACCAAACATATTTTCTGTTAAAATCACATCAAATTGTGCAGGATCTTTCACTAATTGCATTGCACAATTATCTACCAGCATATGCTCTAAAACAACGTCAGGATACTCTTTTGCGACTTCATTCACAACGTTTCTCCATAATCTGGATGAGTCCAGCACATTAGCTTTATCTACACTGGTTACTTTCTTCTTTCTTTTTCTTGCAATATCAAATCCCTTAATGGCGATTCTGCGTATCTCATTTTCATTATAAGTGAGGGTATCGGTTGCGATTCTGACTCCATGTTCTGTTACACTCTTACGCTCACCAAAATATAAGCCACCGGTTAATTCACGCATAATCAGCATATCAAATCCGGCAGCACTGATTTCTGTTTTAAGTGGACATGCCCCTGCCAGTTCTTCATATAGTACAGCAGGGCGAAGATTGGCAAATAGATTAAGTGCCTTGCGAATCGACAGTAATCCCGCTTCCGGTCTGAGATTCGGAGGCAATTGATACCATGGAGAAGTCGTAGTATCTCCACCAATTGATCCCATCAAAACCGCATCTGCTGCTTTGGCTGTTGCGATTGCTTCTTCTGTTAAAGGAACTCCATAGGCATCAATAGAAGCTCCTCCCATTAGTATGTCCTGATACTGTATGGTATGACTGTATTTCTCTGCCACTGCTTTCAATACTTTTTTTGCTTCTCTTACTATCTCTGGACCGATTCCATCGCCCGGAATACATGCAATATGTAACTCCATCTTCCTATTCTCCTCTACTATACTTCTGTAATTCCTGATAAATATAATTAGCAATCATACTATGTCCCGTCTTATTGGGATGAAGTCCATCTACCAGATACTTGGCTTTTGCCCCGGCAAAATCAAGTTCAGGAGCTCCATTCAGATTGATAACACGAATACCATAAAAAGTAGCCATCTCCTGAATCGCTCTCACATAGTCAGACAATACATATCCAAATTGATTCTTTTTTACACAGATGCGTCTTTGAGGTGGCGTCATAAATACAATCTCCCCATTCGGGTACATCTGACGCAGACCACACATCAGTTGATTTAACCCTCCGTAAAAAGTCGCATCACTGACATCTCCCATTCTGCCTAATTCTGTTCCGTATCCTTCTTCACCTAGGCAGCCATAATCATTAGTCCCTCCACAAACCAGAATCAGATTGGCATTGCGATCCATCGCCGGATATCGATCTAGCAAACGATCCGTGTGTATTCCCGCCAGGCTGGAACCATTTAATCCATAATTCAGGTTGCTTACTGCATGAAGCTGTTTTCCTAATAATGCAGCATACGATTGTTCTACAGAAGATAATTTATCACCATAACTAATGCTGTCTCCCAAAACATTCATCCGAATCTCAGTTTGTGTCAGATCCAACCGCCATGCTTCTTTTGGTCTGACATGTCCAAGATAAGTCTGTGTCAGTTCCTCTTGTATATAGCCAATTGTACCAATATAGTAGATCTGTAACCATCCATTGCTGCTTTTTCCGGTTACAATCGCTACCTGATCCTTTTGTAACAATCCGATATCGGCATATTCCAATCCTGCTCCCTGCTTGATCGTATTTTGTTCTTTCATCGTAACATAACGAATCCCGGGCGTAATGACATAATCTTCCTGTATCATATGCTGTGTTGCTTTTGGTTGTATTTCTGCGGCGTTAATTTGCATCACACCGATACGATTACTAATAGCACAAAGAGCATTGCCCGGTACCAGAGTACCGAGCAGTGCTGCAGTGCCTAAGCAAACCACAGTGCGTAATGTGATAAAACCTTTGTTTCTCATAGTATAAATATACCTTTCCAATTCTTATAATCAGATTATCTCGGTGAGATTGACTGATTCCAAGAACCAATACCAATTACACCTTTTGCTGCTTCTATATAAGGAGCTGCATTAGGGGTGTCCATATTCTTAAAATATTCATAAGCTAATTTATGCTGTCCATTGACTCCCGTCAGTCCGGTTGCGATACCTGCAGCAATCTCAGCCGGTGAATCAGTTTGTCTTGTAAAGTTAATGGCATCAATATGCTGATTGTTGACTGCTGCATAATAAGCCTGCATCATAGCTGCCGCCTGCACCGGTTCTCCCTGTGCTGAAGTATAGCCAACTTCTGTAATGATGATGGAACGAACTTGTCCATATGGAGACCACATAGCCGGTTTACACATGAAATCAGTCAATACTTCAACATTTTCCATGGTTAAGAATGGAGAATTCTCAGCATGTTTTACTAAATTACGGTAATATGCCTGTCCATTCCAAAAAGATGCCCAAGTAAGCGGTACCGGATATGGATGGCATGCCACACCCCAGTCAATATTGCCTCGTCCTGCAATCGCTGCATTAAAAGCAATCAGTAAGTCTTTTCCATCATAATTAGCACGGTCGCCTCTGTTTCTATCCCATTGCTGGTCAATCGATACATAGATATTGGCATTTCCATTCTCACTTTTAAGAGCTGTATAGAACAAACGTACTGCTTTGGCATATTCTTCTACATAAATCTGCATGCCAACATCCTGCATATAATTCCATTGTGTTCTTGCGGTTACTTCATTGCCAATAACCCAATTATCTACTTTACCATGTCCTTTATTGGAATAGCGCTGTGCAAGGAACGATCCGGCTGCTGCGAGAGTATCTACCCCTGCCGGTTCAGCAGTATTAAATGCATAATATGGTGCTACAAATCCATCTCTTGCATAAGGGTGCAGTAATTCAGGATGAGCTCCCGTAAAATTATTTAATAGAACTGCTGTTGTACAGATACCCTGTTTGGATAAAATACCAAAAACATGATCGTATTCTGCTATTTTCAATCCATTAAATTGATAATTTTTCCCATTATAGTTATAGTTAATCGTTGGATAACTTCCATTAGAAGTAGGTCCTAAGATATCTGATATGGAAATATTGAAAGTTGCTTGTTTCACACCTAAATTCTTTAATTCCGGTCCTGCGATGATAGCCGGATCAGGTAATAATCCTTTTTTGGATGCCGGTACCGTACGTGGTGTGGTACACGTTGCAACCGCTTCCGGATTCGTAAGATAGCAGGCTTCACTGACCGGAACAAATTGTCCACCTCTTTTAACCGCTACGATAAACTTATCATATAGGAGTGAATTGGCTTTTCTTACATTTAATGGTGCACTAAAAGATACGGCACCTGCCATCGGTGATGCTGCAACATAATTGGTTGTAATCCCACCACTGTAGGTTGGCTCTGCAAATAGATAGAATACTCCATCATCGCTTGCCGGTAATTGAGCGGTACTTGCGATTACGCTAACTTTGTCACCTGTGATAGCACAAGCTGTAATCGCTGTGCTGTTACCTGCTGCTTTGACCTGCATCGTACCCATACCGGTGGCTCCCAGTATCATAAATATGACGGATACTGTTACAAGTGTTTTTAAATACTGTAATGTTTTTCTCATGAATTTCCCCTTCTCATTTTATAAATTGTTAAAACACACTGCTTATACTTTATCTTACACTTCTCATCACACTACCGTGAATAAGAAGATAATTGTTCTACACATTCACACGCATCTCTTAAAATCGCTGCGTCCGTATAGATATCGCCTAATTTAAATTCCAGCAGACCACTCTGTCTAATACCAAAGACATCCCCCGGTCCCCGTAATTTTAGATCTTCCTCTGCAATATAGAAACCATCGTTAGATTGTTTGAGGATTTCAAGCCGCTCCATTGTCTTAGGAGAAGTATTAGCACTTACGAAAATGCAATAAGACTGCTCTTTTCCTCTGCCGACACGTCCGCGTAATTGGTGAAGCTGTGCTAAGCCAAACCGTTCTGCATTCTCTATCATCATAACCGTAGCATTGGGTACATTAATGCCTACTTCAATGACAGTGGTTGAAACTAAAATATCAATATCATGCTGTTTAAATGCTTCCATGATGCGGTTCTTGTCCGCCGGACGCATCTTGCCGTGTAAGACTCCTATCTGTATCTGCGGCGGAAATATCTGTCTCAGCAAAGCAGCATAATCGGTTACATTTTCAACTAACGTAAATTCTCCCTCTTCCACCATGGGACAAACAATATATGCCTGTCTTCCGGATGTGATTTCCTGTTGGATAAAGGTATAGGCGGTATTACGATAGCTTGTATTAACTACACAATTTTTAATCTTCTGCCGGTCTGCCGGCAATTCATCCAATACTGAAATATGCAAATCTCCATATAGAACAATCGCAAGTGTTCTTGGAATCGGTGTTGCACTCATAACCAATACATGCACCAAATTACCTTTACCTGCCAGTGCGTCTCGCTGTCTGACTCCAAAGCGATGTTGCTCATCCGTTACAACCAAAGCCAGTTTATGATAGGATACCTTGTCTTGAATCAAGGCATGTGTTCCAAGAATAACATTCACTTCTCCGGAAGCAATCAAAGCATAGGCTTCCTTTTTCTCTTTCGCCGATAACGACCCGACCAATAAAATCGGACGAATCGGTAAGTGATATTGTGCGGTTAGTGCAAGGCAAGTCTCATAATGCTGCTTTGCAAGGACTTCTGTAGGTGCCATCATAGCTCCCTGACAGCCATTGGCTGCACACATCAGCAATGCTAAGATCGCTAGAATCGTTTTGCCGGAGCCAACATCTCCCTGTATTAGGCGATTCATAATAACATCACCCGTCATATCCTGTTTGATTTCTTCCCACACTTTGTGCTGTGCTTGTGTTAATGTATAGGGAAGTGACTCTAATAATCTGGCGGTATCCGCAACTTCAAACATACGATTTTCATTTTTTTGCTTTACCGTCTGCTCTTTCAAGGCTCTGATTGCTTGTATAAACAAAAAAAACTCTTCAAAAACAAGTCTTCTTCTGGCTGTAAGCAGATGTTCCATATCAACCGGTCTGTGCATCGCAGTAATAGCTGATTGATAATCTATTAAATGGTATGTTGTAAGAATGTGTTGGGGAAGCGTTTCTTCCTTCCATTCAATCACTTCCAGAGCCTGTTTCACTGCTTTTTGAAGCGTTGTATTGCCAATTCCTTTGGTGAGTGGATAAATAGGCTGCAAGGTATCCAGTCTCGTAAGATACTCATCTTCTGTATATATTTTAGCTTGTTCCATCACATAGGTATCGGATGAATGCTTTTTGACTAAACCTCTGAAAATATAGGTTTCTCCCGACTTAAGGCTCTTGCTTAAGTATGGCATATTAAAAAAAGTCAGATATAAAAAGCCTGTGGTATCCTGAATCTTCACTTTCGATATCATAAGATTACGAATCTTTTGTTGTGAAAATCCTCCTGCTACCGTAGCTTTGACTGCACACACTTCGTCAGCAATTACTTTTGCAATCGGAATACAGTGTTCAAAGGTCTCATATTCTCGCGGATAGTAAGTCAGTAACTCCTGAATAGTAGAAATATTAATTTTATGCAAAAGAGTACCGGTCTTTTCTCCGATACCTTTTAACTTCAATACGCTATCCGTGTATTGCATATAAATCTCCAGTTTATCTGTTATTCCAACGATACGATATAGTAATAGATTGGCTGTCCACCATATTGTAGCTCTACATCACACTTTGGATAAGATGCTTCTATCTTATCTTTAAGAGTCTCTGCATCCACCTGTGTTACATCACTGCCATAATAGATGCTGATCAGTTCTAGGTTTTCTTCCATCATATCCTGAACCATCTCATACGTAACGGCTGCGATATCTGTTCCTACTGATAAGATACCCCGGTCTCCGATTCCCATGAAATCACCTTGCTTTATTTCTTTATCTTCTATCATGGTATCTCTTACCGCATAAGTAACCTGTCCGGTTTTGACATGCGTAATTTCTTCTAACATAGCTGTTTCGTTCTCTTCCGGTGTAATATCAGGCACATAGTTAATAATAGCAGTAATCCCCTGCGGCACTGTCTTCGTTGGAATAACGATGACTTTCTTATCCTCTACCAAGGATTTTGCCTGATTCGCTGCTAATATGATGTTCTTATTATTTGGTAAAATAAAGATGGTATCTGCATTGACCTGATCAATGGCATTCAGCATATCCTCTGTACTCGGATTCATCGTCTGTCCGCCCTCAATCATATAATCGACTCCTAATTCTTGAAAAATCTCATGAATCCCGTCTCCTACAGATACTGCAATAAAACCGACATCCTTCTTCTCTGACTGTTCTTTGGCAGCTTCTGCCTGCTCTGACATCTTAATCAATTTTTCCTGGTGTTCCATTCTCATATTATCTATCTTCATATTGGATAAAGCACCATATTTTAAAGCTTTTTGAATTGCAAGCCCGGGATCGTTGGTATGTACATGTACTTTCACAATATCATCATCTGCAACCACAACAATAGAATCACCGATCGATTCAAGATAGTCTTTAAAATCAATTTCATTTTTAATATTAAAGATACGATTTAATAAAATGATAAATTCAGTGCAATAGCCGAATTTAATAGTAATCTCTTCGTTAGGATTCTCTGCATTACCGGTCATCTGCGAGGCAATCGGTGTAAACTCAATCATAGAGAGGTCTAATTCTTTACCCAAAAATGCATCATATGCTCCACGGCATACTTCTAAGAGTCCTTGTCCACCCGAATCCACTACTCCGGCTTGTTTTAAAACAGGCAGCATCTCAGGCGTCTGGCTCAATACATAATCGGCATGTTTGATCACTTCCTCAAAAAACAGGGTAAGATCCGTGCAACCAGAATCCGCCAATTCATTCGCTCTTTTTGCAATTCCTTTGGCAACTGTCAGAATCGTTCCTTCTTTTGGTTTCATAACTGCTTTGTATGCCGTCTCAACTGCTTTATTCAAAGCTTCTGCCAAACAAGGAATATCTATTGTTTTCTGTTCTCCGATTCCTTTTGTAAGACCTCTTAATAATTGCGATAAGATAACACCAGAATTACCTCTTGCCCCACGTAAAGAACCCGATGCGATAGCCTTACATAAGGACTGCATATCCGGGTCATTCAAACCGGCAACCTCTTTAGCTGCCGCCATAATCGTCATCGTCATATTGGTTCCGGTATCTCCATCCGGAACCGGAAATACATTCAATTCATTAATCCATTCTTTCTTATGTTCAAGGTTCTTAGCACCTGCTAAAAACATCTTTGTTAACATCTTTGCATCAATTGTGTTCATTGCCACAACAAATTCCTCCTCTAATCAATTACTCGCACACCCTCAACAAAGATGTTAATCTGCGAAATAGTCAGTCCTGTGAATTCTTCTACCTTATACTTCACATTGCTGATTAGGTTCTCAGACACTGCAAGTATGCTTACTCCGTAAGATACAATAACGTGGAAATCAAGTATTAATTGATTCTTCTCTATCGTAATCGAAATTCCTCTTGTCAGACTGTCTCGCTTCAACAGCTTAACAACTTCATCTTTCATCGTGACGGCAGCCATTCCTACAATACCAAAGCATTCCACAGCTTCTGAACCGGCATATTGAGCAATTACTTCATTATCAATTATAATATTACCCATATGGGTATCCATTGTTCCTTTCATCTTAAACCTCCTCGTCCTAATAATCTATGGCTATTATAACCGCTTTCCCTTAAAAATGGAACCTTAAAATCATTAAATGCATTTTTTTTATATTTTTAACTGTTTTTACTTGCAATCTGACTCTCTTTCTGCTAGAATAATTTTGTTGTGAGTCGATTTATTTAAATTATCTTAGGAGGTGTACTATGGCTAAGTGTGAAGTGTGTGGAAAAGGCGTTCATTTTGGTAACGCAGTAAGCCATTCTCATAGAAGATCTAATCATATTTGGAATTCAAATATTAAACATGTTAGATGTAAAATAAATGGAGCTTCCAAGAGAATGAATGTTTGTACTAATTGCTTAAAATCAGGCAAAGTAGAACGAGCATAATCGTAGTTGAATAAGTACAGAAAAGACTATCCTAATAGGACAGTCTTTTTTTACGTGTGTTCCACAGTTTTGCAGTTACTTTTTAAGATGATATAGCTCGATTGCTCTATTTATG
>JAVVVE010000010.1:0-78767 GCA_036652815.1 Lachnospiraceae bacterium
ATAGCACTAAAACAGTGCTATTTTTTTGACTACATTTTGACTACATTTTGACTACATAGGGCATCAAAAAACGTGTTTTGACTACATTTTGACTACATAAATCCAATACGATTTAGTACGATTTGATACGATTTTTTGAATAAAAAAATAGCGACAAATCCGCATGTTTACTGGATTTACCGCTGTTTAAGCCTAAGTGAGACATCCGGGATTCGAACCCGGGACAACTTGATTAAAAGTCAAGTGCTCTACCAACTGAGCTAATATCCCATGATGTTTCTTCAATATACTACACACTATGAGAGTCAGGGCAAGCCCTGCTCAAAAAGCAGTTCATTCTATAGTGCTATACACTATGAGAGCAGGGCTAGCAAGATTCGAACTTGCGAATGCAGCAGTCAAAGTGCTGTGCCTTACCGCTTGGCGATAGCCCTAAATATAAATAAAGGTGGATACAGGGACTCGAACCCTGGACCTCCAGAACCACAATCTGGCGCGATAACCAACTACGCTATACCCACCGTAGCAAATCTCTTCTCTAAAAAGAAACTTGCATAACGTGCTTGAAGGGATTTGAACCCCCGACCCACGGCTTAGAAGGCCGTTGCTCTATCCAACTGAGCTACAAACACATAGAGCGGGTGGCGGGAATCGAACCCGCGTATCTAGCTTGGAAGGCTAGTGTTCTACCATTGAACCACACCCGCATATGCTACAATCACTTAATTAGCGGATAAAAAAATCGGGGTGACAGGATTCGAACCTGCGACCTCCTGGTCCCAAACCAGGCGCTCTAGCCAAGCTGAGCCACACCCCGTTGCAACGCGGTAAATCTTATTTCTTCACGACGCAAGTCATATTATATAATATTGTGACTAGTGTGTCAACCTCTTTTCTTCTTTTTTTTTCTTATGTATAAAACCCAATTATTTGACCATAAAAAAATAAGTTGACCGAGTGGTCTATTTGTGATAACGTGAATAAAACGAACCGTAAGGGGTATCTATGAAACGCTTAAGAAAGGAATGGGATTAGAATGAATCAAGAAGAAAAGGCACAAATCAGTAAAAACAGAATTATTAAGGCTGCAACTTTGGAATTCAGTATTAGAAATTACGATACCGCTTCTTTAAATAATATCTGTAATGAGAGTGATATTTCAAAAGGACTTATTTATCATTACTTTGGGAATAAGGAAGAACTGTACTTATCATGCGTGAAAGCATGCTTCAAAAAAATCACTGAATTTCTTTCAGAAGAAATCTATGATTTTTCTGATTTTCAAAGTGGAATGAAGCAATATCTGGCAAGACGTTTTCTGTTTTTTCGTACACATATACAGGAGGGACATCTATTTCTTTATGCTGTGTTACAGCCTCCGCAATCTTTACAGCAGCCCATATTGAAACTGAAAGAAGATTTTGATGCACAATGTCTTTTTTATTACAAGACAGCACTTTCTTCTGTTACTTTACGTGAAGGAGTTACGGAACAGCTTGCATTGGAATATTTTGTACTATTTCAGGAATTGTTTAATGGATATTTTCAACGATATGCAGGAGCCAATTTAAACGCAGAAGCTTTAATGAAAGAGCATGAAGCACAGTTGTCCAATGTTTTACAACTAATGCTCTATGGGATAGCAAAGGAGGAGAAAAATGATCATGTTATTGTGTAGACTCTTGAGTGCAATTGTACTTGCGTTCTTACTTGGAAAGGTGCTTTCGACAATCAAGCTTCCGGCGATTCTTGGTTGGTTATTAGCGGGTATGCTCTTGGGACCGCATGCATTGGGGCTGATGAATGATACTGTTTTAAATGCAGCATGGTACCAGACCATAGTTCATATGCTGGAATGTGCAGTTGGTATTATGATCGGGACAGAGCTGGTGTGGAAAAGCATTAAAAAATCGGGTAAGCAGATTATCATTACAACATTGACACAATCATTAGGCACTTTTTTGCTGGTAACGTTAGTATTTGGCATTGTTTTTTATTGTATGGAGATACCACTTTATCTGGCGGCAATCTTTGGCGGCATTGCACTTGCCACAGCACCGGCACCGGCTTTATCTATTGTCAGTGAGTTTAAAACCGATGGACCTGTTACGAGAACGCTTATTCCGATGGCGGCATTGGATGACATGGTAGGAGTTGTTGTGTTTTTTACCGTCATCGCAGTTGTGTCTGCTAATATTTCTACACAGAGACTTCCGATTTATATGATTGTTCTGGTAGTGATTTTGCCGTTATTCATTGGTTTGCTTGTTGGATTACTGGCTGGATACCTATTAAAGAAGCAGATGTCGAAGATCATGACACAAATGATATTAATCGGTACCTTAGCGATGGCAGCGTGTCTTGGCTTGGCCGTTAATACATTCATATTGCCGAAACCTATTTTAAACTTTATGCTGATTGGCATAGCTTTTTCCGCCACTTTTGCGAATATGGTGTCTACAGAACGGTTGGAACAGATTACGTCATCCTTCAAACCGGTTCTTGGATTTTCGATGATCGTAGTTATCTTAAATCTTGGTGCACCACTAGATTATCATTTGATCTTAGGCGCCGGGATTTTTACCGCTGTGTATATTATTGCAAGGGCAGTCGGCAAATATGGAGGTGCTTATATCGGAGCGACAATGACGCATTCTCCGAAGACGGTAAGAAAATATTTGGGATTAACCTTGCTGCCACATTCCGGCGTTTCTCTTGTGTTTACCGGGATTGCAGTATCGGTCTTGACAGCTCCTGCACCTGAATGTGCCAAAATCATACAGGGAACCATCGCGGCAGCTGCAGTAATCAATGAAGTGATTGCGGTAGTGGTATCAAAAAAAGCTTTTGAATGGGCAGGAGAGTTTCACAAGAAGCAAGCTTAGCCATTCTTTTTTACGATGTAGAGATTACTCCAATCGAATGACTTGATCTTCTGATAAAACAGATGCCATACGATGAGAGATAGACAAGATTGTGCGTCCGAGTCCCGCCTGCTTTAGTACCGTAACGACGTTCTCTTCTGTTACAGAGTCTAAGTTGGCGGTAATTTCATCTAAGAGTAGAATGGGAGGATTGGATACGATAGCCCTGGCAATGGCCAACAGCTGTCTTTGCCCCCAGGAAAAGCCTTCTCCCCGGTCAACCATAGTCTCATATCCATCGGGCATATTCATAATGTAATCGTGCAGTCCCACAAAGACGCAGGCGGCTTCTATCTGAGCATGATGAATGGAAGTATCCCGCAGGCTGATTTGTTCTGCAACGGTGCCGGTAATGAACTGAAAGTTCTGTTCCACATATCCAAATATCTTTCGCTTTGCAGAATTTGGGATACGGCAAGTATCAATACCATTGAGAAGGATATGTCCGCTACTTGGCTGCAGCAGTCCCATAATCAAATTGAATAAAGTTGTTTTACCGATACCGGTACGCCCTGTAAAGGTCACGTTGGATTGCCCCGGAATCGTTATATTAATATCTTCCAAGATAGAATTATTATTATCGTAATGAAAGGTTAGGTGTTCAAATACGATATCGGTAACCATATGATCGGTAAGGATATCCTCCGGGGTAAGCGTTTCTTCTTTTCTAATCTCTTCCGGCTCCATGAAAAAAGAATCCAAACGTTTCATACCTGAGATGCCCTGTTGTATATTCTGTAATTCCATCCCAAGAGATTCTATTGGCTGCAGGAGATTTGTCATGAGGTCGATAGATGCAGCTACCATACCGATGGAGATGCCAAGAAGATTCAACTGTTTGGCAGAGAGCAGCACGATGCCGCCAATGGTAATGGCACGAATCATCTGGACAATAGGTGCATAACAGGAATCATAGAAATTAACTTTTTGCTTTGTTGTAAAATTATCTCTCAAGCGGTTGCAGTAGAGATCTTCCATGTAGCTTTCTTTGCAAAATAATTTAATCATGGTACTATTCTTGATACTTTCAGAGATATGAGTATTTACATTGCCGAGCTGTACCAGATTATCAATCTGTGCCTGCAGCATCTTATGCTGAAAGTAACGTGTTATAAAGAAGAGAATGGGAACCAGACAGAGTGTGGTTATGCCCAGCGGAAGACTAAACAGGAAAATAGAGATTATAATCCCTATGATTTTCAAGCAGTCAATTAGCATGCTGATCATACCATCTGAAAACAGAGCGTTGATATGATCGACATCGGTGGTAAAATGTGAAGTAATAAAGCCGGTTGGATTCTTGGAGAAATAGGAGGCACCAATGTGCTCTAACTTATCGAGCATAGAAGAACGGAGAGATAGAATGAAGCGTTGTCCCAATATAGTCAAGAGACATCCCTTTATAAAATCCGTAACGCCGATGAGTAACAGAACACAAACGTAGAGCAGAGCCAAAGTAGGGATGCCGTTATATTGGCCGGTCAGTAAGTGTTTGTCAATTAAGATACGCATGAGCTGTGGCGGAATGAGTGTAGTAAAAACAGCCGCTATAATTATGATGCCAAGAGCAGCGGTGATTCCTTTATTTGTTTTTAAGGTTGCTGACATAGTATGCAAAGTGGAATTAATTTTCATCCTGCTCACCTCCGTTTTGCAATTGATAGAGAGTCTTGTATTCCGGACATAATCTAAGCAGTTCATCATGTGTGCCCTGAATACCGGTGTGAGTGTCGGTTAAGAATAGGACATGATCCGTTTGTGCAAAAGCAAAGAGACGATGCGAGAGGAGTAGGATTATCCTATCGGTGTAATGTGTTCTGAGATTTTGTATCATGGAAGCTTCGGTATCCTTGTCAACCGCAGAGAAGGGATCGTCCAGGATTAACAGAAGGCTATTGTGATAGAGAGCTCTTGCCAGTGCAATACGAGCCTGCTGCCCGCCACTCAATCGGACTCCGTGATTCCCTACTTTGGTATAGATACCATCGGGCATCGTTAATAAATCAGCAGTAAAGCATACGTCTTCCAGCACTTGAGAGATATCGCCGGCATCTCCTAACGTAATGTTTTCATAGATAGTATCTGATAGCAGGAAAGGAGCATGCCCCATGTAAGAAATCAGAGCGCTTCGTTGAGTCTGTGTGTAAGCAGATAGTTCTATCCCATTTAATAAGATGCTGCCATGATAGGCATATAAACCGGACAAAGCAATGGCAAGCGTTGATTTTCCACAAGCGACAGCACCGGTAATGCCTATCATTTCCCCGGGGGCTGCATGCAAACTAATATCATCAAGAAGGAGGGTCGTAGTGTCAGGATAAGCAAATCGCAGATGTGAGACAGACAAACCGGATTCGGTAAAAACAGGGAGCTCTTTTGAATCGGGAACGGGGTAAGGGATCAGATATGGCTTGATTCGTTTCCAGGAGACACTTGCTTTTTGAAAAGAATTAAATAATTTGGCAGCTTTGCTTGATTTCGTTGTCAGAGCGGTAAATAGTACCAGATAGGAAGTGAACATACCAATACTCCAGACCTCATCGATCACCTTGCGTCCTCCGAGGCAGAAGATAGCTGCGATTCCAATCAAGGAAATGGCATTGTAGATGGGCTGCATAGAATTCTCCAAAATATTTGCCTGAATAGACTTATGAGTCAGATTCTCTAATTCATGTCGGTAGACAGAGCGATTCGCATCTTCGATACCATTGATACGATATAGCATTGCGTGATCGATGGTATCATAAGTTAATTCCGAGACCAGACTACTTTGTGTTCTCGCAGCTATGTTATATTTTACGATTATTTTTTTGAAAAATTCAGCGAGACACATGGTAATGGGAATAAAAGCACAGGAAAGCAAAGTTATTTTTATATCATACAGACATAAAGAGATCAGATAAGAAGTCATTAAAATACCTGTATCAAAGAATTCGGTAGTAACTTTACGCATACCTTCCACACAGATATCGACATCAGCCACTGCTTTGTTCATAAGGTCACCGGTAGATTCGGCGGCAAGCTCTTTGATGTCCAGATTCATGATGTTGTGATAGAGCATCCTCCGCATGGAGGCACTGGTATGATTGGCAAATAAACGTACAAAATATCTTTTTAGAGTTCTTGCAAGCTGTATTAAAAGTATCGTGGCAATGAAAATCAGTGCCTGCAATAGAACCAGTTTGAGAGGTGCTTCTTTGATGATGGTATCGATAAGATAACCCTGCAGAATAGGTCCAATTGACATACTGCCGTCAAATAATAATCCAAAGATGGTCACACCCAGTAAAGAGAGCCATTCGGCTATCCAATAACTACTCATATGGTTTGGATTATGAATAGGTTTTATGTGTATTTGTTTCATAATAATCACGAATCCTTCCTTAGATGCCTGTGATTAGGCTATTGATGCAAGGATAGACTTTGTATCGTTTGATCCAGCCAATTTGGCATATCCTGATAATGAGGAATCACAACACCGAGCATGGTAGAAGCTAAAGCAATCAGGACAAATAATATGATGACATAGGGAATCGAACATCCTAGTTTATAGAAAAAAGCTTCGCTTGAAAACCGCTCCCGGAAGAAGTGCTGTAATTTAGCAAAACCGACAGTTATAAAGTACATAAAAGGAATCAGAAGAGGAAGAATATATCTGCCTTGTGGCTGGTAATCCCAAGCATAACAATACCAGATGCATAGCCCTATGGGAATCAGCATCGTAGCAAAAAGGATGATATTCCAACCTGTTTTAAGAGGTTTTGAAACCTCCTGCAGGTAGTCAGCACTGTTTGATAAAATACGATTTTTTTTGGGTAAAAAAAGGCATAATAAAGAGGAAACAAATATTATTTTATAACCGGTATAGACATAATCATAGGTTGGTAAAATCATACTGCCAAACATCGCGATGGAACTATCTAACACTTTGGAGGCAAATTGTGTTTGAAAGAGTAAGAAAAGGATAGAGTAACCACTGTTGCGTATCGTAGGCTTGTTTAAGGGGTTAAACTCGGGCAAGGCAGTCGCAATGGCACATTGGGAACGAGCTGTCATACCTAAAAAATCTCCTTCATAGAGTATGGCATTACGTATAAACCACCATCCGATTCCGAGCAGCACCAGGGCAGAGATGAATGAGGCAGTACGAAAAAAAGCACGGAAATCATAGGTTCTCTTCCCGGTTGCATGTTTACTGTAACTGTATAAAAAGATCAGTATGCTACATAGAATCACACCATAAGCATTGTAATAGGATAAAGCACATAGAATAATCCCAATGGACAGCGTGATACAAGTCGGTATGCGCCAATGATCTTTTATGCCAAGAATACAGGCATACAGGATAATGGCTGAGGATAAAGCTGCAAGGGAATCCGAGTTCACATAGGAATGCAGAAAAAGATTCTGTGGTAACAGAACCACCAGTATCGTAAAAAGCCATTGAATCTGAGGCTGTTTAAATAATTCCTTGGATGTCTTACGAACCACAATGGCCATCAATACACCAAAGATAACGTTAACGAATCTGGCAACATAGGTCAGAATATAGTAATTTTGGGTAAATTGAAAAAAGAGGCGCATCACATAGCCTTGTATGATATAAGGGAGGATTGGCTGAAAGGCGTAGGACGCACCGTAACCTCCGATACCAATCTCGGGGTCAGCACCATGTGGCAGAACTCCATGAACACAGATGTATTGAGCGACTTTAAAACGATTGATCTCATCGGGTGGATCGTTAAATGGCTGTAAAATCGCAAATGCGGCTATGGCGGCGAATACAGTCAAGTAGAATAATAATTCTAGAATTTGTTCGGTTCTTTTCGTATAAGCTAATTTTTTCATATCACACCTCGGGTGAAAAATAGTTACGTTACTCATTTTATCATAGCAAAAAAGAGATTGCAAATATCAACTTCCGAAGGACTTGCATATTAGAAAAATATCGTGTAAAATTAAGGGTAGTGGTTTTGCAATAAGCAGAGATATTGAGCAGAGAGATGCAAGAAAAATGGAGGCTTAACGTGCAGATTCAACCAAATGTCATAAATGAAAAAGAAGTGAAGAAGATACAGGACAGCTTTTGCGAAGTATCTAATGTATTCGCACTATGCACAGATCATCAAGGTCAATGGATTACAGAGATGTCAGGAGATGCGGGAGAGGTAAAAAAAATCAAGCAATTGATTAAAACTGAGCGCTTTGTGGCTATCTATAACAGAGTTGCCGGCAATTCACTGGAAGAACAGGTGGTTGAAGAAACAGATTATCCGAATCTATATATGGCGGCAATATCAATCAGGGTACATCAACAGCCGATTATGAGCTGGATTGTATGTGCTGTGATGGATACTAACGAACCTGTATGCAAAGAACTGGAAGAGATACATACCAGAATCAGCCGAAAAAGGTTTGATGATGTACTTGATTTTCTACGTAGAATATCAAATGTTGTGTTGGAATCCAAAGTACTGGTAGCAGACGCAGAGGCTGAGAATCGCAGAAGCCAAACATCTCAAAAACAGATGTGTGCTTCACTGCGAAGAACCGAAGCGGTTACCACTATCGTGCAGCTCCTTGAGAGCGAGGATCCGATAGAGGTCATCATGGAAGATATATTAAAGATATCCGGATTGTATCTGGAAGTCAGCTCGGCACAGATATTTCGTTTGAATAAAGACGGAGAGACGATGGATGTTATGGCAGAGTGGTGCAACAAAGGAATCGTGTCTATTTTTGATCAAACGAGGAACCTGGAGCGTTCCCTATTACTGAATTATAAGAAGCCAACGGCGATATCTGCGGAAACCAAAGTATCGCAGGCTGAGAAAAAAGCAATGGAAGCCGCTCATATTAAGGCAATGATTATTATTCCTATCTTTATCAATGGAGCATTGAGCATGAGTGCATGCTTTAATGAATGTGTACTTGAGAAGACATGGGAAATAGATGAGATTAAGTTTACCAACAATGCATCCAAAATATTGCAAAGTATCCTGGTTCGTCGTATTCAGAAAAATTCACTTGCCAGTTCTTATAAATCATTGGAATCTATTTTGGATAATGTAGGCAGTGCTATTTATGTAAAAGACATTGCAACTAAGAAAGTATTGTTTGTCAATAAAATGTTAAAAGAAAATTTTGACGAGGAATATCAGGATGGTACTTTGGATGAGCTGTTTGAGAATGGGAAACCAATCGGTAACAAAGGCGGCACCTTTGAGATTAACCATATCCATAAGAATCGTTGGTATGATCTTCATTATACTTATATTAACTGGGTGGACGGAAGACAGGTGGCGTTATGTGCAGTCTATGACATTACCGATAAAAAAGTATATCAGAAAAAGATTGAACAGCAGGCATATACAGACTTCTTGACAGGCCTTTATAATAGGATGTGCTGTGAACGTGATTTGGCATGGCATGTAGATAATGCGAAAAAAAACAATTTGAACGGCGCTCTTCTGTATTTGGATTTAGATGATTTTAAGCATATTAATGATGGATTAGGGCATCAATACGGAGATGTACTGCTGAAATCAATTTCACATAATTTACAAAGGATTGAAGGGATTGATCATACCTGTTATCGTATGGGCGGTGATGAATTTGTTATTTTGGTTCCTCCTGCTTCTTATCCGAGATTTAATCTGATCGTAGAAGATATTAAAGAAATATTTGCAAAACCGTGGTTTCTAAAAGATGCAGACTATTATTGCACGATGAGCATGGGAGTCGTTGATTTTCCGAAGGATGGAGACAGCGTACAGAATCTGATTAAAAAAGCAGATATTGCGATGTATGAAGCTAAGAAAAACGGTAAAAACAGAGTGGCGTATTATTCTACTGATATTAATTCCGCATCTAATAAGCGTTTAGATGTAGAGAAGAACATGAGAGATGCTACGGTTGCCGGTTATGATGAATTTGAAGTATATTATCAGCCTATTATTGATATTCAGAAAAAAGGGATGCCATGTACAGGTGCAGAGGCACTGCTTCGCTGGAACAGTACAGAACTCGGTTTTATGCAACCGGCAGAGTTTATTCCTTTGGCAGAATATCTGGGTCTTATTAATCCAATTGGCAATCATGTATTAAGAGAGGCATGCCAGGCGTGTAAGGAATGGAATGATAACGGTTACCCCAATTATAAAGTCAATGTCAATCTGTCCGTCGTACAACTATTACAAGCAGATATTGTGGATATCGTGGCACAGACGTTAGAAGAAATAGGGATTCGACCAAAGAATCTGACCTTGGAAGTGACCGAGAGCTTAGCCATTAATGATATGGATAGAATGAAGAAGATTTTGGGTAAAATCAAGGATTTGGGTGTACGTATTGCATTAGATGATTTTGGAACAGGATATTCTTCTTTGAATCATATTAAAGAGATTCCATTTGATGTGATTAAAGTCGATCAAAGCTTTGTGAAAGATCTTGCAGATGATACCTATTCACAATCTTTTATTAAAATGATATCAGAACTTGCTGACAGCATAGGGGTCAGTATCTGTGTAGAAGGTATCGAGAATGAAGAACAATATAAGGTATTGGAAGGGATGAAAGTCAGCCTGATTCAAGGGTATTATTTTGACAGACCGATGTCACGAGAAGCTTTTGAGGATAAATACCTGACACATAGAAGCAAAATGTCGAAAAATGAGACTTCCATCGGGACAAAATAGCCGTTCTGGATGCCATTGTAATGCAATAATGGGCAGAGAAGCGTGACAGATTGCTTCGACAACATGATCCGGTGTACTCAACTGAACAATATGGATTCCCTTACCCGGTGCTCCCACTCCTTGGTGGTGAGCACTGTTTGTTATCATAGCTCTGCCATATAGTAAGTCGATGAAAGAGCCGGGTGTCGCATGGGTTAGGTGCGTGGAATCCGTCAAATCCCATGCGTGTAGAGGAGCGTTTGGTAAGTCTTGAATTAAGGTACCGTTAAAATACAGATTGATGAGCTGCAATCCTTTACAGATTCCAAGGATTGGTTTTTGTGCTTGAACAAAAGCATCTAATAAAGCAAACTGTTGTTTATCTAAATCAATATCGATATTGCGAGATCCAAGATTATCACAATGGAATAAAGAAGGAGCAATGTCACCTCCACCCGGTAAGAGAAGACCGGTATAGGTATTGATCGAAACGGATGATTCTTCCAATGGTTCAGGCATCACACCTGCATTTTGCAAAGCATGGCAATAAGCAATCGTTTGATTACGATGTCCGGCTACAAGAACATGAGGAACGTCTGTCACAGTCAACTCCCTAAGGCACGATGAGGTAAGCCTGTTTATTAAAAAAAGTGTAAGTCTGATAAAATCAGCACTTACACTTTTCTATCTTACAATATGATATGCAGCAATTACATAATCGGGACTTCTATGTTGGGGATATCCAGATTTCTATCTTCTTGTGGTGGATTCGTTAGGTATCTTAAATTATCATAGTATACAGAATTAGTTAAATAGATATAAGGCTGTACATATAACATTGCGATTCCACAGGTAACCATACTAAGTAATTCCCATAAAATGAATGAGATCTGTAAAACGAAATATTCCCATAGATGTCCGGACATCATAGCTTTACTTTCATTGATGCATTGCATAATACCTTTGTCCGGGTCGTCAATAAAGATCATGAATGC
The DNA here is from genome assembly GCA_036652815.1 of Lachnospiraceae bacterium. GTDB lineage: Bacteria > Bacillota > Clostridia > Lachnospirales > Lachnospiraceae > SZUA-378. The sequence continues at coordinate 11,596 of JAVVVE010000010.1, forward strand.
CTGCGAATAACGAAGCATCGCAATATATCCCGGAATAATGAAGAGCAGTGACCATAACGTAGTAAATAACGATATCATAAAGGTTAAACCGAAAATCTTTACAAAATGAGAAAAATAAGAAAACAAAGTTCCGATACCGGCTTGTTGGTGACGAATCGTCTTTAGCGTATAGGTGAAAAAGCCAACCATCAGAATGGAAGTCAGGACTCCGATAATCAGCGAAAATAGAGCTGTAATCGGTAATGCTAAGAGTACACTGCTCAGTTCTGCATTTTCGGGATCGGTTATCGAGGCACCGATACCGGCAGCTGTCATGATCATTCCCATGATAAAGGGAAGCACGAATGCAATGGCACTGTTCAGTAAGGTAAAGATTAGTCCAACGAGAATCGGATGCGTAGTTGCCGAAGCCATGGCTTCTCGGGCACGTTGTTTCATTTCTACTCTGGTTAACATAATAATCTCCTTTTAAATTTCAAATTTTTAATAGAATTTTAATAAATGCTTTCATACAGTATAGCACAACTAAGGGAGATAGCAAAGATTTATTTTAACGCTTTATTAATTGTATGGTATATGGTAATATTAATACTTGAGGATTGGAAATAAAGGAAAGAATATCGGAAAGGCGTGGAAAAAATGAGTGAAACAGACAATATAGATCAAGAAGTAAAAAAGGAAGAAGTAATCTCCAGAAACTTTATTGAACAGGCAATTGATAAGGATCTGGCAGAGGGAGTATATGATCATGTACATACCAGATTTCCACCGGAACCAAATGGATATTTACATATCGGACATGCCAAGTCGATTTTACTGAATTATGGTTTGGCACAGGAATATCACGGCCAGTTCAATATGCGATTTGATGATACGAATCCAACCAAAGAGAAAACGGAGTTCGTGGATTCTATTAAAAAAGATATTCAATGGCTGGGGGCAGATTGGGAAGATCGTCTGTTCTTTGCTTCCAATTATTTTGAACAGATGTATGAAGGGGCTGTTAAGCTAATTTCTAAGGGAAAAGCCTATGTGTGCGATTTGTCAGCAGATGAAATACGTGAATATCGAGGAACGCTCACAGAACCGGGTAAGAATAGCCCATATAGAGACAGAAGTATAGAAGAGAACTTAGAGTTATTTGACAATATGAAGCATGGTGTTTATGAGGATGGTACGAAGGTGCTGCGAGCGAAGATTGATATGGCATCTCCTAATATTAATATGAGAGATCCGATCCTGTATCGCGTTGCACATATGACGCATCATAATACAGGGGATACCTGGTGTATCTATCCTATGTATGATTATGCACATCCGGTAGAAGATGCGATTGAGGGGATCACCCATTCTATCTGTACTCTTGAATTTGAAGATCATAGACCATTATATGACTGGGTAGTCAGAGAACTGGAATATCCACATCCACCCAGACAGATTGAATTTGCCAAGATGTATCTGACGCATGTTGTCACCGGGAAAAGATATATTAAGAAATTAGTGGAAACAGGAGTAGTAGATGGATGGGACGATCCGAGACTGGTATCGATTGCGGCACTCAGAAGACGTGGATTTACACCGGAATCGATTAAGATGTTTGTGGATATGTGTGGTATCTCAAAGAGCAATTCCTCATCGGATTATGCTATGCTCGAATATTGTATCAGAGAAGATCTCAAATTAAAGAAATCCAGAGTGATGGCAGTACTTGATCCCATTAAGTTAATCATAGACAATTATCCGGAAGGCCAGGTTGAATATCTGGAAGTTCCTAATAACATGGAAAACGAAGCACTTGGGATGCGACAGGTACCTTTTGGAAGAGAACTTTATATTGATAGGGAAGATTTTATGGAAGAACCTCCTAAAAAATATTTCCGTTTATTCCCGGGCAATGAAGTGCGCCTGATGCATGCTTATTTTGTAACGTGCAATAGCTTTGAAAAAGATGAAACAGGGAGAATTACGCAGATTCATTGCACCTATGACCCTAAGACAAAGTGTGGCACGGGGTTTGCGGAACGTAAAGTAAAGGGAACGATTCACTGGGTGCCCGCAGAGCAGGCAATAAAAGCGCAGATACGTTTATATGAGAATATCGTAGATGAGACCAAAGAAGTATATGATGAAGAGGGTAATGTGAATGTGAATCCCAATTCCTTAGTTACCTTAACAGATTGTTATGTAGAACCAATCTTGAACGGTGCAACAGCACCGGATAGTTTTCAATTTGTAAGACAAGGATATTTTTGTGTTGATTCAAAAGATTCCACACCGGATTCGTTGGTCTTTAATAGAATTGTATCACTGAAAAGTTCTTATGTACTTCCTAAGAACAGCAAAAAATAGTTGGAGGGTATTAGACATGGCAGGATTATTAGATGGTTTAAGTGCATTTGGATTAGGCAATCTGGAGGGCGCATCTTTATTTGAGGCACCGAAGGAAGAGAAACAGGATGATTCGCTAACCAAAGAACAGAAACAATTACAGCAAGAGCAAGATTTTATCTTTGACAAGAATTACACTTGTCCGGTTTGTGATAAAGAATTTAAGAATAAGACCGTAAAAGTAGGAAAGGCAAAATTAGCAGGAACAGACCTTGATTTAAGACCGAGGTATGAGGGAATCGATCTTTTAAAATATGATATTGTTTTATGCCCACGTTGTGGCTATGCGGCATTAACAAGATATTTTAAATCAGTATCTGCATTCCAGTCCAAGAAGATAAAGGAAACCATCAGTGCTTCCTTTAAAGAAAAGAAAGAAACCAGTGAAATCTATTCTTATGAAGATGCACTGGAACGTTATAAATTAACATTGGCAAATGCGATTGTAAAACAGGGAAAATCAAGTGAAAAAGCGTATATATGCCTGAAATCAGCGTGGCTGTTACGTGGCTGGCAAGAGAGTCTTGAAGAAGAGGATCCTCAAAAAGCAGAACTGGCAGAAGAAGAACAGGAATATTTAAAAAATGCACTGGAAGGATTTGTATCAGCACGTCAGAGTGAAGGATATCCGATGTGTGGTATGGATGAAGAAACAGTAGATTATATGATAGCTGTATTGGCGATGGGATGCTCTAAGCTCGATGTGGCAAGTAAGATGGTAGCGAGTCTTTTGACTAAGAATGGTGGTAATCCACGCATGAAAGAAAAAGCAAGGGATTTGAAAGAAATCTTAATGGATCGTATTAAACAGAAAAAATAATCAAAGTGCAGCAGCTTGCAGCAACTCCTAAAAGAAACGGTTGATTAAATGAATGAATTGTCCATACCGTTAGAGGCTCACGGTAAGCAGCCGTTGTATGAACAGATCTATACCTATATACGCAATGAAATCAGAGAGGGGAAGCTTCTGCGGGATGAGAAGCTTCCCTCAACACGTGCCCTGGCAGAGCATCTGCAAGTGTCCAGAAGTACAGTTGATTTGGCGTACGACCAACTTTTATCAGAAGGCTATCTGGAGTCTAAACCCTATAAAGGGTATTATGTCTGTCCAATTGAAGGACTGCTTTCGCTGCAGTCGTCCAACGACATAACCGCATATGATGTTGTATCCAATCCACCAACGGAGAAAAAGAACTACCTCTATGATTTTACAACCAATGGAATTGATAGAGAAGGCTTTCCTTTTGCAACCTGGAGACGTATCTGCAAAAATACATTGCTAGAACATGAAGACGCTCTGTTCAGTATGGGAGATTCCGGTGGAGAAGAGGTGCTGCGAACTGTGATTGCAGGATATTTACATACCTCTCGTGGTGTCAACTGCAGTGCGAGGCAGATCGTGATAGGGGCCGGAAATGACTACCTTCTTTTACTCCTGGCGAAGATATTGGGCTCTGATAGAACGGTTGCGATGGAAGAGGCGACTTATACCAGGGCACAACGTACTTTTTTGTCCTGTGGATATCATCTGATCACAGTGCCGATGGATGAATCGGGGATGTGTGTAGAACACTTAGAGGACAGTGAAGCGGACATTGCTTATGTCATGCCGGCACATCAGTATCCTATGGGTATTGTTATGCCAATAGGCAGAAGAACAGAATTACTTAACTGGGCGAGTCAATCGAATTGCAGATATATTATAGAAGATGATTATGACAGTGAATTTCGTTATAAAGGAAAACCCATTCCATCGTTACAGGCATCTGATCAGGATGGCAGTGTTATCTATATTGGTACTTTTTCCAAATCAATAGCACCGGCTATCCGAGTGAGCTTTATGGTCTTGCCACAGGAGTTATTAAAGCAGTATGAGAGTACGACCGATTATCTTGCTTCTACCGTATCCAGAACCGATCAGATGATGCTGGCGGAATTTTTACGTGGAGGCTATTATGAGCGGCATTTGAATAAAATGCGTAAATATTATAAAACGAAGCATGATCTGCTGCTTAGCTGTTTAAAGGGGTTATCAGCGAAATTCAGAATCTCGGGGGAAAATGCCGGTCTGCATATTTTACTGCATTATACCGGAGAAAAAAGTGAAATGGAATTGGTAGAGGAAGCGAAAAAACAGGGCGTACGTGTGTATGGCTTGTCGGAGACCTGCGATAGACAGGGAGGCGATTTAAGGATATCGCCGATTTTATTGCTTGGCTATGGTGGATTATCGGAACAGCAGATTACAGAGGGTACAAAAAAACTGTTAGAGGCGTGGAACACGCTCTAACAGTCTGCAGGTTTCATGGCACTAAATGGATTCTTCTTCCTCGATATCATCATCGAAGAATTCTTCTACATGGTCACTTGGCTTGTTATCATCTAAATTAAGGGAAACATAAGAACGTTCCTGGGACGAATCCGGGGTAGTATCATCTAAATCATCATCAAAATCGTCAAAATCATCCTCGTCCTCTGATATTTCATCTTTCTTATTTTGCATATAATAATATGCACCTGCGGCAACTGCACCTACGGCAGCAGTGAATACCAAAAACTTTCCAAATTTCTTAGCCATAAATGTACTCCTTTCACTTTCTATATTGAGTATTGTAATACTATTTTACCAAATTGAAAAGGGATATCTGTATAAAATATTGAAATGATTAAAAAAATGTGATATGCTTGCACAACATGACTGCAATAGTCAATCGCAATCATGAAACTATAGTAAATGTGCAGCGGTATTTGGGAGTCCATCATGAATGATAAATTCTTTGATTTAAAAAAAGAAAAACAGGATAGAATCATAAATGCAGCCCTAAAGATATTTAGTCTTCATGCGTATCGACATGCCAGTACGGATGAAATGGTGCAGGAAGCGGGCATTAGCAAGGGACTGCTCTTTCATTATTTTGACAATAAACTTGGATTGTATTCTTTTTTATATGCTTATAGTATTAAATATGTAGCGATTGAACTTTATCAAACGGTCAGCATCAAAGAAAATAATTATTTTGAACTTTTGAAGCAGGTGGAATATGCACATTATCAGGCGATGACAGTATATCCATATATGTTGTTTTTCCTTGAGCGAGCGGATAAAGAAGTGGAGATAGAAGTCTGTGAAGCAATTGAGGACAAAAAGAAAGAACGTGCCACAGCATACAGCCGGATATATCAACACGCTAGTCAAATAGATTTTAAGGAAAACATCGACCCACAACAGGCATTGCATATTATACAGTATACCATAGATGGTATTAAGTCCGAGTATGCCGGAGCGGGTATGGATGATGGAAAAGAGATGTATATGCAGCTTGCCCTTTATTTAGATACGCTCCAAGCTCTTTATTTACGCTGCTGATAGACAGAATCTGCAGGATATCCTCCTTGTAATTTCTGCATACCGCGTTGAATGGCATCCGCAGAAGTCCGCCAGTCAGCTTCCTGATTACGATAATCAAACTTTTCAATCAACCATGACATATCTTCTGACAGACGTGCCATATTTTGATCCATGAGATGAAATAAGGCAGGAAAGAATTCTTCTTTTTCGAGATCAGTCAGTTTGGTATCAGCAGCAGTGCAAAGATCACCAAAATGTGGAAGACAGAATCCTTTAGACTGAAACAAAGTAGTTTTAAAATCAGCATCCTTCTTATATAGTACGAAAAAAGTATCTAAGTATCTATTATATTCTTCAGCAGTGCGATCACAGATATAACAGGACTTTTTGCGGTCGGCAACCCAGGCTCCGATGGCATTAGGCTGTTTGTTGCTTTTCTGAAACCGATCGGTAAAAGTACTTTTTCTGGGAGTAAAGTGTTTGCATTGTTGCTCCAACTCGGTACGTATCTGCATATAATGCGTTTTCAAGATCCAGCCATTCCCAAGTGTATTTCCATAATCAAACATTTTCTTATAGTGATAACGGCAAAAACCGGCTTCATCTGTTTCTTTTCGAACCGAACTCTCCATATAAGAGGATGCGGAACCCAATACAAAATCCAACATATCTTGTTCCAAAGTACGTTCTATAAAGCAAAAAGGACATTCCTCGTTCGCATGCATCGCATCATTTAATGGAATGGTATATAGTTTTTCTCTCATTTCGATTTACTCCTTATAGTAATATAGTAACATAATTGTAGCCTTTTTTTCTTGAAATAACAAGGGATAAAGGGTATACTCATAAGAAGAGATAAAGAATAGGGGGACTACCACCATGAATCAAAAGACAGTGATTACCATTGGAAGAGAATTCGGAAGTGAAGGACATGAGATAGGCCAAGAACTGGCTGAACGTCTGGCGATTCCATTATATGATAAAGATTTATTGGAGAAGGCAGCCGAGAGAAGCGGGGTGTCAGTATCACACCTTGCCAATGTGGATGAAACCATTACCAATCGATTCTTAGAACCATATTTGGGGTTTGGTAATAACAAAGAAAATTTGAATGATAAATTATTTCAGGTGGAGACGCAGATTATCAGAGATGTTGCAGCAAAATCTTCCTGTATCATCGTAGGCCGATGTGCAGATTATATTTTAAAAGAGGATGCAGATTGTGTTCATGTATTTATTTATGCACCTTATGAAGCCAGAGTACAGATTATCAAGCAGAAACATTGCATTACAGAGGAAGAAGCTAAGAAACTCGTTAAGAAGATGGATCAGGTACGCAATAGTTATTATGCATATTATGTTGGAAAAGGATGGAACCGTAAAGAAGGTAAGGATATTTTACTGAACAGAGCTAAATTTGGGATTGACGGCTGTGTAGATATTTTGGAAGCCATGGTGAAGAGCAGGATTTTATAAGGGGAACTAATATGGAATCGATAGAGGAACGAAAAGTAGAAGAAGCTAATCGCGAAGATCGCATTCAGCAATTGGAAAAACAATTGAATTCACTGGAAAAAAGTATTCCTGGTGGGGTATGTGAGGTGTGCGCAGATGAGGAGTGGACGATTCTGTGGCATAATAAAAATTATCTGGAAATAATCGGATATACAGAAGAGCAATTTAAGGATGAATTGCAAAGCAAGGCAGTGGGCTATGTGGTACCGGAAGATGTAGAAAGAATCAATAAACTGATGCAGGAGACAGTCGCAAAAGGTCAGCGTTATTTTACAACGGAGATGCGTATCGCAAGACGTAATGGGGAAGAACGTATCCTTATGACTTCCTTTAGTTTTATTCCCAATGAAGAGGGAACGATCCCGACTTCCTTTAGTGTGGGTATTGATATTACAGAATATAAGTATAACAAGGAATTGCAGCAAAATGCAGAAATATATCTCCTTGCCATGGCACAAACCTCTAATTGCGTATGGGAATATGACATAGCTACGAAATGTATGAGTAGTTCTGAGAGTCTTTTTAACATATTTGGATTGAAGGGGAATATTGAAAATGTTCCGGAATCTTTAATAGAACAAGGTTTGATACATCCTGATTATGTACAAGAAACTCGACGTATGTATCAGGATTTAGAACGCGGAGTAGCCAATGCACATGCCCTGATTCAGGCACGTAAGATAAATGGAGAATATATTTGGCTGGATATCAAACAGACCTTAATCTTCGGAGAAGACGGTAAGCCAAAGAAGGCGATTGCACTGGCAGAGGATGTGACACAGAGGCACAATATTGAGATTCGTTACCAGGAAGCTGAAAAACGCAGAGAGGCAATGATGTATGATTTTACATTCGTTTGTCAGCTCAATATGACCGGAAATACTATTTTACATGTGAATGAGAAAGATTTTCCGCTTTATGGACTCAAACTAGACGAAACAGTCAGTGAGCTACTTCATAAAATAACAGATCATTTTATACATCCGGAGCAAAGGGGGCAATTTCTAAAATCTTTTAGTCAGGAATCTGTGCTGGATGCTTTTAAAAGAGGGATTCAGGAAGTGGAGATTGACTATCAGTGTCTCACACAGGATCATACCTATCGTTGGCATAAAAGTATTATGAATATTATCAGAGAACCGGTTAAGGGGGATCTTTATGCATATATTTATATGAAAGATATCCAGGAACAAAAATTACAGGAACTCGCACTTTTAAGACAGGCACAGAGAGATTCACTGACAGATTTATATAATCGCCATACGTTGAAACAAAAGACCAACGATATGCTTCAATATGTGAAATATCATGATAAGATTCAAGCGATGTATATGATTGATTTAGATAATTTTAAATCGGTAAATGATAAGTATGGGCATACCAAAGGAGATGAAATACTGATTCAGACGGCAAAGGCTTTACGTTCCGTTATCCGGGATCAGGGGATCGTAGGACGCATGGGGGGAGACGAATTCTATGCGTTTGTACCAACGTGTGTTTCTATACCCAGAGTTAAAATAATTGCAGACAATATCTGTAAGGCTCTCAAATGTGCTTTGAGTGAGACGTGTATTGTCGCGGCATCTGTAGGGGTTGCTATAGCACCCAGAGATGGAGACGATTTTAATACCTTATACAGATGTGCGGACGAAGCACTCTATCAGGCGAAAAGAAATGGGAAAGATGGATATGTAGTTTATTCGGCAAAGTTACGTCGAAAGCAGGCATCGCTTGACAGTGTTTCTGTGAGTAGGGAATGGCTCCTAGATGAATCTAATGATCTGGTGTATGTATCAGATATGGAAAATTATAATTTGCTCTATATGAATAAAGGAGCCAAAGAAGCTTTTGGTATTGATCCGGAAGCAGACTTGAAGGGGAGAAAATGTTATGAAGTGCTGCAGCATTTGCAAGAGCCTTGTGAGTTCTGTAATAATCATCTGCTCTGCAGAGAGAGCTTCTATACATGGGAACATCAGAATCTTGCGATTCAGCGCTTTTTCCAGATTAAAGATCGTATCGTAGACTGGTACGGAAGACCGGCAAGAATAGAGATGGCAACTGACTTAACAAAGAAAGAAAATGAAAAAAACGAACTGGAAAAACAGGTAAGGATGAATCAGGTTCTGCTTCAATGTTTACACAAGATGAATGTAAACGTAGCAGGCCCGCAGCTGATAGACGATATTTTAGGAGAAGTTGGAACATACTACCAGGCAGACAGAGCCTATATCGTATGGCAGAAGAGTGCTGAAAAGCGAGTTATCTATGAATGGACGAAAAAAGGAATTACACCACTTGGTCAGTTACTCTATGAGATCCCCTCTTTGGATGACAACTTTTTTACGAGGCTATGTGGTGATCGGGACGATTACAGAATAGATAGCCAAAAAGAAGCAGAGAAGAAGTATCCGGATATGTATCGGATTATGCGTCAGCATGCAATAGAGAGCCAGAGAGCGATTCCTTTTAGACAAAATGGAATCATAGGAGGAATGATTGCTTTGGACAATCCTCATATCTCTCAAGATGATCTTACTCTTTTGCGGCTGTTGGAGGAATTTTTAATTAAGAGACTATAAGGAAGGCATGGTTTTATTGTGAAAAAAGATTTTTATAAAAAAGTATTTGCATTGGTGTTGCCCATGGCACTGCAGAATCTCATCAATGTGGGAGTTATGGCAACAGATGTTATTATGTTGGGAAAAGTTGGAGAAACGGTATTATCGGGTGCCTCTTTAGGAGGACAAATTTATTTTATTTTGAGTCTTATTCTATTTGGTACAACCTCAGGGGCATGCGTTTTGCTGGCACAGTATTGGGGTAAACAGGATATTGATTCCATTGAAAAAGTAATTGGCATCGCGATGAAGATCTCGATAACGATCAGTGTTATCTTTATGGTGGTCAGCTTATTGATACCGGAATCCTTGATGCGTATCTACTCCAATGAACCTGCGGTTATCTTAGAAGGTTCCAAATATGTTCAAATTATCGCACTTACCTATCCGATTGTAGCGTTTACATTAGTTTATTTGAATCTGATGAAGAGCGTGGAAAGAGTTATTATCTCCACGCTTGTCTATGGAGTATCCTTAATTGTTAATGTGATAGCCAACGCCATCTTAATCTTTGGATTGTTTGGCGTACCGGCTATGGGCATCAAAGGTGCAGCAATCGGTACCTTGATTGCGAGGCTTACAGAGCTTTTAATCGTTGTTATCTATGCGGCAAAATTTAATCGACAGGTAAAAGTCAGATTGCATTATTGCCTTCATATGGATAAGATATTATTTCCGGATTTTATGCGATATAGCGGACCGGTTATCTTAAATGAGATGATGTGGGGATTAGGATATTCAGCCAATAGTGCGATTGTAGGACATATGGGCAGTAGTGCAGTAGCTGCTAATTCGGTATCACAGGTTGCCAGACAGTTAGCTACTGTCATTGTATTTGGGATTGCAAATGCAACTGCAATTATGATCGGAAAAGCCATCGGTGAGAAAAAGGATAAAGTGGCCGAAGCATATGGTGCCAGCTTTATCAGGCTTGCATTGGTATTTGGTATCATAGGAGGTATGCTTATCTTATTCTTAAGACCCATTATTATTAGTGCACTGGGTTTTTCGGGACAGACGGCAGAATATATGAATGCGTTCATGTTTATGATGTCATTTTATGTGGTTGTACAAGCAGTGAATACCACTTGTATCGTGGGTATCTTTAGGGCAGGCGGAGATACTAAATTTGGTTTGATTATCGATGTTGCTTCTATGTGGGGTGCTTCGATCCTACTGGGTGCGATCGCAGCATTTGTGTTCCATTGGCCGGTTGAGATAGTTTATGCTATCTTATTATTGGATGAAGTTATAAAAACACCACTTACCTTACTGAGATATCGTAAGAAGATATGGCTCAAGAATGTGACACGGGACTGTCAAACAGTCAGCATGGGTAACGATTGAACGACAATTTTCTAAAGGAATATATTTTTTAAGGATGGAATCTTCCGCTTTTACCACAACATGGTAACAAGCGGAATTTTTTTGTTTTGTACTTTTTCTTATCAGAAAGAGTTGACAATTGAAAGGGAAAGAATATAATGAACATATGAACAGATATTCATACGAGGAGGCGTGAAACATTGAAGGAGCCGGTCAAAGAAGTTATTGTGGAACAATGCGAATATATTCATGTGCATGAGGATATTGTTACAGAAGTGAATGAGAAGATGCCGAGTGAAGAAGAACTTTATGATCTGGCAGATTTTTTTAAGATTTTCGGAGATTCTACCAGACTAAAAATCCTAACGGTGCTCTTATGCTCCGAGATGTGTGTATGTGACCTTGCTCAGATACTGGGTATGACACAATCGGCTATTTCACATCAATTAAGAACCTTAAAACAGATGGCACTGGTGAAAAATCGAAGAGATGGAAAAACAATCCTGTATTCTTTGACAGATGGACATATTATGACAATCCTGAATCAGGGGTTAGAGCATATTGAAGAAGATAAGTAAACATTCAAAAATAGCATGGAGGAAATGAGAGATGAAAAAAGTATTTATACTGGAAGATTTAGACTGTGCACATTGTGCGGAGAAAATAGAAACGAGTATTGGTAAGCTTGAAGGGGTGCAGCAATGCAGAGTCACCTTTTTAACTTGCAAGATGACATTGGATATGGAAGATGATAAGGTTGAGCGTATTATAAAAGAAGCCAAAAAGATCATTAAGACATTAGAACCGGATGTATCATTAATCGAAAAATAGAGGGATAGGATTCATATCATGACAAAGAAAATGAAGAAAAGAATGTATCGGGTTCTACTGGGAGGAGCATTATTCTTAGCCACCTTAATCATCAATCAGTGTATCCCCAATTGGAATCAAAATCTGGAACTGGGATTTTTCTTACTGGCATATTTCATTGTGGGTGGAGATGTTGTTAAAAAAGCTGTTCGGAATATAGGACATGGACAGATATTTGATGAGAATTTCCTTATGATGATTGCCACGATCGGTGCATTTTTAGTGGGTGAATATCCTGAGGCAGTAGCGGTTATGCTATTCTATCAGGTGGGTGAATTGTTTCAGTCTTATGCGGTCAATCAATCAAGAAAATCCATTACGGATTTAATGGATATCAGACCGGATTATGCCAATGTATATCGAGAGGGACAGTCAATAGAAGTCGATCCCGCAGAAGTAAACATAGGAGAGATCATCATCGTGAAGCCCGGTGAGAAGGTGCCATTAGATGGGACAGTGTGCAAGGGAAATACCTCACTTGATACCATGGCATTAACGGGAGAGAGTGTACCAAGAGAAGTACTCATGGGTGACGATGTAATTAGTGGCTGTGTGAACCTGACGGGTGTAATAGAAGTCATGGTAAGCAAGGAATTTGGGGAATCTACCGTAAGCAAAATCCTTGATTTGGTGGAGAATGCATCTGCCAAGAAAGCGGAATCTGAGAATTTTATCAGTCGTTTTGCAAGATATTACACACCGATTGTAGTTGGCTGCGCAGTGTTATTAGCGATATTACCACCCTTGTTTGCACAAGGGGATTGGAATATTTGGATTTATCGGGCATTGACTTTCCTAGTCATTTCATGTCCATGTGCCCTGGTTATTTCTGTACCATTAAGCTTCTTTGGAGGTCTGGGTGGAGCTAGTAAAGCAGGGGTGTTAATCAAAGGCAGTAATTATCTGGAAGGTCTGGCACAGGCAGAGATTGTAGTGATGGATAAAACAGGAACTTTAACCAAAGGTAATTTTAAAGTGAGTGAGATCCACGCACTGGGTGTGAGTGAGGCGGAATTATTACGATTAACTGCATATGCAGAGCATTATTCAAATCATCCCATCTCCTCTTCTTTGCAAGCAACCTATGGAATGGAGATCGAGGAACAACAAATATCTAATGTGGAAGAGATAGCAGGCAGAGGAGTACATGCAACCATAGCGGGTGCAGATATCTATGCCGGAAATACAAGGTTGATGGAAGAAAAAGAGATCGCTTATTTGCCTGTGGAGGATATCGGTACGGTGGTTCATGTGGCAAAAGACGGTGTCTATATTGGCTATATTTTAATTGCAGATGAAGTCAAAGCAGATGCCAAACAGGCTATCGAAGGATTAAAAAGAGAAGGGGTCAGCCAAATTGTTATGCTGACAGGAGACCGCAGGGCTACCGCAGAGCATATTGCACAAAAATTAGGGATTCAGACAGTCTATGCAGAACTTTTGCCGGCGGACAAAGTAGAACGAATGGAATCCTTGATGCTCCAACAAACCGGAAAAGGAAAGCTCGTATTTGTAGGAGATGGAATCAATGATGCTCCGGTACTGGCAAGAGCAGATATCGGGATCGCGATGGGAGGACTGGGTTCAGATGCAGCCATCGAAGCGGCGGATATCGTCATTATGACGGACGAAGTGTCTAAGATTGCGATGGCGATGAAGATATCACGTAAGACACTTGGTATTGTGAAACAAAATATCGTATTTGCTATTGGGGTTAAGGTATTGGTATTAATATTGGCGACTGTTGGATGGGCAAGTATGTGGGCGGCTGTATTTGCTGATGTCGGGGTAGCAGTCATTGCGATACTGAATGCTATGAGAGCAATGAGGACCAAGACTCTTACGGAATAGAAAGTGGAGAACAGGTGAATGAGAAAGCAAAGATTCTATATTACAGGTATGTCATGTTCGGCATGTTCTACGCATGTGGAAAAAAGCGTGTCAAAGCTGAACGGGATGCAACATGTGACCGTCAATCTATTGACAAATACGATGCAGACAGAGTACCTCGAGGATCAACTGTCGCAGGAATCTATTATCGCTGCAGTTGAGCATGCCGGGTATGGAGCGACGCCGGAAGAAAGTACGAGGAACCATTCGGATACTAAGCTTTCAGGGAAACGAACCCATGATCGCTCACCGGTAGAGATAACCGAACAGGGCATGAAAAAAAGGTTGTTATTTTCAATTTGTTTTTGGCTTCCATTAATGTATATTTCCATGTATCATATGTTCTATGAGTGGTTTGGATTACCGATTCCGGATATGGTAGAGCATTATCTACATGGAACCGAGAATGCCATAACGTTTGCCTTTTTACAATTTCTGCTGCTATTACCAATCTTATTTGTGAATCAACAATATTTTCGTGTGGGATTCAAAACTTTATGGAAGAGAACGCCCACGATGGATAGTTTAATCGCCATAGGAGCCGGTGCTGCAGTCGTTTATGGCATATTTGCTATCTTTAGAATGGGATATGCAATTGGTCATTCAGATATGGCAGTGGTGGCACATTATAGTATGGATCTTTATTTTGAATCGGCAGGAACGATTCTGACGCTTATTACAGTTGGTAAATATCTGGAGACCAAGTCTAAAGGAAAAACGAGTCAGGCGATTACCAAGCTGATGAATCTGGCACCTAAGACGGCCATGATTGAGAAAGATGGGATACAGAGTGAGATTCCGGTTGAACAATTGCAGATAGGGGATGTGATCCTGGTAAAGCCCGGGAGCAGTATTCCGGTTGACGGCATCATCCTAGAAGGCATGACGAGTGTAGATGAAGCGGCTATTACAGGAGAAAGCATACCCGTTGAAAAGAGTGTTGGAGATACCGTGGTATCGGCTACGATCAATCAGACAGGTTTCGTTCGGTTCAGAGCAACGAAAGTCGGGAATGATACCACATTAGCTCAGATTATTAAACTGGTGGAGGATGCGAGTGCGAGCAAGGCACCGATTGCGAAGCTGGCAGATACGATCGCAGGCATCTTTGTACCGGCTGTTATCGGCATCGCAGTTATTGCGATGGTTATCTGGCTCTTGTGTGGAGCGACGTTTGAATTTGCCATGTCGATCGCGATTGCAGTGCTTGTGATTTCATGTCCGTGTGCTCTTGGTCTTGCGACACCGGTCGCCATCATGGTGGGTACCGGCAAGGGAGCCAGTCTTGGGATCTTGATTAAATCCGGAGAAGCGTTACAGATGACACAGAGTATTGACACCGTAGTTATGGATAAAACAGGGACGTTGACGGAAGGCAGACCGAGAGTGACAGATATCATCTGTTTGGCAGAGGATATGGAAGAGATAGAGCTACTGCGTATTGCAGTTAGTTTAGAGCATCAAAGTGAGCATCCTTTAGCAGAAGCAATCCTATGGGAAGCGAAAAAAAAGAAAGTTCAGCCGGAACCTATTGAGCACTTCAAGGCAATTTTTGGAAAAGGTATAGAGGCTATGCAACAGGGCAGGTTCTACTTTGCGGGAAATACTGCCATGATGCAAGAAAAAGGAGTACTGCTTACCAAAGAATACAGAACACTGATAGACAGGATAGCAATAGCCGGAAAGACACCTTTGCTGTTTGCCCGAGAACAGACCCTCATCGGTATGATAGCGGTGGCAGATACGGTAAAGCCATCCAGTGCAGAGGCGATTGCACAATTTCATCAGCAAGGCATCCATACGATTATGTTGACCGGAGATAACCAGATTACAGCGATGGCGATACAGGAGCAATTGCATGTAAACGAGGTAATGGCAGAAGTATTGCCGGAACAGAAAGAAGAGAAGATACGTCAATTAAAAGAAACTGGGCATAAAGTCGCTATGATAGGAGATGGAATCAATGATGCACCTGCACTGATGCAGGCAGATGTTGGGATAGCCATCGGAGCAGGCACAGACATAGCGATAGAGAGTGCAGATATTGTATTGATGCACAATGATCTTCTCGATGCGGTAACTGCGATACGACTCAGTAAAGCAGTCATTCGTAATATCAGAGAAAATTTATTCTGGGCGTTTTTTTATAATTGTATCGGGATTCCTTTGGCAGCAGGTGTATTTTATTCGATACTCCATTGGAGATTAAATCCTATGTTTGGAGCTGCTGCGATGAGTCTAAGCAGCATATGCGTAGTAGGAAATGCACTGAGATTAAGTTTTTTCCGAGGCACAGTCAAACATACAATCAGTGACAACACAGAAAGCATAGAAAGCATAGAAAGCATAGAAAGAGAGGAAAGCAAGGTGCAGAAAATAATCCGAATTGAAGGTATGATGTGTGCTCATTGCACGGGAACGGTAGAAAAAGCATTGAGATCTTTGGAGGGAGTAGAGAATGTAGAGATGAACCTCGAAGCAAAAACAGCGACTGTTACAGTGAACGAATCGATTACGGATGATATTTTACGAACAGCGGTCACAGAAGCAGGATATGAGGTAATTTAACAAAAGATGGGAGTATCTTATGTATCAATATCAGTATTTATTGTTTGATTTAGATGGAACCTTAACAGATCCCAAACAGGGTATCTGTACCTGCGTTCAGTATGCATTGGCAGATGCAGGCATAGAAGTAGCAGATTTAGATGTTTTGGAACCCTTTATCGGGCCCCCTTTATTGGATAGCTTTATGGAGTTTTACGGCATGACGCAGGAACAAGCGCAAACAGCTATTCATAAATATCGGGAACGATTTGAAGTGCAGGGCTTATATGAAAATATGATATATCCGGGTATAGCGGATATGCTGCATCATCTACAAGCCTTAGGACTCCATCTGGCAGTCGCGTCCAGCAAACCAACCGTATTTGTGGAACGGATTCTGGAACATTTTGAGATTAAGGATTGTTTTGAAGTCATCGTGGGCAGTGAACTGGATGGAACAAGATCAAGAAAAGAAGAAGTAGTTGAGGAAACACTCAAAAGGCTGTTACATCACGATAAAAGCAAGTATGACAGATGTGTCATGATAGGCGACAGAAAGTTTGACATAGAAGGAGCACAGAGGTTTGGAATGAACAGCATCGGTGTTACTTATGGATATGGAGGTGCCGAGGAATTAAAACAAGCCGGAGCAACCATACTGGTCGATGATGTTTTGGAATTGGAAAAAGTGCTGACAAAAGAGTTGACAAAAGAGACAACCAAAGAGACAACGCAGCCAACGATCAGACAGCCTGTTTTTTATAAAACGTGGCAAATCCTATTTCCTATTTTATTCTATTGGGCATTTTGCAATATTGTGTTGTTGGTAGGTGTCTTTGCTGTGCAGAGTTATTATGCGGGTAAGGAAGTCCTTATGAGTCAACTGCCCCAACTTACCGTGAATCAAATATCGGTATATTTAAACACCATAGCAACCGCTGCGGCGATCCCATGTCTGGGCTGGATGTATCATAGAGAACAACAGAGCCAGCCGATAGCACCAATAAATGTGTCCTTTGGCAGACTCAATCGAAAAAGCCAAATCCTTGTATGCATTATGACTATTATTTTAGGAGTCAGTACGGCGCTTTCCTTTAATATCATTTTGTCACACATTGATTTTTCGGATTTCCTATCGCAGTATGAACAAGTGGCAACGATGCAGTATTCGGTACCGTTATTAAGCGGAATCATAATTTATGGCTTGATTACACCGTTGGCAGAAGAATTCGTGTTCAGAGGTCTAGTATGCCGCAGAATCAGACAATATTTCAATCCGATGATTGCCATCCTGGTATCCGCCCTCATCTTTGGTGCATATCATGGTAATTTGATACAGGGCATCTATGGTTTCCTTTTGGGAGTTATAATGGCACTCTGTTATCAACATTTTAATTCGATTTTGATTCCTATTCTGTTTCACTCGGCAGCGAATATCAGTGTTTTTGTTATGACACAGAATCCTGCCTTACAGGCTGCGAGCAATCAAATCTGGAATGGCGTTATATTGCTGATTATTGCGGGTTTGACTTGGATACAGTGCCGCAAAATCAAATAGAATAAGAGAATTTTCCACTTCCAAGATTATATGGCAAAAATTAAAAAAAATATAAAAAACGCTGTTTAACAATGTAGTGGAATGAAGTGATTTTATACAAAATACACAACATATAGTGTTGATAAGACACTAATTTACACAATATATTTCCATTTAGTCATAAAGGACTAATATTTGACAATTAGTAGCAAAAAAAACACCTTTACAAATCATTTGGATACGATATAATGACATTGAGAACCGCAGTAAACAGCATGAATATAGTGATCTTGCGAAAATTTGGAAGGAAGTTGATTGTATGAATACCATCGAACGAAAAATTAAATTAAGACCGGACGAAGCGAAAGCTTTTGTTTTGGCGGCATCTAAATGTGATTTTGATATTGATATTTTTTATAATAGATATATAGTGGATGCCAAGTCTATGCTAGGAGTCTTGGGATTAGATTTTGCTAAGACTCTCAGTGTAAGGTATTGTGGATATGATGCTGATTTTGAGAACTATCTTAGAACATTTGCCTTTGCATGTTAAAATCAGAATGACAATCATGATACTGATTGACTCCCTATTGTGGATAGTGTACGCTATTCAGGTAGGGAGTTTTTTATTATAGTGTGTACTGCATATTTTAGACGAGATAGAATCTGAAAGGAAGATATCATGGATCCGGTGATGGGGCAGGGCGAGACAGAGGTACTTGAAGTTCATACGATTCAAAAACCGATGATTCGCATTTCGGTGCGAAAATTAGTGGAGTTTATTTTGCGTTCAGGCAATATTGATAATAGACGTTCCCAGTCTCCTGAAAAAGCAATGATGGAAGGCAACCGTATCCATCGTATGATTCAAAGAAGAATGGGGAGTAATTACCAACCGGAGGTTCCCCTTAGTCTGACCATTTCCTATGATGCATATGATATTAGCGTGGAAGGACGTGCGGATGGGATTTTAACAGAGCAAACCCAAATAGAATCGGGTGATCGGATCACGATTGATGAGATTAAAGGTACCTATCGTAAACTCAGTAAGATAACACATCCGATACCGGTTCATGTGGCACAGGCTAAAGTATATGCTTATATCTATGCTTTGCAGCATCGCCTGTCATATATCAGAGTCAGGATGACGTACTGTAATATAGAGACAGAAGAAGTAAGATATTTTCATGAAGAATATAGTTTTGTCGAATTGCGTGATTGGTTTGAAGGATTGATAGGACAATACCGTAAATGGGCTGATTATGAAATCCATTGGAAAAAACTAAGACAGGAATCTATTTCACAGTTGGCATTTCCTTTTCCGTATAGGAAAGGACAGCGAGAATTGGTAGCACACGTATACCGAACGATGCAGCGTGGAAAAAAACTATTTACGGTAGCACCCACAGGAGTGGGAAAGACCATCTCAACGATATTTCCTGCCATCCAGTCAATGGGACAGGGGATGGGAGATAAAATATTTTATTTGACGGCTAAAACGATTACACGAACCGTTGCAGATGATACTTTTGCGATACTACGTGAAACTGGACTGCGATGCAAGAGTGTTATGCTAACAGCGAAAGAAAAAATATGCCCGCTAGAAGTCGTCGAGTGCAATCCGTTAGCGTGTCCTTATGCAAGAGGTCATTATGATAGAATTAATGATGCTATTTATGAACTGGTAATTAATCAGGAACGTTATACCAGAGAAGATATTACTGCCTGTGCAAAACAGTATCAGGTTTGTCCGTATGAGATGGAATTGGATTTGTGTTTTTTTTCAGATGCAGTTATCTGTGATTATAATTATGTATTTGATCCTTGTGTCTATTTAAAACGATTCTTTGCAGACAGCGTAGAGGGAGATTATCTGTTTCTAATCGATGAAGCACATAATCTTTTGGACAGAGGAAGAGAAATGTATAGTGCAACACTATGCAAAGAAGATTTTCTGTCCTTGCGAAGAATTGTAAAACCATATGATATGACGATGGAAAAACAATTAGAGACCTGTAATAAAGAGATGCTTTTGCTAAAGAGAGTGTGTGATACAGAAGAAGCGAATGGCTTCTGCGTGGTAGAGCAGATCGCTCCCTTTACGATGTCTGCAGAAAGACTGTATACTACGATGAATAAATTTTTAGAAGAACATGATGACAGTGAAGTCAAAAATGAAATTCTAGATTTATTTTTCAAAATAGCGCACTTTTTAGAGATTTACGAGCTGATTGATGACAACTATGTCATGTATACAGAGATTGAAAGTCAAGGTACTTTTATCCTAAAACTCTTTTGCGTCAACCCGGCAGTGAATCTTCGGGAACGAATGAAGAAGGCCAGAAGTACCATTTTGTTTTCGGCTACCCTGCTTCCTATTCAATATTATAAGACGGTGCTTGGAGGAGAAGCAGATGATTATGAGGTATATGCTCAATCTGTCTTTGACAGTCGAAAACGAGCTATTCTAATTGGCAGAGATGTAACCAGCAAATATACCAGAAGAGGTGAATTAGAATATCAAAATATTGCAGCCTATATTCATGAAGCTGTTAAGAACAGGCATGGCAACTATTTGCTTTTTTTCCCATCTCATGGCTTTTTACAAGCGGTGTATCAGGTTTATATGGAATCTTATTATGATGCTGAGCATGAGGATTGCATTTTTCAGGAAGAATACATGAATGAAGCATCGAGAGAAACGTTTTTAAATCGATTTCGCGGTAATGAAATGTGTGATTTAACGAATAGGATACAGATAACGATTGAGATAGAAGAGGAAAAGAGCCTGCTTGGTTTTTGCGTAATGGGCGGTATCTTCAGCGAAGGTATTGATTTAACGGAGGATAAGCTCATCGGTGCCATTATAGTGGGTACCGGATTACCACAGGTCTGTCATGAGAGAGATTTGATCCAGAATTATTTTGCACAAAAAGGGGAGGATGGTTTTGCTTATGCATATTGCTATCCGGGGATGAATAAGGTATTGCAGGCGGCGGGCCGCGTGATTAGAACGGATAAAGATGTAGGTATTATCGTGTTATTGGATGAACGATTTTTAGAGCATAGCTATCAGCAGCTTTTCCCGCCGGATTGGACTGAACAAGAGATAGTAACGAAAAAATCCATTGCAAGGAGAATCGAACGTTTTTGGGATGAATGGTTATAAGGCAACATAACTTCTTTTTGAATAAGAATTATGTTACTGGTCATTTAGTACCTAAATAGTAAAAAAACATGAAATATGACACGCGTGTCTGCAAGTAAAAGAGTCAAAAAAAAGGAGTGTCAATAAAGAGAGAAAATGTGGATAACTATGTGGAAACTGTGCATTACTTTTGAAATATGTCGAATTGTGTCATAAAAGGCAATGTGACTGTCATTTTTTTTATGCAAGTTAATCTGCAGGATTTATAAAATATAAAAAAGGGAATAGTAACTATGTCAACCGAATCAGAGGTGTGGTATACTAGAGCAGTAGAAAAGAAGGAGGTAGCTGTTATGTGGGCTTATGAAAGTGTTTTTTATCAAATATATCCGTTGGGATTCTGTGGTGCACCTTACGAGAATGATGGCGTTGTGGAATCGAGAATCTTAAAAGTGAATGATTGGATTCCTCATATTAAAAAAATAGGAGCGGATGCTATTTATTTTTCTCCACTTTTTGAATCAGATACGCATGGTTACAATACAAGGGATTATCGCAAGATAGATGTGCGTCTGGGAACGAATGCTGATTTTCAAAATGTATGTGAACAGTTACATGCCGAGAATATTAAAATAGTAATAGATGGAGTATTCAATCATGTGGGCAGAGGCTTCTGGGCATTTCAGGATGTATTACAGAATAGACAAAACTCTTCTTATGTAGATTGGTTTCATATTAATTTTGATGGTAATTCCAATTATAATGATGGTTTATGGTATGAGGGATGGGAAGGTAATTATGATTTGGTAAAGTTAAACCTTCGTAATGAGGCAGTCATCAACCATATCTTTACGTGTGTGAAACAGTGGATAGAAGAATTTGATATCGATGGGCTGCGTTTGGATGTGGCGTATTGTCTGGACCATGATTTTATGAGACGCTTGCGCAGTTATTGCGATGGATTAAAGAATGACTTCTTTTTAATCGGTGAAGTGGTTCATGGTGACTATAATCAATTGGTAAATGATACTATGTTATATGCAGTTACCAATTATGAATGTTATAAGGGACTGTACTCCAGTTTTAACAGTATGAATCTTTTTGAGATTGTACATTCTTTATTGAGGCAGTTTGGGAATGATCCTTATGCACTCTATAAGGGTAAGCATTTCTTATCTTTTGTGGATAACCATGATGTCAGTCGAATTGCAAGCGTATTGCAAAATAAAAAACACCTTCCTTTGGTTTACGCACTTTGCTTTGGTATGCCCGGGATTCCCTGCATCTATTATGGCAGTGAATGGGGTGCTACAGGTGAAAAAAAGGATGGAGATCAGTCCTTACGTCTTAGCTATGAGGAACCGATTGAGAATGATTTAACAGCAGCGATCGCACAGATGGCAGTAGCCAAAAAAAATAGTATTGCACTGAACTATGGGGAGTTTCGCTCGATATTACTGACGAATAAACAGTGTATCTTTGAACGTATGGCAGAGGGAGAAAGAGTATTAGTGGCCATTAATGCTGATAGTGAGAGTTTTCAGGCACACTTTGATGCCGGATGTGGTCAGGCAGTTGATTTATTGAATGGTACGTTACATGATTTTGGGGGCGGCAGTGAGCTCCCACCCTATAGTGCAGCATTTTGGAAGATGGAAGTGTGATTTAAAAGTTCGGCTGTCAAGGAAGGCTTAAGCTTGAAGGTGTCAAATTAGGAAAAATAAAAGAAAGTACTGCATAAAATATTCTGAACTGTGTCAGCGGATTAGTTTATGCGGTACCTTTTTTTTGCTTTTTTTAAAATTTTTAAAATTGCGAAAATAATTGTTGACAAAATAATATTATATAGTGTATAGTATGCTCACAAAGCAATATTATACACCGTATAATATAATCTTCCATACAATACTAATAGATAAATAGCATGGTATTTTATGAAAAAGAGTTATTGACAGGTAAGAAAGGAGGCAATCATGGTCTTTAATACAGGAGCTGCATTGCTTGATGCAATTGTTCTGGCAGTTGTATCGAAAGAATTAGATGGAACATATGGCTATAAGATTACGCAAGAGGTAAGACAGGTAATAGAATTATCAGAATCAACCTTATATCCGGTATTGCGAAGATTACAAAAGGATGAGTGCTTGGAGGTTTATGATCAAGCATGTGCAGGAAGAAATCGGAGATACTACAAATTAACAGAACGAGGACGTGTACAACTGAATCTATATGAAAGTGAGTGGATTAGATATTCCGATAAAATCACAGGAATGTTCGAGGGAGGAATCAAACATGAATAGAATGGAATTTATGCGTCAGTTAGCTCTGTTATTGGATGATATTACATCAGAAGAAAAAGCGGAAGCAATACAATATTATAATGATTATTTTGATGACGCAGGGATAGACAATGAGCAGGATGTCATACGTGCTCTCGGAACGCCGGCAAAAGTGGCAGAAACGATTAAAACCGATTTAGCCGGAAGACCGGATGAAGATTGGGAATTTACAGAAACCGGTTTTCGCAATGAAGGCAGGCGGAAACATGAAATCTTAGTAAAACCTGCTATGCAAAATCAAAATGCACAAAAAGAACATACAAAAGATTATCGAAATGCGTATCAAGAGTATGATAATACAAACTATAGAAATAAAGATACCGTCGCTGCAGATAAGCAGATGGCGATGCCTCCTAAGAATAATGCAGGCAAAATTATCTTGATTGTAATACTACTGCTTTTATTAAGTCCGCTTTGGATTTCCATCGCCGCTGTTATCTTTGGAATATTGGTATCGATAGTAGCAGTTGGGGTGGCACTTCTTTTTTCCTTTGGAGCGGTGACAGTTTCACTGATATTGGTCGGCATAGTGTTCTTTGCTTTTTCCATTGTAAAGCTGTTTATGTCTCCGGTTCTGGGGATTTTAATGATGGGAATCAGCTTATTGCTGATAGGCATCGGTATCTTGTGCATCATGGCCGTCGTATGGATTTGTATTAGATTAATACCGACCTGTGTAAGGGGATTTGTCAATTTATGCAGGCTTCCGTTTGAAAGAAAAGGAGGACAGTGCGCATGAAAAAATTTATAAAAACATCTTTTATCATAGCCGGAGTTTCCATCGGTATCGGCATTGTAGGTATCACGGTAGGATTATCGCTGGGCGGAAATGAACTTCTAAAAAAAGCTTTTTACAATCATGAATTTGAACTTATATCAAGCGACAGGTATGATGTTGACGAGTGGACAGAGGAACAAGAGGTAGAGATCGTCAACCAAAATGAAGTACAGAATGTAGAGATTGATATGGGGACGACGAGTCTATATATAGAAGAGTCTCAGGATGAGATGATCCATATTGAAGGAGATGAGAACAGTAATGTCACCTGTTATGTGAAAGACGGAACCCTGTATCTCGATGAAATATACCCACTTAAATTCATTGTAAATGATAGAGATTGCCTTCGCTTGTATCTGCCTAAAGAACTGATATTGAATTATATGGATATTGAATTAGGTGCCGGTGTGATTGATTGCAAAGATCTTAATGTGAAAGAGTTGACAGTTGAAACGGGTGTGGGTAAAGTGAAGGTGGAAGACTCCCATGTAAAAGACATGGATATAAGTGTCGATGCGGGTATCTTCGATTATACGGGCGAGGTTGATGGTGCGATCATGGTGGATTGTAAAGTAGGTACGGTAGATATCACCATTGAAAGCTCTGTGGAGGCTAGGGAATCACAGCAGAATTACGAAATAGAGAGTGCAGTTGGTACTGTTGAGATAGGACAGCGTCATATCAGAGGACTGAGCGGAGATACTTATATTGATAATGAGGCAGATATTACGTATTCGATTGATTGCAGCGTCGGAACAGTGAAGATTAATTTTGTAAATTTAGTATCATAAATTAGAGTGGTCTGCACAGTATGCTCTATAAAGACAGCAGGCAGAAAGGTGTTAAAATGGATACAAATAATAATGAACCAAAGAAACTATATCGTTCCAATTGTAATAAGATGTTATGCGGGGTGTGTGCCGGCGTCGGTAATTACTTTAATCTGGATGCAACCATTATTCGTTTACTGTTTGTATTGTTTGGATTTTGCAGCTTTGGAACCGGCATCCTGGCTTATATAATATTAGCAGTTATTATACCGACATCACCTTACCAGGAATAATTAAGAAGGACTGTTCATCCATGCTCTGATATCGGGTACTTTGGAGAGAATAGGGAACAGAGCCAGTGCCAGAACGATGCCGACAGCGCCTTGTAATACATTGGGAGCAATGCCGGTTATGGCACTCGTAAAGCCGGCAGCAAAGGTTTCTTTACTATAGGAAGCACTTAAAACCATAGTTTTCACGATTGTATTGAGAAAATAACCACATACTACATTGATTTCACCGCATAGACCGGCAACAATTAAGGCAGGGTAATGATTAACCTGCTTTTTTTGCTGCAGATAACGAAATAGGTATCCGGCGATACAGGCAGTCAAGGCTTTGATGATAAAAGTTGGAATTACATAAATAGCATAACCACTTAATAGGTCAGCCAGCATCGAACCGATGCCTGCAGTGAAGCCACCGAGTACCGGCCCCAGAATGACACCACTAAGCAGGACTAGGCAGTCTCCCGGATGAATATAGCCAAGTGTTGGTGTCGGAATCTGAATTACCATGGTTGCAATACAGGTAAAGGCAGCTAATAGTGCGGCTGTTACTAATGTTCGTGTATCTTTTAATCTAGTCATGAGAATCTCCTTATCATGGAACGTTATATGTGCTTGTTGGATTTCAGTATATCTGAAAGTGGCATTATTAAAACAGCCAATTCACAACTATCAAACCATACCAGATTAAAGGAGCTTTGTCTGCATTGTGTTTATGAATGGCATGTGTTAAACTACGAAAGGATAAGGAAATAGGATATTGGAAAGTGAGAATTAAGGATAAAATGAATCTACTTACAATGAAAGATATAACGAAAGCATTTACTGATAAAATTTTATTTGATCGGGTTGATTTTAGCGTCAGCGAAGGCGAAAAAATAGGGATACTCGGGATTAACGGGACAGGTAAGACCACGTTATTAAAGATCATTGCCGGATTAGAAACCAGTGATAGTGGGAGTCTGGTAAAAAGAAATAATTTATGTATCAATTATTTGCCTCAGCATCCACAATTCCCTGTAGGTAAGACAATCTATGAATATGTGATTACAGAGAATGAGACGGAAGAAAATCGGGGAAATATCGAGGGAGATGCTAAAACAATCTTGAACCGATTGGGATTCGCAGACTATGAGACACAGATTGCACATCTGTCAGGTGGACAAAAGAAAAAGGTGGCATTGGCGGCAGCACTGTTATCTCACAGTGAGATATTGATTTTGGATGAACCGACGAATCATTTGGATAATGATATGACAGAATGGTTGGAACAATATTTAAGAGCATATAAAGGGGCATTGATTATGGTAACACATGATCGCTATTTCCTTGACCTTGTTTGTAATAGAATCGTAGAAATTGATAAAGGACATCTTTATAGTTATGATACTAACTATGAAGGATATCTTATGTTAAAGGCTGAAAGGGAAGACAGTAATCTGGCAACTCAGAAGAAACATGCCGGTATCCTGCGTAAAGAATTGGAATGGATGAGACGAGGGGCAAGGGCACGTTCTACGAAACAGAAGGCACATATACAGAGGTTTGAGGCACTGAATCGGGAAGAGAAGATACAAGTAGATGATAATGTTGCGATTCATGCTATTTCCACACGACTTGGGAAGAAAACGATTGAGCTAAATCATGTGACGCAGTCTTATGGAGAACGCCGCATGATAACGGATTTTAGCTATATTTTTTTAAAAGAGGATCGTATCGGTATTTTAGGTCCTAATGGATGCGGTAAGACGACTCTGCTGAAAGTGATTATGGGGTTGCTTCCGATGGAATCTGGTACAATAGAAATAGGAGATACCATTAAAATAGGATATTATTCACAGGATAGTGAAGCACTTGACGATACACAGACTGTCATCGGCTATATTAGGGAAACGGCGGAATATATACAGACAAGTGAAGGCATGGTCAGTGCTTCACAGATGCTGGAAAATTTCTTATTTGTAGGAGCATTGCAATACGCTTTGATTGGAAAGCTGTCGGGTGGAGAAAAAAGAAGATTGTATCTGTTGAAAGTCTTGATGGAGGCACCTAATGTATTGATTTTGGATGAGCCAACCAATGATTTGGATATACAGACTTTGTGTATCCTGGAAGATTATCTGGATCGCTTTTCGGGAATCCTTATTACAGTGTCTCATGACAGGTATTTTTTGGATAGAGTAGCGAAAAGGATGCTTACCTTTGAAGGAGATGGTGTTATCACACAATTCAATGGCAGTTATACAGAGTATTTTAAA
Source organism: Lachnospiraceae bacterium (assembly GCA_036652815.1). GTDB lineage: Bacteria > Bacillota > Clostridia > Lachnospirales > Lachnospiraceae > SZUA-378. The sequence goes on from JAVVVE010000010.1 coordinate 39,219, forward strand.
ACTCGTGAAGAAAAAAGTCCGGTGGAAAGTAAGGGCACATCAAATGGAAAAATCGGTAAGATAAAGGAAGAAAAAATAAAATTTACCTATCAGGAACAGCGGGAATATGATACGATAGAGCAGGATATTGAACAACTCGAGGAGCAGATCACACAGTTGAACGCAGAGCTCTATACTGCTGCCACCGACTTTGTAAAGCTAAATAAACTCACAGCAAAAATCGAGCTGACAGAACAGCAATTGAATGAGAAAATGGAGAGATATCTGTATCTGAGTGATCTTGCAGATAAGATTATGCATTCCTTGGGATAAACTCAAATTGAACTTGACAAAACATAAAAGACTCACTATATTTAACATGTTTTATTGCAAAACTTGTGAGGCAGAAGAAGTAGAAAAGGATGGAGCGTACAATGAAGAAAGAATTAGAGAAAACTTATGATCCACATGGTCTGGAAGACCGATTATATGAAAAATGGATGATGAAAGGATATTTTCATGCATCAACGGATAGGAGCAAAAAACCATTTACCATTGTGATGCCGCCACCTAATATTACAGGAAAACTGCATATGGGGCATGCACTTGATAATACGATGCAGGATATCCTGATTCGTTTTAAAAGAATGCAGGGATATAACGCACTGTGGATTCCGGGAACCGATCATGCTGCTATCTCTACCGAAGTAAAGGTAACCAACGCACTGAAAGAGCAGGGAATAGATAAGAAAGAATTAGGGAGAGAAGCGTTCTTACAAAAGACATGGGAATGGCGAGAAGAATATGGCAGAACCATTGTTGGTCAGCTTAAGAAGATAGGTTCTTCCTGCGATTGGGAACGGGAAAGATTTACGATGGATGAAGGCTGTTCCAAAGCTGTTGAAGAGGTATTTTTAAAATTATATGAAAAAGGATATATCTATAAAGGCAACAGAATCGTCAACTGGTGTCCTATTTGTCATACAACGATATCGGATGCAGAGGTAGAGCATGAGGAACAAACCGGACATTTTTGGCATATTAAATATCCCATTGTAGGAGCAGAACAAGGAGAAGTGTCCTATGTAATCGTGGCTACGACACGTCCGGAAACGTTACTCGGCGATACAGCACTGGCAGTTAATCCGCATGATGAACGCTATACCGCTTTGGTGGGTAAGACGGTCAGACTGCCTTTGACAGAGAGGCAGATCCCTATCATAGCGGATGCTTATGTCGATAAAGATTTTGGAACAGGTGTGGTTAAGATTACTCCGGCACATGATCCCAATGATTTTGAAGTAGGAACACGTCATCATCTCCCGATCCTGAATATGATGAATGATGATGCTACGATTGCGGATGGCATCGGTGGAAAATATGCCGGTATGGATCGTTATGTTGCCCGCGAAGCGATGATCGCAGATCTGAAAGCAGAAGGTCTGCTAGAGAAGATAGAAGAACATGTCCATAATGTAGGTACCCATGACAGATGTGGCAGTACCATTGAACCAATGGCGAAAAAGCAATGGTTTGTCAAGATGGAAGAGATGGCAAAACCTGCGATTGCAGCATTAAAAAGTGGAGAGCTGCGATTTGTTCCGGAACGTTTTGATAAGATTTATCTGCATTGGCTTGAGAATATCAGAGACTGGTGTATTAGCCGTCAATTGTGGTGGGGACATCGTATCCCGGCGTATTATTGTCAGGACTGCGGAGAGCTTATGGTATCGGCAACGAAACCGGAGCATTGTACTAAATGTGGCAGTACAAGACTGGTACAGGATGAAGATACTTTAGATACATGGTTTTCCTCCGCACTTTGGCCATTTTCCACGCTGGGCTGGCCGGAAAATACAGACGATTATCAATATTTTTATCCAACGGATGTATTGGTAACAGGATACGATATTATCTTTTTCTGGGTAATTCGCATGGTATTCTCGGGGTTGGAACAAACCGGTAAAACACCATTTCATACGGTTTTGATTCATGGACTCATTAGAGATTCACAGGGTCGTAAAATGAGTAAATCTTTGGGAAATGGTATTGATCCCTTAGAAGTCATAGAGGAATATGGAGCGGATGCCCTGCGTTTGACCTTGATTACGGGTAATGCACCCGGTAATGATATGCGTTTTTATCAGGAACGGGTGGAAGCCAGCAGAAATTTTGCCAATAAAGTATGGAATGCATCTCGTTTTATAATGATGAATATGGAACAGGCTAATTTGCAAATGATTAGTTTGGAACAGTTAGAACCGGTGGATCGATGGATTATATCCAAATTGAATACGTTAGTACGTGATGTTACGGAGCATATGGAACAATATGAATTAGGGATTGCAGTCCAGAAGATTTATGATTTTATTTGGGATGAATTTTGTGATTGGTATATAGAGATGGTCAAGCCAAGACTCTATCATTCGGATCAAACAGATTCTAAGAATGCAGCATTATGGACTTTAAATACAGTCCTGATTAATGCATTGAAGCTGCTTCATCCATATATGCCATTTATCACAGAAGAAATCTTCGATACCTTACAGAATGCAGAAGAATCCATTATGGTAACACAATGGCCGGTCTATCGAGAAGATTGGATCTTTACAGAAGAAGAGACAGCGATAGAAGTGATGAAAGAGGCAGTTCGTGCAATTCGTAATGCCAGAGCAGAGATGAATGTGCCGCCAAGTAAGAAGGCACATGTATATATTGTATCCAAAGAAGACGCCATCCTGCATATTTTTAGAAAAGGGGAGTTGTTTTTTGCACCACTGGCATATGCGAGTGAAGTTACTTTACAATCCGATAAGACCGGTATCGCAGAGGATGCAGTAGCAATTGTGACGACACAGGCAGCTATCTATATTCCTTTCACTGAATTGGTAGATATAGCACAGGAGATAGAACGATTAGAGAAGGAAGCAAAGAGATTACAGGGCGAACTGACACGCGTGACAGGGATGCTTGCCAATGAAAAATTTGTATTAAAGGCTCCGGCCGATAAGATAGAAGAAGAAAGAGCAAAGTTAATCAATTATACACAGATGTCGCAGCAGGTAGCAGAGAGACTGGTGCAGTTAAAGGCTAAATAGCAAGAGGAAGAGAATGGACAAGAGGCAGTATACTTATGCAGAGGCAGAACAATATATTTTGTCTGTTCCTAAGTTTACACAGAAAAATGAACAAACAAGAACAAAACAGTTCTATGAACGATTGGGGAAACCATGTGGAAACACCAAGATTATCCATGTGGCGGGTACCAATGGCAAAGGCTCTGTGTGTGCTTATTTAAATGCTATGTTAACAGAAGCAGGATATACAGTAGGTATGTTTACCTCTCCGCATCTGGTTACCATGCGAGAGCGATTTCGTGTGGGCGGCAAGATGGTATCAGAATCGAAATTTGCAGCTTCTTTTTCTGATGTCATGGAAGAAGTCAGACAATGGAATAAAACAGAAGAATTTTATCATCCCACTTTTTTTGAATTACTGTTTTTTATGGGAATGCAATTATTTGAATCGAGTTCATTGGATTACGTGATACTGGAGACAGGACTTGGCGGCAGGCTGGATGCAACCAATGTGATAGAGCATCCGGTTGCCACAGTCATTACAAAGATTGCATTAGATCATATGGAATATCTTGGGGATACGTTGGAGAAGATAGCAGGTGAGAAAGCAGGTATTCTCAAACAGGGCACACCGCTTATCTTCCTCGATACTACTCCGGAAGTAACGTCAGTACTTACAAACCGTGCAAAAGATTTTGGGTGTGCAGTTTATGGGGTATCCTGTCAAAACTACACTATTTTACAGATTAAGAATAAAAGCATTGATTTTTTCACAGAATCTAAGTATTATAGGAGTATGAGACTCACATTATCGACATGTGCCTTATATCAATTAACCAATGTAGTCACGGCGATTATGACGATGACTGTAATTGGAGTACAACAACAGATGAGTGAAGAGCAGATTAGAAGGGCTGTGGCAGGCACAGTATGGGAAGGCAGAATGGAAGAGATTATGCCGGATGTTATACTGGATGGAGCTCATAATGAAGATGGCATGGAAGCTTTTATGCATACCGTTCGTGCATCCAAGGGATATCGTAATCAACTTTTATTTGCAGTAGTTAAGGATAAGAACTATGCAGAGATGATTCGGATCTTGATGAAGGATCACTTGTTTGATCGGATTACCATTACGCAGATATCGGGAGACAGAGCAGTACCGGCAACGGTGCTTCGAGAGATATTTGAACAGTATACGGATACTGAGATAGTAATAGAAGAAAATATAAGTGCTGCATTTGCGGATGCACTTGCACATAAGAAGAAACAGGATAGGTTATATATTGTAGGTTCCTTGTATTTGGTAGGGCAAATCAAGAAGGAGGAATTAAAATGATCGAGTTTGAGGAAGAATTAAAGAAATTTCATCCAAGTCTTGAAGTAGAAGATGCGGAAGAGTCTATTTATAATCAGGATTTGACGGATATGGCAGATGTACTGGTGGATATCATAAAGGATCAGAAAGAAGAATAGAGGGGACAGAGCATGAATTGTTATAATTGTGGATGTCGCTTATCAGAAAAAGATTACTGCACCGGTTGTGGAGCAGATGTATCTTTATATAAGAGAATCGTTCATGTATCGAATATGTTCTACAATGAAGGGTTGGCAAAAGCTAATGTAAGAGACTTATCGGGAGCGATTACCAGTTTAAGACAGAGTCTTAAGTTTAATAAGAATAATATTAAGGCAAGGAATCTGCTTGGTCTGGTTTATTTTGAGATGGGTGAAGTCGTAGCAGCATTGAGCGAATGGGTCATCAGCAAAAATATACGTTCAGATAAGAATATCGCAGATGATTACATTAATGCAATACAGGCGAATCCAAGTCGTCTGGAGACCATTAATCAGACCATTAAAAAATACAATCAGGCATTAGACTACTGTCATCAGGACAGTTTAGATCTAGCGGTGATTCAATTAAAAAAGGTGTTATCGTTAAATCCCAAATTTGTTAGAGCACACCAGCTATTGGCACTGCTTTATATTCAGGCAGAAGAGTGGGACAAGGCCAAAAGAGAATTAGACAAGTGTTGTAAAATCGATGGAAATAATACCACAACGCTTCGCTATCTAAAGGAAGTTAACAATACTGTGCTTACGGAAGAAGAAAAGAATTCTTCAAATAAGAATCGTAAGAAGCAGGATGAGGCGATTCAGTATCGAAGTGGGAATGAGACGATTATTCAACCTATGAATATAAAGGAACAGTCCGGTTTTCAGACCTTGTGGAATATCGTGATAGGAGCTGTGATTGGACTGGCTATTGCGTGGTTCTTAATTCTGCCGGCGAGGATACAAGGGGCTAAAGCAGATATTGATAAAGAATTGAAAGCAGTGAGTGAAACCTCAGATGTAAAGTCTTCTACCATCGAAGAATTGAATCAAAAGATAACAGATTTAACAGAGGAAATCACTACCTTAAAGACGAGGGTTGCATCATATGAGGGAACAGATGGTACGATGAAGGCCAGTGATAATTTAATCAAAGCCGCCAATCTATATCTCCAGAATCCGGAAGATGCTACAAAGATCGCAGATAGTTTAGGTCAGATAGAGGATACCGCATTGGGTGCCAACGCCACACCGGAGTTCACAGCATTGTATACGACATTAATGAAAGAGGTTGGAACGAAAGTATCAGCATCCTATTATAAAACAGGTTATGCAGCCTATAAACAAGGTAATTATTCTTTGGCGATTACAGATCTTAAGAAATCATCAGAATTTGATGAAACCAATGCAGATGCCCTATATAATCTTGCCAATGCTTATCGAAAGAATGGAGATAAGGAAGATGCGATTACAACTTACCGCAAGGTAATGCAGTTATTTGAAGGTACGGAAAAAGCTAAGAAGTCCGAAGACAGTATAGCAGAGATGAAAGCAGAATCCTAATATTCTGTAAAATACAAAAGAGAACATAGAGTCTATGTTCTCTTTTTTGTGTGCAAAAAATGTAGAAAAAAGAAAAGGAGCAAGAGGGGTATGGAAGAGGATTACAAGGTAATTGATCATTGTCTTATGGTAAAGATGCCGGAGGAATTGGATCATTACAAAGCAACAGATATTAAGGAAAAGGCAGATTATTATATTATCAATGGCGAGGTGCAGAATATTGTATTTGATTTTGAAGATACGAGGTTCATGGATAGCTCGGGTATCGGAGTTATTATAGGTAGATACAAGAAGATACTATGTTTTGGTGGTAAAGTATTTGCGATTCATACAGATGGACAGATTAAACGGATTTTGAAAATGGCAGGATTATCTAAAATTATCGAGATTATGGAATAGAGGGAGAAAACAAGATGAAGAATGAGATGAAATTGGAATTTGATGCATTATCAGTAAATGAGGGATTTGCAAGGGTGGCGGTAGCTGCCTTTATGGCTATTTTAAATCCTACGTTGGAAGAGGTATCGGATGTAAAGACTGCGGTATCAGAAGCAGTTACCAATGCGATTATTCATGGATATGAAAATAGTAAGGGAAAGGTATTTATGCATTGTACCTTGGAGGGTGATGTCTTACATATTACGATTCGAGATACCGGACATGGCATTGCAGATGTTGAGAAGGCCATGGAACCGCTCTTTACGACCAGACCGGAATTGGAACGCTCCGGAATGGGATTTTCTTTTATGGAAGCTTTTATGGATGATCTCGAGGTGGAATCTACACCTAAAATCGGAACTACCATACGCATGCAGAAAAAACTGGGAACAACGCCTTGGATATCTGATGAGGAGTAGCTGATGGAAGAAAATACCGTACTAATTGCACGAGCGCAAAGCGGAGATAAAAGGGCAAGAGAGGTGCTGGTAGAGAATAATCTGGGATTGGTGCATCATATCGTAAAACGATTTTATGGGAGAGGATATGATACAGAAGATCTGTTCCAGATAGGGAGTATCGGATTGATGAAAGCGATTGATAAGTTTGATTTATCCTATGATGTTAAATTTTCAACTTATGCAGTACCGATGATAACAGGAGAGATAAAGAGGTTCTTGCGAGATGATGGTATGATTAAGATGAGCCGTTCTCTCAAAGAAAATGCATGGAAGATTCATGCGGTATCGGAAAGACTGATGCATGAACGAGGACGAGAAGTGACGATTGATGAGATTGCCAAAGAACTGGCACTTTCCCCTGAGGATATCATATTATCCATGGAAGCTAATATGGAGGTCGAGTCTATCTACAAGACCGTTTACCAGGGAGAGGGAACAGAGCTTTACTTAGTAGATAAATTACCCACAAAACAAGATGATAATGAACATCTATTGAATCGTATGATGATAGATCAACTATTGGAAACCTTAGAAGATAAGGAAAGAAAATTAATTACACTACGATATTATTGTGATAAAACACAGGTAGAAGTCGCTAAAGAATTAGGTATTTCACAAGTGCAGGTATCCAGATTGGAGAAAAAGGTGCTTCGTCAAATGAGAGAGGAACTGGAGGTATAGACATACTGTGAAATGGCAATACTTGCTATAGAACTGATGATTGCTGAAACGAAACAGGATGGGAAAAGGCAGGTAGGCATGGCGGGTGAAATCTTATATCTTAAGATGAAACGGAATGTAGAAGTGGTGGAAAAAAACGTATATTTAAAAGATATTGCAAGTCTGTTATGTAAGGAAGAGCATATTGCGGCGAAAGCAAAAGCGATGCCGGTGTATCGTTTTCCCAAGCAGATAGATAAGAACAATAAGAGACAAGTGATTAGCGTTTTAAAGATAATAGAGTTGCTGCAGGACATGGATGCTGCGATATCGGTGGAGAATCTGGGGGAAACGGATACGATATTGGAGCTTGTGAAACCGAAGGCACATGGAGATCTTTTACAGGGATGTAAGACCGCATTTATCGCATTGATTTGCTTTTTTGGAACCGCATTTACGGTCATGGCTTTTCACAATGATATCGGTATTACTCAAGTATTTATAAAGCTGCATGAGTTGGTAACGGGAGTTCCGTCTAATGGGTATACTGTCTTAGAGGTCACCTATTCGATAGGACTGGCAGCCGGTATCCTCTTATTCTTTAATCATGTTGGCAGCAAACGCATTACGAAAGATCCGACTCCGATTGAAGTAGAGATGCGTATCTATGAGGCCGATGTCAATACAGCACTGGTAGAGACCGCAGGAAGAGAAGGTAAGACTATCGATGTTACCTAAGATGTTGCTGGCATTAATCGGAGTAAGCGGCGGACTATTGGTGTCAGGGGGTGTGTTTACGGTGTTCGTTACAGTGGGGCTGGTGCCTCGGCTGGCTGCAAAGACACACACCAATAACAGAGTATTTTTTTATGAAAATGCCATTGGACTGGGAACGATAGTTGGCTGTGCCGTCAGTGTTTTTCCACAAAGTTTTGAGATGGGTCATTATATGGCAGCCCGGTATCCGATAGGACAATGTATACTGATGCTATTTGGTATCTTTGCAGGTATTTTTGTGGGTTGTTTTGCATTGGCAATTGCGGAGATGTTAGATGCGATTCCTATTTTCTTAAGGCGCGTATCTTTGTACAAAGGACTGGTCATCGTCGTAGCGGCGATGGCATTTGGTAAGGTGTGTGGTTCTTTATTATATTTTGCACAAGGTATTTTTAACTATGGTGGACAATAGGGAAGGAAAAAAACATGGATGAAGAAAAAAAACAGGCTTATCAGGAATATGTCAAAAAAGTAACTCCAAAGCATAATACGGGAGTGCAAATGATGAAAGCATGGTTGGTTGGCGGCGTAATCTGCGTATTGGGGCAGGCTATTATAAACTATTGCATGAGTCTGGGTATGGAAGCCGAGATAGCGGGGTCATGGTGTTCTTTGATCTTAATCTTTATAGCGGTACTCTTGACGGGACTTAATATCTATCCGCGCATCGCTAAGTTTGGGGGTGCAGGAGCACTGGTTCCGATTACAGGATTTGCCAATTCGGTTGCGGCACCGGCGATAGAGTTTAAACAGGAGGGACAGGTATTTGGAGTCGGCTGCAAGATATTTAGTATTGCGGGACCGGTGATTCTGTATGGTGTCTTTACCAGTTGGTTATTAGGAGTTGGCTATTATCTGTTCCGACTGCTCTAACACGACATCAAACAGTATAAAATGTCTAATTTAAGTCTTATATCATGTCTGTAATCATTGTATCATTTCTTTAAGGAAGACAACAAAGAAAGGGATGGTATTGAGCAATGAAAGAGACAGTGATGCAATTTGGTGAAGGTGGATTCTTAAGAGGATTTGTAGATTATTTTTTTCATCAATTAAATGAACAGGGGTTATATGACGGTAAAGTGGTTGTCATTCAACCGATTGAACAAGGTATGGTAGAGCTATTAAATGAACAGCACGGCGAATACAATCTGTTTCTTAGAGGTGTCAATGAAGGAAAAGTAGTCGATGAACATACGCATATCACTTCTATTTCAAGAGGGATCAATCCCTACACCCATTTTGAAGATTATATGGATTTAGCCCAGAATCCGGATTTGCGTGTTATTGTGTCAAATACTACAGAAGCGGGTATTGAATATCTTGGAACAGAACAGTTCACGGATAGACCGGCCAGGTCTTATCCGGCTAAATTAACGCAATTTTTATATAAGAGATATGAACTTGGCTTAAGAGGATTCCTTTTGCTGCCATGTGAATTAATAGACCATAATGCAGATATGCTGAAAAAGTGTGTGCTGCAATATGCAAAATTGTGGAATCTTGGAGAATCATTTATACAATGGATTTTGACAGAAAATGAGTTCTGCAATACGCTGGTAGATAGAATCGTTACAGGATATCCAAGAGGAGAGGTGGAAACACTTACAAAACGCCTTGGTTATACAGATCAGCTTATGGATACTGCAGAGATATTTCATCTCTGGGTGATAGAAGGACACCACGAGGAGGAACTTCCGTTTCAAAAGGCCGGATATCATATCATATGGACAGATGATGTTACTCCCTATAAGAAGAGAAAAGTACGTATCTTAAATGGCGCTCATACGGCGATGGTCTTAGGAGCTTATCTCTATGGAATGGAATATGTCGGAGCATGCTTACAGGAAGAAACGGTATGTGCTTATTTAAAAAAATGTATTTTTGAAGAGATTGTACCTGCTCTTGGCAATACGGAGACAGATATTGCATTTGGAAAAGCTGTTTTAGAGAGATTTTCCAATCCATTTATTAAGCACATGTTGCTATCGATTGCACTGAATTCTGTCAGTAAATTCCAAGTACGAGTACTACCTACTATATTGGAATATAAAGAGCAATTTGGTAGTTACCCGGAGGCACTTACGATGTCTATGGCGGCATTGATTGCATTTTATAAAACAGATCAGGCAAAGGACAATCAAGATATTGTGCAATTTATGGCACAAGCAAGTGTGACAGAGATTATGCAAAAAGAAGAATATTGGAAAGCGGATTTAAGCGATATGATTCCACAAGTAAGCCAATATTATGATCTGATTCAGACACAAGGGATGAAGGCTGCCTATCTGATGGTGTTGCAGGAAGCAGAAAAGAGGTCTCTGCTATGAAAAAAAGTATTCAAATCAATCCAATGGATAATGTAAGTGTAGCACTACTCCCGATTTCAAAGGGAACGATACTGCAGGAAGAAACAACTTCGATTACCATACAGGAGAATATCCCACAAGGTCATAAGTTTGCACGACAGTCTATCGGCATGGGAGAAGAAGTCATCAAATATGGAAGCCGTATTGGCTATGCAACAAAACAGATAGAAGCAGGAGAATGGGTTCATGTACATAATATAAAAACAGCACTGGGAGAAGAACTTAAATACACCTATGAACCTGTAAATACTAAGATACCAAGCATACAACCATCTACTTTTATGGGATATCGCAGACAAAATGGTAAAGTAGGTATCCGTAATGCAATCTGGATCATTCCAACTGTGGGGTGTGTTAATTCCATTGTGAGGACTTTAGAGAAAAATGCAGCACATCTAGTCAAAGGCTGTGTAGAAGAAGTGGTTGCTTTTATGCATCCGTATGGGTGTTCCCAGATGGGAGAGGATCAGGAGTATACCAGACAGGTATTGGCAGATATGGTGAATCACCCCAATGCAGGTGGTGTCTTAGTAGTGGGACTGGGCTGCGAAAATAGTAATATTGATGTTTTAAAACAATATATCGGTACCTATGATGAGAAAAGAGTCCGATTCTTACAATGTCAAGAGGAAGAACAGGAACTGGAAACAGGGATGCAATTATTAAGCGAACTGGCAGATTATGCAGGTGCGTTTCATCGTGAGCCGATAGATGCAGGGGAATTGGTCATTGGTATGAAGTGTGGAGGCTCCGATGGATTATCCGGTATTACAGCAAATCCATTGGTAGGAGCGTTCTCAGATAAGCTGATTGCACAAGGAGGAACAACGATCCTGACCGAAGTCCCTGAGATGTTTGGTGCAGAGACTCTCTTAATGAATCGTTGTGCGGATGAAATGCGATTTCACCAAACAGAGAAGCTCATCCGCGAATTTAAAGAATATTATACCAGTCATCACCAGACTATCTATGAGAATCCCTCTCCCGGCAATAAGCAGGGAGGCATCTCTACCTTAGAGGATAAATCTCTGGGTTGTACACAGAAGTCGGGGCATGCGGCAGTAACAGGCGTCCTGGACTATACACAATGCGTGACTGAAAGAGGATTATATCTGCTTAGTGCACCGGGCAATGATCTGGTTGCGTCTACTGCCCTCGCAATAGCGGGAGCACATATGGTTCTCTTTACCACAGGACGGGGAACACCTTTCGCTTCACCCGTACCTACGGTTAAGATATCCAGTAACACACAGTTATCTATGGGCAAGCATAACTGGATCGATTTTAATGCAGGCTCCTTGGTAGAAGACCAAAGTATGGAGATTCTGTCACAACAATTATTTGACTATGTCCTGGAAGTAGCTTCCGGCAAACAGGTAAAATCAGAACAAGCCGGATATCATGACATGGCTATTTTCAAACAAGGCGTAACCCTATAATAGAGCCTGCATCTATGTACTTATTCTAAGGTACGCAGGGTTTGTCTATAGGTACGGGCAGACATTCGGTAATATCGTTTGAAGGCATTGGAAAAATGCTCCAGGGTAGAGTAGCCCAGTTCCTCAGAGACTGCCGTGATGCTTTTGGAGGTATCTTTTAATAAAATGGCGGCAGCTGACATCTTGGCTTCCGTCTTTTTTTGCAAAAATGTTTTGCCATAATGTTCTTTGAGGAGTCGTTCGGTTTGTCTGATTCCGAGCCCAAGCCTTGCGGATAATTTTTGCAGGGTAATCTCCTGATATTCATATAAAAAACATTCTTCCAGAATGATGTATTTTTGATCATAAAGATTGGCATGTTCAAATTGATTCTGTATCGTAGGCGAGGTGTCTAATTGCGACATGGACTCATAATTGCGAATCATTTTAATCACACATTGCTGTAGTAAGGTCACTACCTGCACGCGGTAGCAAAGAGGATGTGTCTCTAATTCAAAAAAGAGCTGTTGCATAAGAGGCAGCAGATTCTGCGTGTCCTGTCCATACCAAAAGCAGGTATTAAGAAAAGGAAGAATAGAAGAATCTGTGGTATCGGCGGAGGCAACGGCTTTGGTGCGTTCCATCTTTAGATAGATGCAATATTCCACCATGGGATCCTCGGCTTGAGGTTCTTGCTCATGTTTGACATGAGGCCCTGTCACATATAGAGTATTGGGAGTAATGTCATATTTGATCCCATCTATTTTGGCAGTCCCATATCCGTAAGGAACATAGTGAATCTCATAACTGTTATTACTATGACTGTGTGTGGGGATAGAACGCAGGAAACGTTCATAGATTAAGTTCAATGCAATAAAATCAGTCTGTCCAATCGTAAAACGAATATTCAAATCCGTATATTTTGTCATCATGGTAAGCTCTTAACCTCCGATCTGTCGTCGCAATAGATTCCTTAAAATTATCATAACAAAAAGAACTCATAACGTCAATAAAACTTCGCTAACACGACATAAAAATGCAATAAATGTCTAGTTTATATCTTCTATGGAAAAAGAATCTATCTTATACTGAGGGTAGAAGATAAAAAGAGAAAATGAGAGGTGTAAAGATGCAGGTAAAAGGAACTTATTTTCAAAATGATAAAGAACATCCCTTGGTGTATGGCGAGGTAGAACTGATGAATCCTCTGAGAAAAAGATTAAGAGGTGAGGAAGAGAAAGAAGGGATTCTGGCGGAGAGTGTTATCGTGGGTTTCTGTGGAACCGATCATGAGTTAATGAGGATGGGACAGGAAGGATTGTTGGATAAAAAATTTCCGGCAGGAACAAAGCGACTGATTAACGGGCATGAAGGAGTCGTGTGGGTGCCTTCGCAAAACAGGTTCGCCATTGTACTGATTCGTGGTGGTAACAGTTATGATCCAACCAGATATACAGAGGAAGAAACGTATTTTGAATATGGCTGTGATCAGGCAGACGGTCTGTTCTCAGATTGCAATTATTATCATCCGGATATGTTATTGGAGATACCGGATGGTTATGTAAGAAACGGTAAATTGGCATTATCCTTTGCCAAGAAGATGGTATTTCCGGATCCTTATGGATGCATGATATTTCAACTGGAACGGATGGAAGACATCGGTTCTGCACATAATTTTCGAGTTGAAATGGCAAAAAACCATTGTAGTGAAGCCGAGGGACGAGCGTTGGCGAAAGCACATATTTTTGACCGAACCGTGATCTTTGGACTGGGAACTACAGGGATGTTCATTGGCGATATTATCAGACGGAATTATCCGGAAAGTAAGATTGTATTTGTAGCAAGAAGCGAAGAGGATAGTCCCAAGGTATCTTTTGCATTAAAGCAGGCGAAAGCAGAGTATGTGAAGAACTGTTACGATACAGAAGAACTGGCAGAAGCTATCATAAACAAACTGGGAGGCACAGCAAGTGTATTCTTAGGCGTTAGTGGGAGCCAGCTAGAACATAAGATTGCTTTTCAAAGGGGAGTACTGGGTTGTAATGGAATCTATAATAGTTTTTCATTAGGACCAAATATTTCTTTTGATACGATGCCTTTTGGGTTTAAGAATCAGATTATCTTGTCGTCCATTAATTTCCGACAGGTACATATGGAACGAGCAATCGAGATTCTGGCAAAGAGCCATTATGAGGAGATCGTGGAATTGATTGACAAAGAGATTTTTATACAGGATCCAATAGGCGCATATCAGAATATGATCTATGCCAAAGGAGCACCTCTTAAGACAGCAGTTATTTGGAACGAACAGTATATAGACAGGGAACGATAATCATCATTCAAATAGGAAGGGGAATTAGGATATGAAAACAATTGTAATTAACAAACCGGGAGAAATTAAAGTGATAGAAACCAATATGCCACAACCAAAAGAGGGAGAAGCCTTACTTTTGATTAAATATTGTGGTATTTGTGGTGCGGATGTAGCCAGCTATACCGGCAATCAACCTTTTACGACTTATCCCAGGATCCCGGGACATGAATTTAGTGCAGAGATTGTGTCGATACCGGATAATAATCTAGGACTTGCAAAAGGGGATATTGTGACAGCCAATCCCTATTTTAATTGTGGAACCTGCTATTCCTGTCAAAGAGGATTTGTAAACTGCTGTACTGACAATCAGACGATGGGAGTGCAAAGGGATGGGAGCTTCTGTGAATATATTACGATGCCAATCGAGAGAATCATCAAGGGGATGGGACTCGATGCAAAGCAATTGGCTTTGATTGAACCTTTTTCCATTGGTTATCATGCACTTTCCAGAACACCGATTCAGCCAACGGACAAGGTATTAGTGGTAGGGGCAGGACCAATCGGACTTTTTGCGCTGATTAGTGCTAAGTTAAGAGGTGCAAGTGTTTATGTATCAGATATGCTGGCAGGGCGTTTGGATGCTGCATTGGAGTATGGAGCAGACGGTGTAATCGATGTATCTAAGACCAATCTGATGGATGCCATGGCAGAGATTACCGGTGGAAATGGATTTGATGTGTGCGTAGAAGCATGTGGTTTATCGTCTACTTTCCTAAATTGCATCGATGCAGCAGCTTTTGCAGGAAAGATTATTTTAATCGGAAACGGAAAAAAAGATACTACGTTCTTGCACTCTGTTTTATTAAAAAAGGAACTGAATGTCTTTGGAAGCAGAAACTCTTATACCAAAGATTTTAAAGCTTTGATTCAACTGGTTGCAGAAGGAAAAGTAGATGTTATGAAGATGGTGAGTGCTGTATATCCCATGAATCAAGCAGGAGAAGCATTTTTGGCACTGGCCAATAATGACGGAAGTCTTAAAAAAGTATTGCTTGAAATTAACGGATAAGAGTGCCGGATGGTGAAAGGAGAGATATCTGATGATGAAAATCGATGCACATGTACACTTATGGAAGAAACAAGAAGGGCACGTAAATGGAAAACCGGTATTGCATATAGGTGGTGGCTGCTGTGATTTTGGCGGCGAGCATAGGCAGATGATGCCGCCCTATATGGAGGATGGTGAAAATACGGTAGAACGTTTCATCAGTAATATGGACTATGCCGGTATCAATGGAGCTGTTATTACACAGGAATCGATAGATGGTAATCAAGATGAGTATCTCTTACAGGCAAAACAACATTATCCGGAGCGTATTAAAATATGCAGTTTATATGAAGAAAATGAAGAGTATCAAACAGAAGGATATGACGGAATCAAGATCTGTGCAGGCAGACTGCAGTCTATGAATCTGGAAGACCTAGTGCCGGTGTTTAAAGAGGCAGAGCGTAAGCATAAGTTCCTCTCAATTGATTTGGCAGAAGGCGATAGGCAGGTTGGTGCAATGAAAGAAATCATACAGGAATGTCCTGATTTACGAATCGCAATCGGACATTTCGGTATGGTAACCAAAGAAGGCTGGCAGGAACAGATCAAACTGGCAAGAAATAAAAAGGTCTATATTGAGAGCGGAGGAATCACATGGCTTTTTCATCGTGAATTTTATCCTTATCCATCTGCGATGGATGCAATTGCAGAAGCAGGGGAACTATGCGGAATGGATAAATTAATGTGGGGCAGTGATTATCCTCGCACAATGGTAGCGATTACCTATCGGATGTCTCAGGACTATGTGGTAAAATCCAATCGGATTACCGAAGAAGCCAAACGACGATTTTTAGGAGAAAATGCGATGCGGTTCTATGACTTTGCACAGATGGAAGAACTGCCTTATCGCAAAGATATGCTGGAAGATTGAGTGTTGGTTTGTTCACGTTGACTTGACTTAAGCGGTTAATAATGTTAATATATTTTCATAACTTGTTAGGAGGGTTACGGATGGAATATGTAATTGACAAAAATGAAGTGCATGCCATTATGGAAAAAAAAAATATAAAGACACAATCGGAATTAGCAGAAAAATTAGGAATGACAAAAAACCAATTGTCTGTGATATTATCGGCAAAAAGTAACCCTTTAAAAAGCAATTATCAAAAATTATGTGATATTCTTGAAGTCAAACCTATGGATATTATGGTTTCAAAGGAAAAACTTGAAAAGAAAAAAAAAGATAAAGTTGTATTTGAAAGTCAGCTAGAATTTGTTGACATTAAAAAAGTCAAAGCTAAAAGAAACTATAATTCAGTGGAACTTTTTGCAGGAGCAGGTGGATTGGCTCTTGGATTGGAATTGTCAGGGTTTCAGGCAAAAGGATTGGTTGAGATTGATAAATATGCAGCACAAACTTTGAGAGACAATCGTCCGAATTGGAATGTTATTCAGGATGATATAGTTAAAGTCTCAGAAAATGGTATTAAGAATTATTTGCCTAAAAATTGTGAAATAGATTTTGTATCAGGAGGATATCCATGCCAGGCGTTTAGCTATGCCGGGCATAAATTGGGATTGGATGATGTACGTGGTACAATGTTTTTCTATTTTGCAAAGGTAATTAAAGACTTAAATCCTAAGGTGTTTTTGGCTGAAAATGTAAAGGGACTCACGACGCATGATGATGGTAAGACATTGCAAACCATGATTAGTATTTACGAAAATATGGGATATAATGTAACTTGGAATATCCTAAAGGCAAATAATTATGGAGTAGCTCAGAAGAGAGAAAGGGTTGTTATTATAGGTGTTAGGAATGACATTAATATTCAGTATCGTCTGCCTAAGGAATATGATTATAAACCGGTGTTAAAAGATGTCTTAATGAACGTACCAGAATCGTTGGGAGAAAAATATCCTGATAAAAAACGAAAAGTATTAGAATTGGTTCCACCAGGAGGCTATTGGAGAGATCTTCCGGAAAATATTGCTAAAGAATATATGGGAAAAAGTTATTATTCGGGTGGTGGAAGGACAGGTATGGCAAGAAGAATTTCGTGGAATGAACCGAGTCTAACGCTAACATGTAGCCCGGCACAAAAACAAACAGAAAGGTGTCATCCTGAAGAAACACGTCCGTTTACGGTAAGAGAATATGCTAGAATTCAAAGCTTTCCAGATGATTGGGGATTTTCGGGTTCAATGGGACAACAATATAAGCAGATTGGTAACGCAGTTCCGGTACAATTTGCTAAAGCAATTGGCTTATCAATAATAGATCTTTTAAATAAAGCAGAGGGTTAGCCCTCTGCTTTTTCAATCTCAGCTGATAATTTTTCAATAACATTGTCTAATAATTCTCTACCATCATATTCAGCGGCGACTTCATCGATAGCAGCAGTTAATTCATTATAAAAATTACTATCACCGGTTAAGCGATACCAAAAATCATGTCCAATATATACTGGATAATCTTTCTGAATTTTTTTATAATGATTACTTAAGTCCTTAATTTCTCCATAAAAAACACCAACTATTAAATCATTTAAGCTAATGTTTAGATTATTTGTTCTTGCCAAGTTCTTAACACCTGCAAAGTGATCGGAAATAGTCTTGACATCATCTTTATTGATCGTATTTGGGCCAGCTTTTATTTGGCAGTATTTTCTTCTGCCATCAGTAAAATCCTCGAATTCAATGTCTATTCCCGAGGTTGTAGATGCATAACCAGATAATATATCACTACAAAATTTTTGGAGATTAGTACCGAAAGTTGTATTGATTGAGGTACCTAAAGCTCTTGCGTATACTAAGGCAGTTGCTTTGCTTCGGGCGGTACTGTCACCTAAAAGAAAGTTTGCTTTATAATTATCTAAAAATGGGTTTAGATTAAATTCTTTTAAATGCTCAAGCTTTAGGGTATTTTTACGATGATTCTCAGCAATTTCTTCATGGAAAAACTTTTTCCATTTCTGAATAATTTCAGTTTTTTGTTTACGTGCAGAAAGGATATTGTCAAGAGCATCTTTTCCTAATCGTTTGTATAGTTCGAATTCTGATTCGCTTAAACCTAGAACATTGTAAGCATCGGATTCTTCGCAAACCGAAGCTGCCTGTTCGTTAAAGTCATCGTAAGATATCTCGCTATTTATATATTTATTGAAAAATGTTTCACTCATAGTAAGGCTCCTATTCGTATTATTTTATGTATAGTATACTTTATACCTTCAAGAAAGTAAAATTTTATATTAGTGTTGTCGCTCTCTCAGACTGGCTTTAGGGAAACGCTGATTAATTCAAACATTTTTTTGTGATTTGTAGTACAATATAGATATCAAATGAATGTGTTATGCAAAAGTTGCATAGAGGGGAATCGAGAAAAACAGGAATCGATTCAACCAAAAATGGAGGATAACCGATGATACTGAATATTGCAATTATAATTTTTGTTCTTTTGGAAACAGGAAATGTGTTGATTCTATATTTTGCACCTGATTCTAAGCTGGGTAATGGCGTTGCCGTTTTTAACCCTTGGTTTAAAGCAAAAGAGGATGAGGCAGCAGAGCTTTTTGCAAAATACATGGCCAACTGGGTGGCAGGAGTAAAGCTTATTTTTATCGTGTTACTGCTTGTGATTTTATTTGTTGGAAATGATATTACAAAGTTATTTGCGGTATTTGCCATGATACTGTCTATCGCAACATACTATTTCAGACTTAATCCCATTATTAAAAAGCTTGACGATATGGGTGAAATTACACCAAAAGGCTACTCAAAAACGTTGTTTATGATGATTACCGGCTTTATGCTCATGTTCAGTACAGCAGCGGTTATATATTTTTTTGTGAGGTAATATATGTTAAAAAAGCATAAAGCGTTAAAAATTACGTTCCTGTCAGCGTTTGCTGTACTTATTATTTCTGTGGTCACATTCCTGCTTTGGACAAACGATTATTATCATGCGCAGGATATGGCAATTAGTGTTATGACTGGAGATACATCAATAAAAACAATCGACAATTTAACCATTTTGTCACCCGGCATATCCAGTGACACAGGTATCATTCTGTACCCCGGAGCAAAGGTGGAGGCAATTGCCTATTTGCCAATACTTGAAAAGCTGAAAAATGAGGGTTATACTTGTGTCCTTGTTAAAATGCCATTCAATATGGCAATATTTGATGCAAATGCCGCAGACGAGGTGTTCGAGCAAGTGCCTAATATAAAAAAATGGTACATAGCAGGTCATTCTATGGGTGGTGCCATGGCGAGCAGCTATGCGTCTAAAAACTCAGATAAAGTAAAAGGGCTCATTTTAATGGGTGCCTATCTATATGGCAATTATCCGGAGGAAAAAGCTTTGACGGTGTATGGTTCATTCAACGATAATCTCGAACAACATATAAGTTATAAAAAAAATATAATTAAAATTGAAGGGGGAAACCATGCACAGTTCGGCAATTATGGAAAGCAAAAAGGTGATCCTGACGCCACTATAACAGCAGAAGAGCAACAAAACATAACCGTTGATGCGATTGAGCAGTTTATCAAAAAGGAGTAGCGGATGATTTTTTGTTTATCATCCACCGTTTCGTATAATAAGAAAGGAAAATGGAAAGAATAGCACTAAAAGCAGCAAAGAAGGAGTTACCATATGCAAAATAGTGCTATGCAAGGGACACAGAGTATACAACTGCGTCATCCTGTTTATGTAAGAGAAAGTGCCAGTATTGTCGGAACCAAAGAAGGAGAAGGACCGCTGGGGAATTTATTCGATATGGTGGGAAGTAATGACTTATTTGGATGTGAAACGTGGGAGGATGCGGAGAGCTCGCTACAAAGAGAAGCGGTTTATCTGGCATTAAAGAAAGCGCAAATGAAGGATACCGAGATACGATATCTATTTGCAGGCGATTTACTGGGTCAGTCAATTGCTACATCCTTTGGCTTGATGAATTATAAGATCCCGTTATTGGGTCTGTATGGTGCGTGCTCTACTTGTGGGGAAGCACTTTGCATGGGAGCTATGGCCATAGATGGGGGATATGCCGATCATGTAATGTGTGTTACCTCAAGTCATTATGCCAGTGCAGAGAAAGAATTTAGATTTCCCTTAGAATACGGAAGCCAGAGACCGCTGTCTGCCTCTTGGACGGTAACAGGAAGTGGAGCGTTTATACTCAGTAGCAATGCATATTTGCATGCAAGTATGCATGTAAAAGCTAAAATCACAGGACTGACCATTGGACGAATCGTAGATTATGGCTTAAAGGATTCTATGAATATGGGGGCATGCATGGCTCCGGCTGCAGAAGACACCATCTATCATCACCTACAGGATTTTAATCGCACCCCGAAAGATTATGACCGCATCATCACAGGAGACTTAGGACAGATTGGGCAATCAGCACTGCTTACCTTGCTAAGGGATCGTAAGATTGAGATCGCTCAGCAGCATATGGATTGTGGTATTAAAATATTTGACCCGACAAGTCAAGACACGCATGCCGGTGGGTCAGGTTGTGGCTGTGCAGCAACGGTACTGTCAGCCTATATTTTAAAACAAATAGAAGAGGGCATATGGAAACGTGTCTTATTTGTACCGACAGGTGCTTTGCTGTCCAAGACCAGCTTTAATGAAGGGCAGACAGTTCCGGGTATCGCACATGCAGTAGTGCTGGAAGGGCTCTGAAAGGAGCTGGAGTAATTGTGCAACAGTCCGTTGCACAATTTGAATTTGCCGTCAAAGGAGTTCTCTTACTGTATGCGATAGGACTTAATCCTCCAAGAGACGAATAAAAAATAAGATATGTAGTTGTGGAAAGAGCAAAAAGATGATAAATTGAACATATCTATTAAAATCGTTGCCTTTATAGCATAGTTAATTGACATTCGGGAGGAACAGTACGATGAAAAGATCAACAATCAATACAGCATTAAAAGAGATGGAAGATATGATACTCGAATATCGTTTTGCACTACCTCCATTTTGTAATTTTACACCGGAAGAATGGAAGCAAAAAGGTGCAGAATATAATGAAATCAGAGATAATATGTTAGGGTGGGATATCACGGATTATGGACTTGATGATTTTGATAAAATCGGTTTTTCACTGATTACACTTCGCAATGGTAATCCTAAAGACCCTAAATATACTAAGACCTATGCAGAAAAACTTCTTTATATTAAAGAAGGACAGATGGCACCCATGCATTTTCACTGGAACAAAATGGAAGATATTATCAATCGGGGCGGTGGTAATGTGCTTATTACGGTATATAATGCAGACCGAAAAGAGGAAGGACGCTTTGCAGATACACCGGTGATGATCCATTGTGATGGTGTAGAACGAACTGTTCCGGCAGGGAGTAAAATAGTCTTGCATCCGGGCGAATCCATTAGTATCTATCCCTATCTGTATCATGATTTCACTTTAGAAACAGGTAGCGGAGCTGTTTTGCTGGGAGAAGTATCCATGTGCAATGATGATGATACTGACAACCGATTTTATCAACCCATCGGGCGTTTTCCCAAGATAGAAGAAGATGAAGCACCTTATCGACTCTTATGTAATGAGTATCCGGTGGTAGTATAGAGATTGATATAATTTATTGTAGCAAATAGCACTGTATTTTTCACGATACAGTGCTATAATCATTTTAGAGACATAATCTAAAGGAAAGGGTTGCTGCATGAGAAACTCACAGAAACAATCAGAACATAAATTACTTAAAATAGTGATCATCATATTACTTGTTGTATTTTTGATTGCGGGAGTGGCCGACTATTATAGGAAGATGTCATTACGAACCAGACTGGACTACGCACTGCGGTTGGAAGAAACCGGGCAGCAAATAGCGGATGGTATCTACCGCCATATGGATTCTTCTCTGTCTTTTGTAGAAGCAATGGCAGAGGTGTTTTCTACATACGAAGATATTCATTCGCCGGAAGCACTGGCGTGTTTGACTAAAGTCAGTGAAAAGAGTGATTTTAAAAGGATGTGGCTTACCAAATCCAATGGAAAAGCATTATCGTCTGAAGGGATACCTTCTAATGCCCAAGGAAGAGAATATTATAAGAAGGCACTGAAAGGGGGAAAAGGAATCTCGGAAGTACAGTATTCTAAAGTAAACGGAGAACGTAATGTTGTGGTTTATGCACCTATTTATCACGAGGGTGTTATTACCGGTATGGTAATAGGGATCTATGCATTGGATGAACTATCGGATATCATTGATATAGAATGTTTTGATGGAAAAGGATATTCTCATATTGTACGTGAAAATGGAGAGATTATAACGCTGTCTAAGCATGCTAATGCTATTTCACCAGGTTCTAATAATGTTGATTATTGGAAAGAATATGGCTATTCCTGCCCTGTGGGTATTAATGACTGGTATGTATTCATTACCCTGCCGGAGGAAACGATTGTTGATGATTTAAAGTTTAATGTGGTAACGACAGCTAGCCTTTGCTCCTCTTTTCTATTTGTACTGTGTATTGTTTTGGTAGAATGGTATCGAGTCAAGAATCGTGGATTACGAAGATTAGCACATATAGATGCCATGACATCACTGCTCAATAGAGGTACGATAGAAACAACTGTCAATAAAATCCTGTTGGAAAGTAAAGGAGAACAGGGCACACTTTTGCTCTTTGATCTGGATCATTTTAAGAATATTAATGATACGATGGGACATCTGGCAGGAGATACACTCTTAATTACGGTGGCCAATCTGATGAAAAGTTCGTTTGAAGAAGCAGATGTATTGGGCAGATTAGGCGGGGATGAGTTTGTAGTGTATATGAGTGAGCATGTGGATAGAAAGCAAGTGATCCATAAGACCAAAGAATTTATGCATCAAGTAGAACAGATGGCGGAGGAATTAGACTGGCAGGAGTCTATTTCGGTCAGTATCGGATTGGCTATGGCACCAAAGGATGGAACGGATTTTGCAGCCCTGTATCAGCAAGCCGATAAAAGGATGTATCAGGCTAAAAAAGTAACAGGGAATAGTTACTGTGATGCGTTGCCGGAGGAAGACGCATGACAAGAAAAGAGAGCATAGGTGAGAGACATGCGTGAAATGGAATTTAAGATGGAACGGCATGGATTGTTAGAGGAAGGGCAGAAAGTAACAGTAACAGAGGGAGTTTTACCAAGTAATTATTATTATACCATAGACCCCTCTTTGGCGATGTCCGGGAACTATCCATTCAGAGAACAATTAAAAGTAAAACAGGGTATTGTAAAAGAAATCAAACAAAATGAGCGAGGATTCTATGTAACGGTTGTATTTGATGAGTAATTCAATTACAATAGGATGAGAAAGATAGAAAACAGGAGGATATTATCATGTTAAAGAAAATCAGTACAGACAAAGCACCTGCAGCAATAGGACCTTATTCACAGGCAATTATCGTCAATCATATGCTATACTCATCGGGTCAGATACCGATTGATCCGGCAAACGGAGCAATCAAAGGAACTAGTATTATAGACCAGGCAGAACAGGTAATGATTAATATCGGTGCTGTATTAGAAGAGGCAGGAACCGATTATACAAAAGTCGTGAAAACAACTTGTTTTTTAGCTGATATGGAAGATTTTTCAGCTTTTAATGAGATTTATGCCAAATATTTCACAGAGAATCCTGCAAGAAGTTGTGTTGCGGTGAAACAATTGCCAAAGTCAGTTTTATGCGAAGTAGAAGTTATCGCAGTGATAGAATAGGCATATGTATCCATTATAATGGCACAATTTAGGAGGGAGTATGGATATCAATAAGAAGAATCCTTTTATGAAGGACGGTACTTTAGATATCACGGCTTCTATTAATAAAGTAGTGATAGGTAAGATGCCTACTGATGTGGTGCATCAGAATCTTGCAGGTAAATCAGCAATCGATATTTTCTCAACGAATCTTATGATAGAAGAGATTAAGAAGCATGCAGTGGAGCTTTCACTTTCACGCTTTTCTATGGAAGAGAAGATGTTGCCACATTATTTAGAAGAATGCTTATCCAGTGATCAGGTGGAGGTAAGAAGAACTGCAACAGATATTCTGCGAATATTCGGAGAACGACTGGCAGTTCTTTTCTTGTGCCTTCAACAAGGTAATCGTAGCGACAGGGAAGCAAGACCTGATTGGACAACAGAACATTGGGACTATTGGAAACAAGTACAAACTGTGATTCTGGTAGGTGGATTGGCCAATTCGTATCTGGGAGAAACACTGAAATGTTATGCAGAGAAGGTATTCTTTGATGCGGGAGAACCGGGTTATCAATTGATTCTCGGCAATGATTCTGCCTATGCCGGATTACGTGGCTGTGCACATTATTTGCAGCATACAGATGTTACGAAGGTAAATCTATTATTTGATTTTGGTCAGACGTATACTAAACGAAGTTATGTGAGAACCAATCAGATGGGAAAAAGAGATATCAGAATCTTAGATAATATTTTATCCAAACATGTAGCATGGGATGTAAAAGAACCGGTGTTAGAGCAACAAGAGGCGGTTTTGCTTCATCACTCCTTTGTGCAAATCATCTTGACGACCATAGAAGAAGTGAAAAACAAAGGATTACAGATTGGAGAGGAAATCATCATCAGCATTGCTAATTATATCAAACAGGGATGCATCGTTAATCGAGGTGGTTATGGTAAATTACGCTTGGTGGCAGATAATTATGCATTATGTTTGGTACATGAATTACAGGAAGCAACAGGTCAATGCTATAAGATCACGATGGTACACGATGGTACTGCCATGGCTGCTGAATATACCGGATATAAGGATGCTGTCTGCATCTCTTTGGGGACTGCTTTTGGGGTCGGCTTTCCATGATAATTTCCGGGATAGAAGATGCATAACATCGCCATAATCGGTTTAAACTATAGGTACAGTAGTTTGACCGAGGAGGATATAAGATGGATTATGTAAACGCTTTTTGGGTGGGTGGATTGCTTTGTGCGGTAGTACAGTTGTTAATGGAACGAACGAAGATGATGCCGGGTAGGATCATGGTGCTCCTAGTCTGTTCGGGAGCGATTCTTAGTATCTTGGGATGGTATGAACCGTTTGCAGAATATGCGGGAGCAGGAGCCACGGTTCCGTTATTGGGGTTTGGCAATGTGCTTATGAAGGGCGTTAAAGAGGGAGTAGAACAGGAAGGGATATTGGGGTTGTTCACAGGTGGATTGAAAGCCGGGGCGGTAGGAACCAGTGCTGCACTTATTTTCAGCTATTTAGCCAGTTTGCTGTTTCGCTCTAAAATGAAAAAATAGAGAAACTATAGCTCTTCAAAGACAATCTTATGTGCTGTCAGAAATTGCTTAAAAGTGTTGTCCCATAGTTTATCGATCGTTTTATCCGGTGTAAAGGTATGGACAGCAGTGGCGGTGATGCAAGTGAGCACATGCCCATCATATTTTATATTTAGCACCAATGCCTTTAACTCTGTCAGACAGAGATCGGGATGTTTGGCTAAGATGGTTTTTGTCTGCTCGTTCGATAGATGCAGAATGACTCGAAATCCAACAGGCGTTCGCTTTCCTTTGATGAGATGATAGCAGAGAGAACGCATATCACTCCAACGGGAGAATTCAGGTATGGCTGTGGTGGAGTCAGCTTCTTCAAGGGAATCTTCGCTGATGAAGAATTCGGGTATGATATGTCCATCGATTATAAAAGTGTTGTAAGTCGTAATCGTGGCTTCTGCCAGCAAAAAGGAGTCAAAGGTGGTAGTGCCTAATAGCTGATTCATAAAATTCTTAATATCTGTTATCTGTAAGGATATCATAATTTGCTCCATTCTTAACGGGACTTATGGATTGATAAAGGTGCGAACCGATTACTTACATTATAGTATGAAACCTACTTAGAATACAACCATTTGATGCGATTCCCTGATTCGGATTCACGGATTTAGGAGATTTATACTTTACAAGGAATAGACAACTGTGCTATTATATGTAGTATTAGAAACTACATGTAATATAAAAGTTAGTTTAGGAAAGGCATGGTTATTACTATGAGTTATAAGATTGTAATAGATAGTTGTGGAGAATTACCTGAAACATTAAAAAAAGACAGCCGTTTTGAAAATGTACCGTTAGGACTTGAGGTAGGCGAGTATCAGGTCATGGATGATGAGAATTTTAATCAAGCAGAATTCCTTCAAAAAGTGGCTGCATGCAGTACTTGTCCTAAATCTTCCTGTCCTTCACCGGAACGTTATATGGATGCTTACCATGTAGATGCAGATCATATCTATGTGATTACGCTATCCGCGAGTCTAAGTGGCAGCTATAATAGTGCGGTACTTGGCCGGAACCTGTATCATGAGACTTATGGTGCGAAAGATATCCATGTGATTGATTCAAGATCCGCTTCTTGTGGCGAGACACAGATAGGGCTACATGCTATGGAATTGGAAGAAGAGGGAAAATACTCTTTTGAGGAGATAGCAGCAAAATTGGATGCTTATCGAGATAGTATGAATACGGATTTTGTGCTGAATAATTTGGAAACCTTACGTAAGAATGGACGTTTGTCCGGAGTTAAAGCACTGGTGGCTTCCACTTTAAATATCAAGCCGGTTATGGGTGCTACCGAAGAGGGGACTATTATCCAAGTAGGTCAGGCGATTGGTATTAAGAAAGCCTTACAGAAGATGGTAGATAATGTAGTGAGTCATATTACCGAAAATAATAATAAAACAGAAGAACGCAGATTAATGATAACTCATTGCAATTGTGCAGAGAGAGCAGACTATGTGCGTGAACTATTAGAAGCAAAAGCACAGTGGAAAGATGTCATCATATTGGATACTGCGGGAATCAGCAGTATGTATGCCAATGATGGCGGTATTATTGTAACAGCATAATCGTTAGAACATATAATTTTTGACACATTTTAATAACTCTTTTCGCTCTCCCGGACTGATATACAACTTAGTTCCATTCGTCAGGGTAATGCGAAATGGAGTTATTTTTGTGATATAGGCAACATTTACCAGATAAGTATTGCGAAGCACTATAATAGAAGGGTGCGCAGCCAACAGATGCCATAGATTTTCGATAGAATCCAAAAAGTCAGTTTGGGTGCCATTGTATAAGGTAACAAGAACTTCATGATAATTAACTGCTTCTGCATAAAGAAAATCTTCAGCTGTAATATAGGTCGTTTTAGTGCGGCCTCTAATCTCAAATCTAGGTTTTGCCTGCTTCTTCATCTCTAAAGCGTTATCTATTTGTTCCGATAATCGATCAGGATAGATAGGTTTTTCCAGATAAAAAATAGAAGGCAGAAAACAGCTAATCAGTTGATAATTGGTTGTGGAGGAGCATAATACAATCGGAGCGGTGACCTCCGCATCTCGTAAAAGAGCAGCGGCATCATAGCCATTGATTGTGTCATCCTGTGTAATATCGAGGAAAAAAACATCGTAATCAATCAGGGAATCCATAAGAGCCTGGCAGTTTCCGTAGGAATCCACATAGAGATTGCCCGTTGTGTGGATTCGAATATCGGATTCACGTTTTAGTAATCGTTCCAATTGTTTACGGTCGGCAACATTGTCATCACAGATAGCGATATGCATAGAAACCCTCCCCGGTGTGCTGTATAGTGGATTACATGAAAATAAAATTGATTGAAGAGTAATACAAAATAACAATCACTAATAATTGAAATAATAAAATAGCAGGCATGCCATATACAAAATTGGCATGTTTTGTTTTATGATGAAACGTATACATGCCAACGATCGCACCCGGACTGCCACCAATGATAGCTAATATGAATAGGGTTGATTCAGGAATGCGCCATAGATGTTTACGCGCTTTCCATTTATCAAACCCCATCACTGCAAAACTCAGCAGATTCAAAACAATAAAATATAATATAATCAGTACCAATACATCCATGCAGACCTCTATTTATTCTTCTCTATTTCCTGCATTTTCATAGCTCGTACTTTACAGGATAACCCAAACAGATTGATGAAACCCTCTGCATCGTGATGGTCATATAAATCACCGGTCGTAAAAGAAGCAATGCTTTCGTTGTAAAGTGAGTAAGGAGAAGAGGTACCTGCTTTTATAATATTACCTTTGTACAGTTTAAACTTCACTTCGCCGGTTACATACTGTTGCGTAGACTGGATAAATGCCTGTACAGCTTCACGCAGTGGGGAGAACCATTTACCCTCATATACGATATCAGCTAGTTTATTACCCATATCTTTTTTGGCAGTATAAGTATCTCTGTCCAGGATCAACTCTTCTAATTGTTGATGAGCCTCCATGAGAATCGTTCCGCCGGGAGTCTCATATACACCACGGGATTTCATACCAACAACACGATTTTCTACAATATCTACGATACCGATACCGTGTTTTCCGCCCAAAGTATTTAAAGTTCTGATGATATCTGATACCTTCATCTCTTTTCCATTTACAGATTTTGGAATACCACCTTCAAATGTCATCGTGACATATTCACCTTGATCAGGAGCTTTCTCGGGAGTCGTGCCAAGGACTAAGAGATGTTCATAATTGGGTTCATTGGAGGGATCTTCCAGTTCAAGTCCTTCGTGGCTGATGTGCCATAGGTTACGGTCACGACTGTAGCTGGAATCTGCAGAGAAAGGAAGGTGAATGCCATGCTGTTCACAATATGCGATCTCTTCTTCCCGTGAGTTCATGGTCCAGGCATCATTTCTCCAGGCAGCGATAATCTTGAGGTCGGGAGCGAGGGCTTTGATACCAAGCTCAAAACGAATCTGGTCATTGCCTTTACCGGTAGCACCATGACAAATAGCAGTGGCACCTTCGATACGTGCAATCTCAACAAGACGTTTGGCAATGATAGGTCTTGCCATAGAAGTACCGAGCAGATATTTATTCTCGTAGATCGCATTGGCTTGTACACAAGGAACAACATATTCATCACAAAATTCATCGATGACATCTTCTATGTATAATTTGGTTGCACCACAGAATTTGGCTCTTTCTTCGAGACCATCTAATTCTTCTCCCTGCCCGCAATCGATACAGACGCATACGACATCGTAGTCAAAATTTTCTTTTAACCAAGGGATAATTGCAGTGGTATCAAGTCCACCAGAGTACGCCAAAATTACTTTTTCTTTCATCATAAAACCTCCACCTTATATTAGTCAATGTTGCTTATGCAACTATATCTCTAATATACAACATTAAAAAAAGAAATGCAAGTAGGAAAACATGCATAAAACAATGAATACAAACAATAATTATGCATAATATAAATAAATATTGCATAATATTAAATAAAGATGTATAGTTATGCAATAAAAAGAAAACAACAAATCGAGAATACGACTGTATAGTTACAAAATTAAATAATTATGCTACAATTCACTAGAGAAGTTATCGATAGGAGGATACGATATCATTATGATTAAAGTAGGAATTATAGGAGCGACGGGATATGCCGGAGGAGAATTGGTACGTCTGCTTATGGCACATAAAGAAGTAGAGATCGTATGGCTTGGCTCTAAGAGTTACATAGATCAATCATATAGTGAAGTCTATCAGAATATGTTTCACATTGTAGATATGGATTGTATGGATGATAATATAGAAGCATTGGCTTCTAAGGTTGATGTTATCTTTACAGCAACACCACAGGGATATTGTGCTTCCTTTATCAAGGAAGATATCCTGGCACAGACGAAAGTTATCGATTTGAGTGCTGATTTTCGAATCAAAGATGTGGCTGTATATGAGCAGTGGTATGGTATTACGCATCCATCCGCTGCCTATATAGCAGAGGCAGTCTATGGCCTGTGTGAAGTCAACAGAGAAGCCATTAAAGGTGCAAGACTGCTGGCGAATCCGGGTTGTTATCCGACTTGTTCTACGTTATCCATAAGACCACTGGTATGCGAGGGTATCATCGATCCGAGTTCGATTATTATAGATGCCAAAAGCGGTACTTCGGGTGCGGGAAGAAGTGCTAAGGTAAATAATCTATATTGTGAAGTCAATGAGAACATCAAAGCCTATGGAGTTGCCACACACAGACATACGCCGGAGATAGAAGAACAGCTAAGTCTGGCAGCCGGAAAAGAAGTAGTGATTAATTTCACCCCTCATCTGGTGCCGATGAACAGAGGTATCTTAGTGACGGCATATGCTGCATTGACAAAGGCAGTTACCTATGAAGAGGTCAAAGCGATCTATGACCGCTATTATGAACAGGAATCATTTGTCAGAGTCTTAAAGAGGGATGTATGCCCGGAGACGAGATGGGTAGAGGGCAGCAATTATGTGGACGTTAATTTCAAGATAGATCATAGAACCAATCGAATCATCATGATGGGAGCCATGGATAATCTAGTGAAAGGAGCCGCAGGACAGGCTGTACAGAACATGAATCTTATGTTTGGACTGCCGGAGTCAGAGGGGCTGAGACTTATTCCACTATTTCCGTGACGCATCGGTTTTTAGACATACAAGAAAAGAGTAGGAGAGTAGAAGATGAATCGTAAGAGAATTACTTATCTGGATATGGCAAAAGGAATCGGTATTATTCTGGTGGTTTTGGGACATTCCCAGTTGATTACAGATCATATGTATAATGCACTTGCATCTTTTCATATGCCACTGTTTTTTGTGATTTCCGGGATGCTGATTCAGCATATTGGAGAAGAACAGAAGGATATGAAGACCATTGTAAAGCGTAAATTAAAAACGCTGATGCTGCCTTATCTGACGTTTAGCCTGTCTTATTTTATTGTATATGGAACCTATCATTTTATGCATCCGGAAGTCGTAGATATGGTATTCCTAGAGAAGATGCTGATTCATTTCCTTTCCTTCTATGGCATTTCTGTTTTGTGGTTTTTGCCAACCTTGTTTTTAGGGGAGCTTATCTTTTTGGCGATACGCAAACACACAACGCACCGTGTTACGATTGCCTTTACACTGGTAACCGGCTGTATCGCCATTGCCATTGCACCTGTTTTTCAAGAGCAGTTTTGGTTTCACAGCATGCCGCTTCTGATTTTCAGCTTTCTATTGATGTTGATTACGAGAAGCTTTATCGTTGGAATATTCTTATGCCTTGGTTATTATGTTAAGATGTTCCTCAAGGAGCACGATAAGATATCACTGCCGGAACTGGGCATCGGTATCGTTGGATTAGGGATTACGATTCTGGTTGGCATCCTCAATGGAACGGCAGATTTGCATTTTATGGTATTCTGTAATGTGTTTCTGTATTTTCCTTGTGCCTGCCTCGGATCGGTGGCATTGGTACTCATCTGTAAAAATGTAAGACAATGTAAGACACTGATTTTCTTTGGTGTCAATTCGCTGATTATTATGGCGACGCATATGGATTGGATGCTCTTAAAAAATGCAGGAGCAATCTCTATGTGGGTCAACCAGTTTATTACAAGAGCAAAGGATTATTGTTACTGGCTGGGTATTATTCTGCTCATGCTCATCGCAGAGGTTCTGATTATCTTTGTGATGAATCAATATTTCTACGTCTTTCTTGGAAAGAAGAAACCCGAACGGAGAACCTTCAATATCATTACCTACCTGCGTTGGCAGTGGCAGGAAATAGGCACACAGGATAGCAGAAGTGGGGATTCTATGAAATGATTAGGACAATGACATTGGAAGATTATGATATGGTATATGCTTTGTGGCAGACAATTAAGGGATTCTCCATCCGAAGTATTGATGATTCCCGTGAGGGAGTAGCACGATTTCTTATGCGTAACCCTGCGTGCAGCGTTGTAGCAGTGGAGGATGAGATAGTCGTGGGTGCGATTCTGTGTGGACACGATGGACGGCGTGGGTGCTTGTATCATGTCTGTGTCAATCCGGCTTATCGTTTGCGTGGGATTGGAAAAGAGATGGTAGTCAGGGCGATGGAAGCACTGAAAGCAGAACAGATTAGCAAGGTGTCGCTGATTGCTTTTACAGAGAATGACATCGGAAATGCTTTTTGGAATGAGATAGGATGGACGGAACGCCTGGATCTCAATTATTATGATTTTGTATTAAATACACAGAATATAGAAGCATTTAACAGATAAAAGAGAGGGTCAGAAATGGAAGAGATAACAAAGATAACAGGTGGTGTCACAGCAGCAGCAGGGTTTGAAGCAGCAGGAATAGAAGGCAATATCAAATATCAGAATCGTCGGGATATGGCGATGATTTATAGTACGAGACCATGCACTGTAGCAGGGGTATTTACCGGTAATGTAGTAAAAGCGGCACCTGTCCTTTGGGACAAAGAGGTCGTACAACATGCTCATTATGCACAAGCAGTCGTAGTCAATTCAGGCATTGCCAATGCTTGTACAGGGCAACAAGGATATGAATACTGCGAACAAACAGCAGCTGCTGTATCACAGGCTTTGCAGATTCCGCAAAATGCAGTGCTGCTGGGGTCTACGGGTGTCATAGGGATGCAGCTCCCGATAGAGAAGATCAAAGTGGGCGTTCGGGAACTGGCAGCACACAAAAAAGCAACTTTGGAGGCCGGCACTCAGGCGGCAGAGGCCATCATGACAACTGATACCAAGTCTAAACAGGCGGCAGTTACGATTGTAATCGATGGTATTACCGTTACGGTAGGTGGTATGTGCAAAGGTTCAGGCATGATTCACCCTAACATGGGTACGATGCTGGGATTTGTGACGAGCGATATTTCGATCTCCAAAGAATTATTACAGGAAGCATTAAGCACGGATGTACAGGATACTTTTAATATGATATCGATAGATGGCGATACATCGACCAATGATACACTGCTCCTAATGACCAATGGGGCGGCCGGCAATCAGATGATCACCCAAAAGGATAAGAATTACGAGTGTTTCCTTGCAGCACTTCATGAGATTGATACAACGTTAGCTAAGATGATGGCAGGAGACGGAGAAGGGGCCACAGCCCTTTTTGAAGCAAAAGTGATTCATGCACAAACCAAAGAACAGGCAAAGATCATCAGTAAATCTATCATCTGTTCCAGTCTGACCAAAGCGGCTATCTTCGGACATGACGCTAATTGGGGGCGTATCTTATGTGCAATGGGATATTCGGGTGCACAATTTGATCCGGACAAAGTTGTACTTTTCTTTGAGAGCAAAGCCGGCAGTATCCCGATCTTTAAGAACGGCGTGGCAACAGATTATAGCGAAGAAGAGGCGACGAAGATTTTATCGCAGCCGGAAGTCACGGTAATCGTCGATATGCAGTCGGGCAGTGCACAAGCTACGGCATGGGGATGCGATTTAACCTACGATTATGTCAAAATAAATGCAGACTACAGATCATAAGAATGCTGATGACATAAAAAGTAGCGATAGAATAAGAAGAAAAGGAGAACAGGATGGACAGTCATAAAATGGAACAGAAGGATATGGATGCCATTTTACACAAGGCAGAGGTGCTTATTGAAGCACTGCCTTATATACAGAAGTTTAATCGTAAGGTTATCGTGGTAAAATATGGTGGAAGTGCGATGGCGAATGAAGAATTACAAAAGAATGTCATGAAAGATGTGGCACTGCTTAAACTGGTTGGATTTAAACCGATTATTGTACATGGCGGAGGAAAAGAGATTAGTCGCTGGGTGGGTAAGGTCGGCGGAGAATCTAAGTTCATCAATGGTCTGCGTGTGACAGATGAGGAAACGATGGAATTGGCAGAGATGGTACTCGGTAAGGTCAATAAGCATTTGGTGACGATGATGGAAGAACTGGGCATTAAGGCGGTGGGTATCAGTGGCAAAGACGGTGGACTGCTGACGGTTGATAAAAAATATTCAGATGGGCAGGATATTGGATTTGTAGGGGATATTAAGAGAGTAGACCCCAAGATTATCCATGACCTACTAGACAATGATTTTTTACCGATTATTGCACCGATTGGCTTGGACGAGAAATATCATACTTATAATATCAATGCAGATGATGCGGCATGTGCAGTAGCCAAAGAAATCGGAGCAGAAAAACTGGCCTTTTTAACAGATATAGAAGGTCTGTATCGAGATTTTAATGATAAGTCCACTTTTGTATCAAGAATAACAGTATCGGAAGCAGAGCAATTGATCAGTGAAGGACAGTTGACCGGTGGAATGCTGCCAAAATTAACCAATTGTACGCAGGCCGTCAGAGAAGGAGTAGAGAGAGTTCATATTCTGGATGGCAGGATCCCACATTGTCTCTTGTTGGAGATATTTACCAATGAAGGAATCGGAACTGTGATTCTTCCGGATAGTGAAGGGAGCACTTTATGATGCAACAATATATTGACGAAGCAGAACAGGTACTATTACATACTTATAATCGTTATCAAGTTGTTTTGGAGAAAGGGGAAGGAGTCTATCTCTATGATATTGAAGGAAAACGATATCTGGATTTTGTATCGGGGATTGCAGTGTTTGCATTAGCCTATGGCAATGCAGCATATAATGATGCTTTAAAAGCACAGATTGATAAGCTGATTCATACTTCCAATTATTACTATAATATGCCGGCTATTGAGGCTGCAAAGAGACTTACGGCGATATCTGAAATGGACAGAGTGTTTTTCACCAATAGCGGTGCAGAAGCAGTCGAGGGAGCGATTAAAGCTGCCAGAAAGTATGCTTATCTCAAAGATGGAAGAACCGATCACGAGATTATTGCAATGAATCACTCCTTCCATGGCAGGACGATGGGGGCTTTATCGGTGACAGGGAATCCCAAATACAGAGAAGCCTTTGAACCGATGATTGGACAGATACGTTTTGCCGAATTGAATGATTATGCGAGTGTGCTGGCACAGGTAAACGATAAAACTTGTGCGATTATCCTGGAAACTGTACAGGGAGAGGGTGGACTTTATCCGGCAACCGACTCTTTTTTACAACAAGTCAAAGCCTTGTGTGAGGAGAAAGATATTCTCCTGCTGTTAGATGAGATCCAGTGTGGAATGGGACGAACGGGTACGATGTTTGCGTGGCAGCGAAGTGGCGTAAAACCGGATATTATGATGACGGCGAAAGCACTCGGTTGTGGTGTGCCTGTGGGCGCATTTCTGATGACGGAGAGAGTCGCCGGACATTCTCTTACCGGTGGAGATCATGGCACTACCTATGGCGGTAATCCATTGGCCTGTACAGCCATCAATAAAGTGCTTGATTTATTTGAAGAGAACCATATAATAGAACATGTGAACGAGGTTAGTGGATATCTGGAAGAGCAATTGGATAAACTGGTGCAAGAGTATGATGAAATCGAAGCCAGACGTGGTGTGGGTTTGATGCAGGGATTAGTGTGTAAACAACCGGTAGGTGCAGTGATTACCAAAGCACTGGAGAAAGGTCTGATCCTTATCAACGCAGGCCCTAATATCCTTCGTTTTGTACCGCCATTGATTATAAAACGAGAACATGTGGATGAGATGATTACCATCCTAAAGGAATGCTTATAGGATACAAATAAAATAGGAAAATGGTCTAAAAATATGAAAGTTAGAAATAGAGTGATAGAGATATGCTGTTTATTATGCGGATTAATCGTGGTGGTCTGTCTGGGATCCAAAGGATTTACGGCACAGTCCGGCGATATGGCTGGAATGGCGGTGCCGTTGCATACGATTCGTATTTGGTATGCAGATGAAGCATTGAGTAATTATGTCAATAAAGTTGCGATTGCTTATGGAGAAGAACATCATGTCAGGGTGATTCCGGAGCTCAAAAGTGGACTGGAATATCTTGAAGAGATCAATGCGGCTTCTTTGGATCCATCGATACCTATGCCGGATCTGTATATCACAAGTAATGATATGCTGGGCAAAGCATATCTGGCAGGACTGGCATGTGAAGTGCAGGATACAAAAGGCATCTGTACCGCACTTAATTATCCGGAAACAGCGATTCAAGCAGTTACCTATCAAGACAAGATCATTGGCTATCCGTTTTATTATGAGACAGCGATGCTACTTTATAATAAGACCTATATGCCGGATACGATTCCAAACACCATGGAAGATATCCTGACTTTAGCAGATGAATATGATCCGCCTGAGACAGTAGAAGCTGTCTTTAAATGGGATGTTTCAGATATCTTTTATAACTATTTTTTTGTGGGCAATTATATGAACGTAGGGGGAACAGCCGGAGATGATATACATACCATAGATATCTATAATCAGAATACGATTGATTCACTGCGTATCTATCAGAACCTGAATCAATTCTTTTCGATTGATACAAAGGAAGTGACTTACGATTCAGTATTGCAGGAATTCCTCGATGGAAAGATTGTATTTAGTGTGGTCACAACAGATGCTATCGCAAAGATAGAGCAAGCGAAAGCAGATGGTACCTTTCCATATGAATACGAGATCGCATCACTGCCTAACCTAAATGCAACCTTAAAGACGAAAGGACTCTCTGTCACCAATGCGGTTGTTGTAAATGGATATTCTACACAAAAAGCAGCGGCGAATGAGTTCGCCAAATATCTGGTATGCAACCATATTGAGGATCTCTATCCGCAAACCGGAAAAGTGGCAGCACAATTAAAAGTATCTTATGAGAATCCTAAGGTAGCACAGGTTATGAACGAATATCAATGTTCTGTTCCTATGCCAAAGATGATTGAGACCAGTAACTTTTGGGTACAATTGGAGATTGCTTTTACTAAAATATGGACAGGAGAAGATGTAGAAGTACAATTAAAACAACTTTCAGATCAGATCATGAAACAAGTGACGGGGGAATCATCAATTACCCCTGCCACTTAAATATAATAATACCGAGGATAGCCACTGCCATGCCAAATGCTTTGCTCCATTGGAAGTCTTGGCGTTCTACACCGAAGAGCCCCAGTACTTCGATGAGATAGGCAACCAATAATTGAGCGATAACGATGAGCATAACTGCTTTGGCGGGTCCAAGCAGCTCCATACTTTTGATGACCGTATAAGTAATGACAGCACCGATGGTACCACCTAAGAGCATATATTTTGGCTCTACCTGCCATATGGTTCGTACGGAAGAACGATCGGTGATGAGCCATGCAGCGATGCATATCAGCAATGCGGTCAACTGAACAAATACATTGGTAACCCAGATGCCGGATGTTTTTGTTACCTCGGTATTGAATACCCCCTGTATACTCATTAATGCACCGGACAATAGTGCAATGATAAATCCAATCATAGTCAGTCCTCCTGAACATCCTATCTTCTTATCTGTTTTCTTGAACAGCTCCCTAGATATTTTATCCATAGAAAGCAAAAAATATACGTAAACATTATTCATTCTAAGTCAGTATTCCTCCCCCTTTTTTTGTGTGTGAAATAAAAAAAATATTAAATTTTACTAAAATATTTGCGATAACAA
This sequence comes from Lachnospiraceae bacterium, assembly GCA_036652815.1. GTDB lineage: Bacteria > Bacillota > Clostridia > Lachnospirales > Lachnospiraceae > SZUA-378. The sequence goes on from JAVVVE010000010.1 coordinate 77,080, forward strand.
GTAAACCCGCATAAATACGGGGCTTTTCAAATTACACTATTCCGAATCCCCGACGCTTTCCCGACACTTCGTGTTGTATGTTGTATGATGGGAAAAAAATAGAAAAACTTTTAAAATAAATCATTTATAACAGGAGAAAAGAGATTATGCAAAAACACAAGAAGCTAAGCACAAGGATATTATCCCTTGCATTGTCGGTGGCGATGGTACTTACCTCGTTTCCGATGACCGCATTTGCGACTGAGGGGGACACACCCCTTGACGCAGGTAGTACCCTGACAACCGAACGTACTATTACCGCATTTGACGAGTTGGGAGAGGGCTTTTTAAAGTCCGTATCTTTTGCCGGGGGGGGGTATAGCTATACATTAAACGTCAAGCTGCATACACCCTTTGAGGAGGTTAAGCTGCCCACTGAGCTGGGCGTGACGGTGGAAAAGACTACCACCAATACCACCCCGCCTGCGGAAGAGCCGACTACCACCGCACCGACGGAAGAGGCGACCACTTCCGCTCCTACAGAAGAGCCGACTAGCTCCGCTCCTGCGGAAGAGCCATCCAGCTCCGCTCCTGCGGAAGAGCCATCCAGCTCTGCTCCTGCGGAAGAACCGTCTAGTTCTGCTCCTGCGGAAGAGCCATCAAACTCCGCACCGGCCGTTGAGCCTGTAGCCGCACCTGCAGCCGAGCCTGTGGCACAGACAGCATCCGAGCCGGCGCCTGCAGCCGAGCCGGCACCAGTAGCTGAGCTTGCAGCCGCACCTGCCGCAGAGCCGGCACCTGCACCAGCACCCGCACCGAATGTCGAAGCTCCACCTGCGGAAAAGCCGGATGCGGAAGCTCCTTCTACGGAAAAGCCGAATGTCGAAGCTCCTTCTGCGGAAAAGCCGAATGCGGAAGCTCCTTCTACAGAAAAACCTGCCGATACGAAGCCGGAGAATAACACCGCCGGTGAAACAACACAGGAAAAAGTGCCTGTGACTTGGAAAGGCGACAAAGAATATACCCCCGACCAAAACAGCAAGGTAATCTACACCGCCGTGCTGCCGGAGGGCTATGTCTTAGCGGAAGGTGTTACTCTACCGGTCATCCAGGTGATGGTAGGCAGACAGGCACGCGATGCGAGAGCCGGTCTATCTCAAGGCAACACCTATTATTTTGACCTATCCAGCTTGTATGGCTCTTTCAATAATATCAACCAATCTTTGCCGGATACAGGCTTGGAATATGTGCCATTTACCTATGTGGGTACAATAAATGCATATAACTATGATGAATACGGATATTCAACGATTACAGGTAACCGCACCTTGTTTCTGTCACCTCGTAACATCAGCCAAGAGAAAAACTGGGACGAACTAAATTCAGGCGGACTCATTTTTGGAGAGAATTCCGTTATTGCAAACTTCACGCTGCGCTCCTTGAGTGTGGGAACTCAATCTGGTTCGGATGGAGCATTACCGAATAATAACGAATGGGACGTAATTCGAAAAATAAATCCTGCTTACATCGGAGATTATATTAAACGCACATGGGGGCAGGATGAATCCCAAAGTGGTTACGGCCATCGTGCAGTGCGTGGCGGGAGCAGTGCATCAGCGTGGGGACACGAAGAGATTAGCGGTTTTGATGTAAAGGATATAGGCTTCCGCCCCGTCATACAGGCGAATAACCCCAGCAGCTTGACAGCA